>JAIQFD010000002.1:600000-800853 GCA_020073495.1 Terriglobia bacterium
CGGCGGGGACCTTCATCTTAAATGAAAAATTCTCCCCGGCAGATGAGCCGCGCAGGGCCGCGCAGAAAGACGTTCCCTTCCCAGCGCACCGTTTGTGCGCCTCCCGGCGCGTGGACGGTTACCGGAGAGGCCGCTTTCCCCGAAGCGATCGAGGCCACGGCCGATGCACAGGAGCCGGTGCCCGACGATTGCGTCTCTCCCACCCCACGCTCGAAAAATCGAGCCTCGATCTCGCCTTTGTTTAGAATCCGCACCAGCTCAACGTTGATGCTGTACTTGAAGTCGTGGTGTTTCCCCATCTCGGCCGCTTCCGCCTGCCAGCCGGGGCCGTATTCCTTCACGAACACGACGAAATGCGGGTTGCCCATCGAGACCGGGATGCCACGGACCTCGCCGAAGGCCAGCTTGATGGAGAACTCGTCGCCCACCTGGGGCTCGCCCATGTCGGTCTCGAACTCGAAATCGTTGCCGCTGCAGCCTATCAGCGTGCACCCCTTGACGCCCGCGCCGGTCCGCACCACCACCTTCTCCCCGCCGTGTTCGGCGACCCAGTACGAAGCGACGCAGCGCGTGCCGTTGCCGGAGATCTCGGCCTCCGAGCCATCGGCGTTGAACAGGCGCGCATGGACGTCGGAATTGTTGTCGGGAAAGAGCCACTCCACGCCGTCGGCACCGACACCCTGGTGCCGGTCGCAGATGCGTCGGGTGAAGGCGGCAAGGTCGGGCGGCGCGTGCATCCCATCGATGAGCAGGAAATCGTTGCCGCAGGCGCTGGCTTTCAAGAATGGCACACGCCCGGACTGACTGTTGGCCGTCATGGTGATTCAGCGCGGAGTGGCTGGATTGTACCAGTGGCCGCTAGGGTGCGATAGGTATCCGGCTCTTGTAGATCGTGGTGCGGGGCTGCCCGCTGCTGGTGATGACCAGGAGCATCTCGAGCTGGTCGCGGTGACGCTCAGCCGCGTGCGCGACGGGCCCGCCGTCCATGGCGATGACGTAGTCGGCCTTGCGCCCAGGCGCGTCCAGCGCTTGCTGCCAGAGCGGGAAGTTGCTCTCGTTGATCACCCGGCGCAAGGGGATGCCGGCGCGGCGCAGCGCATCCACGTGGTCTCCCGTATACATCAACAGCGTCGCCGTCGGCGGCAGCTTCTCCAGTTCGCGCGCCAGAGCTTTCTCGTACGGGATGCGCGTTCGCGAATTAGCCGTTACCTCCCGCAGACAGATCGGGCCCTTGCCCCACACCGACAAGTAACTTCCGACCAGCAGCCCTGCGAACACGACAGGGGCCACGATCTGCCAGCGTCTCTGCTCGCTCAGTTTGAGAAGGAATGCCAACGCGGTAGCGGCAAACACGGCAATCGCCGGCAGAAGCTGCAATCCGTAGCGCGTGTTGTAGTAGGAGAACGGCCACCAGACAGGAAGGAAGATCGGAACCGCCTCATACGCGACCGAGAATGCATAGAACGGGAGCGGCAGCCACAGCAGCAGCCATATCCAGCGCCGCGCCACGAGGCATACTGCTGCTCCGGCGGCCGCCAGCAGCAACAACCACGGCTCCCACCGGCCTTCGGCTACGTTGAACTTGGCGCACTTCAGAAAGTAGACGACGGCAACGCGGATGTCGTGATAGCCGGGATGCGCGGACGCTCCCACCTTCATGCTGCGCTCCATGATCGCCTTGGCCGAATAGGGGCCGCGGGCGAATTCCAGCGGGTCCTGAAAGATGCCGTAGTTGTAAGCCATCCACAGCGTGGGCGTGAGCGCACCCAACAAGACGAAGGCGATCACCGCACGGCGCATACGCCTGCTTTCCCGTAGAGACACCCGTAAGGGCTTCTCTGCCAGAAGAATCACAACGACCACACCGCAGGCTATGGTCAGGATCCATCCGTCATACCGGGTCAGGATGCCCGCGGCCAGGACCATGGCGCAGCGCTCCAGGGTGCATGCCGCGTCGTCCTGCCGGCCTGCGCGGATGAGGCGGGAGAACTCCGCAAGGAACACTACCGCCCAGATGAACTCCGCCAGGTAGAGCGATTCATTCAGCGCGGTGGCCTGCACGTAGATCAGGTTGGGGTTTGCAGCGAGCAGCAGTGCTGCGAACCAGGCCGCTGGGCCTGCCTGCGGCGCTAGCGTGGAATCCTCCAGCACCGAGCGGACCAGGCAAAAGATACCGGTCACCGCCAGCACGTACCCGATCATCGAGGGAATGGAACCCCCGACGCCGCTGCGCCACATCTCGACGCTAAGGATGAACGGGATGGTGAGGAGGTGCTGCAAGGGCAGCCACACCGTGCCCAGCTGGAAGGGACCGGGTGTCAGCGAATCGAAGACGCGCCGCGCAATGCCGATGTGGGCAACGGCATCGCCGGAGAGAAGCACCTGGTCACGCTGTTGGAAGGCCAGGAACGACAGGACAGATACGATGGTAGCGAGGGATGCTACCAGTCTGGTTTCGCGTTGGGGCGCTTGCTCTGTCAAATCGCCCAATGACCCGACGGCCCGATCCTCATTACAGGTGCGTAAGTTCGCGGAATATCTCGAAGCGGGCGTCGATCTCCTCGCGCGTCAGCCGGCGCAGCCGCTCGGTGCCGAAACATTCGACGGCGAAAGAGCCCATCACTCCGCCGTAGAACATGGCGCGCTTCAGCACTCCGCGATTCAGTTCGCCCTGCGACGCGATGTATCCCATGAAGCCGCCGGCGAAGGAATCGCCCGCACCAGTCGGGTCTTTGACTTCCTCGATGGGCAGCGCCGGCGCGCGGAACGGGTGGTGTCCGATGCCGAACGCGCCTTCCCCGAAAAAGATGGTCGCGCCGTATTCGCCGTGCTTGATCACCAGCGCTTTCGGGCCCCGGGCCAGTATCTTGTTGGCGGCCCGCGGCAAGGAATGGTCGCCCGCCAGCATCTTGGCTTCGCCGTCGTTGATCAGCAGCACGTCGATCTGCTTCAGCGTGTCGGCCAGCTCTTTCGGCTTGCCGCCGATCCAGAAGTTCATGGTGTCGCCGCCGACGAACTTCGCACCCGACATCGCGAGCCGCACCTCCGCCTGCAAGACCGGGTCGATATTTGCCAGAAACAGGAATTCGGAATCGAGGAACCGGGGCGGGATGCGCGGCTTGAAGTCACCGAGCACATTCAGCTCGGTAACCTTGGTCTTGGCTTCGTTCAGGTTTTCGCCGTATTCGCCCGACCAGTAAAAGGTTTTCCCTTTCGCGCGCTGGATGCCGAAGGTGTCCACGCCGCGTTCCTTCATCACCGCTTCGTGTTCGGCGGTGAAGTCCTCGCCCACCACACCCACCACGCGCACGTCGGTGAAGTAGCTGGCGGACAGCGAAAAATAGGTGGCGGAGCCGCCCAAAATCCGTTCCGCCTTGCCATGCGGTGTCTGAATGCTGTCGAACGCGAGGGAGCCGACGACCAGCAGTGCCATTACGCCTTGGCCTCCGGACCGACGTACCTGCCGACCAGCAGCTTCAGTCGTTCCAGCGTCTTCGGCGGAATCTTCGCCGGCTCGGTCACGATGGCCTTGGCCAGCGCCGACCCGCAGTGGCAACGCCGCTGCTTCGGCATCGCCTTGACCGCCTCCCGCACCACCGCGCAGGCATGCTCCGCATTCTTCACAAGGTTGGCGATCACCTGCTCGATGGTCACGGACTCGTGGTCCTGGTGCCAGCAATCGTAGTCGGTCACCATGGCGACGGTGGCGTAGCAGATCTCGGCTTCGCGCGCCAGCTTGGCCTCCTGCAGGTTCGTCATCCCGATCACGTCCGCGCCCCAGCTCCGGTAGAGATTTGATTCCGCCTTGGTGGAGAATGCCGGGCCCTCCATGCACACATAAGTGCCGCCGCGCTTGCCGACCACCCCTGCGTTCCGGCACGCCCCCTCCAACACCTTGGCGACGTCGCCGCAGACCGGATCCGCGAATGCGATGTGCGCCACGATGCCATCACCGAAGAAGGTGGCGGTGCGGTGGAAGGTGCGGTCGATGAACTGGTCCGGGATCACAAACTCCAGCGGCGCATGTTCCTGCTTGAGCGATCCGACCGCCGACATCGAGATGATGCGCTCCACTCCGAGCTGCTTGAAGCCGTGGATGTTGGCGCGAAAGTTGAGCTCGCTGGGGAGGATGCGGTGTCCCCGTCCGTGGCGCGACAGGAATGCGACCTTCCGCCCCTCCAGGGTGCCCGCAACGTAGGCGTCCGACGGCTCGCCGAAAGGGGTGTCGAGCTTTACTTCCCGTGTGTGGGTCAGGCCGGGCATGGAGTACAGCCCGCTGCCGCCGATGATTCCAATCTCCGCCTGCTGCAAGTTCCGCTCCTGAGATTCGAACCGCCGATTATACAGAACGCGGTTGTGTGGGACGGGGCGGGCTCTCGTCTGCCCGGACCGCGTCGATCACGGAAGCGCAGGCATTGCCGTCTGGTGGGGCGCAGGCGGTGGCGGGGGCAATGGCCTCGGCGCCGGTTCGGGTGAGGGCTTCGGCCGCGGCACCCCGGCGGGCGGCCTTCCCAGCACGATCTCCCGGATGCCCGCCGCCGTTTGGTCGTCGAAGCTCTCCATCACCAGCACCATCTGGCCCCAGGGCTCGACGAAGACGGGGCCGTCTTCCGTGCTCCACCTGGTGTTGCTGGCGACCCGCTGGGCGAAATCGCTCTTGGCGTTGGCAACCGAGGCCCGATCCGCTTGCTTGTATCGCTTCCCCAGCCAGGAACTGTACCGCTGGGCAAAGCGGGTGGCGTCGTCCGGACTCGCCCAGCGCGACAGGTAGAAAACGGCCAGGTCGCTGGGCTCGACCGGCTTGTTCTCCACCACCTGGTGTCCCGGCCGCACCACCACCCAGTACAGTCCGCCCCGCCACTTGTCGGAGAGTTCGTCCGCCAGCTTCTCGTCGGCGAACTGCTTGAGCATGACGTAAACGTCGAACTGGCCGACCTCGCCGGCGTCATAGCTCCGGTACTTCTTCCCGACCAGGGGGACGATGCGAGGGAACGGCATGGGCGGCAGTTGCTCGCGGTCCACGTATGCCTGCGGGGTCATGATCTGCCGCGTGTTTTTCGGCGGGACGCGCAAGGCAGCGTCGAATGCCAGCTGCTTGCCTCCTTCCGCCAGCAGTTTTTGCTCGAACCCAAGCCCAAAGGTGTAGGCGAACAGCAACGATTCCCGGATGTACATGGGCGCGGACTTCAGGATAGGCGACTCTTCCGTCTGGTGCAGCGTCTGTTGCTTGAACATTTCGGCCATGAACGGCGCCTCGGCCACCGTGTGCCCGCTGGGCGCCAGGATGTAGTCCAGCATCACCACCATGGCCTGCCCTTCGGAGACCGACTGCCGCGCCGCCCGCTCTTCGTCGGGCTCGATGTTGTACGGATCGTTCTTCAGCACCGGCTTCTGCTTTGGATCGGGAGCGTCTTCCGAGGTGATCTCCGACCACTTCTCCAGGTCGAAGTTCTGGTCCTGGAGAGCATGGGTCAGTTCATGCGCAAGGACCGGCTGCTGGAGCTCGGGCTGGACCCAGTTCAGCAGGTACATGGTCTTGGTCTTCGGCTCGTAGAAGCCCTCCACCTGCTCCTCCAGCATCCGGATCAGGAACGCGCGCAGATCGAAGTCGCGGGGCACCAGGCTGAGTTTCTTGAGTACGGCTTCCGTTCGCCGGAAGCGCTGCGTGTCCGGGTCTTCGTCAATCTTCTTGATGAGGAAATCGTGGAACTGCGGCCGGCTCATCAGCTCGCGTTTCACAGTCCCCCGGATGGGCAGGCGCGAATCCTCGCTGGCAAAACGCAGGATCTCGTCCACCGAGCTGAACAGTCGCTGGGCTTCTTCCGGGGTAATCCGTGTTTCCGGCTGCGGGGACGGCTTCTGGGCCTGCGTCTGCGGCGGCTTGACCTGTCCTTGCGGCCGCGAGGGCGGGGCTTGCTGCGCCGCCGCGACCCCGGCGGCAAGCACTATGACGGCGAACCAGTTCAGTATCCTGCAAAGGAGATTGTCAACCGACCCCATATTGACCATAATTTCTAACACACGCACCGGGCGGAAGTTGGGGGCGCCGCCCTGAGGGCAACACCGTGGCCAACCAGGATGCACAAAAGCAGGCGGCGGAATTCTTTCACCTAGCCTACGAGTGTCAGATGCAGGGCGACCTCAAGGAGGCCATCGCCCTCTACACCCGCTCCATCGAGACCTTCCCCACCGCCGAGGCCTACACGTTCCGCGGCTGGACCTACTCGTTCCTTGGCGATTACGACCGCGCCATCGCCGAATGCCTGCGGGCTATCGAGGTAGACCCCGCCCTGGGCAATCCCTACAACGACATCGGCGCCTACCTCATCGAGCAGAACAAGTGGGAGGAGTCCATTCCCTGGTTCCAGAGAGCCATGCACGCGGCCCGGTACCAGGCCCGCTGCTATCCCCACATGAACCTCGGTCGGGTCTACGAGAAGAAGCGCGACTGGAAGCGCGCCAAGGAATGCTACGCCCGGGCCTGCTTCCTGAATCCCCACTACCCAGAGGCACGGATGGCGCTCCGCCGCCTGCAAGCGGCATTCAACTAGCGCTTCCGGTTTCCCTCGTGTCTAATTTATCGGTGAAGCTTTTCAGACTTTCCCTGCGATCCAATCTCCTGCTTCCAGCGTACCCAGCTTTCCGCCGATATCCTGCGTCGTCTTCTTCTCGCGGACTGCCGCCAGCACCGCGTTGTTGATGCGCTCGGCTTCCTTGGTCAGACCCAGAAAGTCGAGCATCATCGCCGCCGTCAGGATGGCGCCGATCGGATTCGCGATGTTCTTGCCCGCGAACGAAGGAGCCGACCCATGCACCGGCTCGAACATGGACGTCCGCCCGGGATGGATGTTCCCGCTCGGTGCCATCCCCAGCCCGCCCTGTAGTCCCGCCGCGAGGTCTGTGATGATGTCGCCGAACATGTTGTTAGTCACGATCACGTCGAACTGCCTCGGATCGCGCACCATGTGCATACACAGCGCGTCCACGTACATGTGGTGCGCCTGGATGTCGGAATACTCCCTGGCGGCTTGCTTGAACGTTCGCTGCCACAGGCCGCCGGCGTAGGTCATTACGTTCGACTTGTCGGTCATCAGGACTTTCTTGCGCCCGTGCTTGCGGGCGTACTCGAAAGCGTAGCGGATGATGCGTTCTACGCCCTTGCGCGTGTTGCGATCCTCCTGGGTGGCGACCTCGTCCGCAGTTCCCTGCTTCTGCACGCTCCCGACATCCACGTACGGCCCCTCCGTGTTCTCCCGGACCACGACGAAGTCCACGTCCTCGGGCGTCATGTTCTTCAGCGGGCAGAGGGATTCGTCCAGCAGTTTCACCGGGCGCAGGTTCACGTACAGGTCCATCTTGAAGCGCATGCCGAGCAGGATCTCTTTGGCGTGGATATTCGAGGGCACGCGCGGATCGCCCAGCGCCCCCACCAGGATGGCGTCGAAGTCCCTCGCCAGCATCGTGAAACCGTCCGCCGGGATGGTGGTGCCATCCTTCAGGTAGCGGTCGGCGCTCCAATCGAATTCGGTGAACTCGACCGGCGCACTCGTCGCGCGCACCACCTTCATGGCCTCGGCGACGACCTCCTTGCCGATGCCGTCACCCGGAACTGCGGCGATTTTTTTCCTCTCAGTTCGACCCACGGCCTGAAAACCTACCACAGCCGTCCACCTTCAGCCATCCGCCGTCGGCTTTCCGAGGTCCGATATAATCAGTTGTTTACCATGCCTTCCACTACCCTGACGGAGAAGCTGCGGACCTCTGGAGCCCGTATCGCCGCGTTCAATGGCGCGGAGACCGCGGCTGTCTTCAGCGAAGCGACCGCAGAATTTGCCGCTCTGCGCGCAGGCGCCGGCGTCTTTGACCTCGGCTGGCGCGGCAAGCTGCTGCTCACCGGCGCCGACCGCCAGAAATGGCTGAACGGCATGGTGACGAACAACATCCGCGACCTGGCCGTCGGCATAGGCACTTACAACTTTCTGCTCAACGCCCAGGGACACATCCTCGGCGACATGTACCTTTACAACCGCGGCGACTACGTCCTGCTCGACACGGACGCGTCGCAGGCTGCCAAGCTCAGGGAGTCGCTCGACCGGTTCATCATCATGGACGACGTCGAGATCTCCGACGCCAGCGACAAGCTGACCGCGATCGGCCTGCTGGGGCCGAAAGCGCGCGAGGTGATGGCAACAGCGGGGATCACGGCGCCGGAACTTCAGCCGCTGCAAGTGCACGACACCGTCTGGCTCGACGCCGGGATCACGGTTGTGGCCACCGACCACGGCGGCTACGAGATCTGGCTGGCACACGCCAACGCGGGAAAGCTCTGGGACGCGCTGATGGCAGCGGGCGCCACGCCCGTCGGCAGCGACGCACTCGAACTCTGGCGCATCGCGCAAGGCATTCCGCGCTATGGCCAGGACATTCGCGAGCGCGACCTGCCCCAGGAAACCGGGCAGATGCGTGCCCTGAATTTCATCAAGGGCTGCTACGTCGGCCAGGAGATCGTGGAGCGTATCCGCTCGCGTGGCGCGGTCCATCGCCACTTCACCGGCTTTGAGATCGACGGTCCCGTCCCCGCTCCCGGAACAAAGTTACAGGCCAACGGCAAGGATGTGGGCGAGATCACCAGCGTCGCAACACTTCCCGGTGGCAGAACTCTCGCCCTCGGCTACATCCGCCGCGAAGCTGGCGGTCCGGGAACCGCAGCGACTGCTGGTAGTGCAGAAGTCCGCATTGCCGAATTGCCTTTCGTACTCGAACCGGTTCTCAAGGTCTGAGTACTGGGTGCCGAGTACTGAGTACTTCTTTATGCCAGAAGAAAAGAAATCCGATTTCGTCGTCACCGACAAGCGCAAGTTCACCACAGAGGGCGAGCGGCGCGAGGACACGCCACGCGAAGACACGCCTCCCGCGCCCGCCGAAGAGGCTGCGCCGCAGCACGAGGCGGCTGCCGGCAGCGGTGGGGAGCGCAGTGAAATGCCTCCGCCGCCGACCGCCGAGGAGCAGCAGGCGAGCAAGGATGCTTACGCCGATTCGCGCACGAAGTTCGGAGCTTCGCCCCTCGCCGGCCGTTCACCCCAGGAGTTCGAGATGACTTTCGAGCGCCTGGTCAGCTCGCTCTACATGAGCGGAGCGATGGCTCTGGGCGGCATGCAGGATGAGGGCGGCAAGGCCATGGTGGACATCATGGGGGCGCGCCAGACCATCGATACGCTCGCCATCCTCGCCGATAAGACCAAGGGCAACCTCACCGCCGCCGAGGAGAACCTGCTCCACAGCTGCCTCTTCGATCTGCGCATGGCCTACGTCCAGATCACCAACCTGATCGCGCAGCAGGGCCGCGGAGACAACCCGCCGGAGAAGAAATGAAAGCCACGCTGACGGTGCTGGGGAGCGGAACGTCGATGGGCGTGCCCACCATCGGCTGCCGCTGCGACGTGTGCAACTCCCCCGACCCGCGCGACCGGCGCACGCGTCCCTCCATCATGGTGGAATACGAGGGCCACTCCGTTCTCATTGACACCACCCCCGATTTCCGCGAGCAGGCCATCCGCGAGCGCATCCGCAGCCTCGACGCCGTGATCTACACCCACGCACACGCCGACCACATCCTCGGGCTCGACGACCTCCGCCCACTTACCTTCTGGCGCGACTCGAACATCCCGCTCTACGCCGACGATACTTCCGCGGACATCATCCGCCGCATGTTCTCGTACATCTTCGAGGGCGACTACAAGTACGGCGGACTGGCGCGGGTAGAACTCAAGACCTTCAGCGGACCGCTGGAACTGTTCGGCGCGACGTTTACGCCCGTGAAAGTGATGCACGGCGACACCGAGATCCAAGGCTACCGCTTCGGCTCCGCCGCTTATCTCACCGACCACAGCGACATCCCGGAGGAATCGGTCGCCCAGTTGCAGGGCCTGGACATCCTCTTCCTCGACGCGCTGCGCAAGCGCCCCCATCCCACGCACTCGACCCTGGAGAACTCGGTCAAGCTGGTGGGGCGCATCCAACCGAAGCGGGCGTTCTTTACCCACATCTCGCACGACCTGGCGCACGAGCAGACCAACGCGTCCCTGCCTCCGCATATCCGCCTCGCGCACGACGGTCTGAAGCTGGAGTTCGAGCTCTGAGCGCCATGCAAGTCTTCCATCACATCGAAGAGGTCCCGCGCGATTTCGGCCCCACTGTGCTGAGCGTCGGTAACTTCGACGGCGTGCACCGGGCCCACCAGCATGTGCTCAAGGAAATGGTGCGGCGGGCGCGGGAGATCGGCGGCAGGGCGATGGTGATCACATTCGACCCGCATCCTACACGCGTCCTCCGGCCCGACGTCGCCCCGAAGCTGCTCACCCCGCTTCCGCGGAAACTCGATCTTCTTTCGGCCACCGGCCTCGACGCTACCCTCGTGCTGCCCTTTACTCGCGATCTCTCGCTGACGTCACCGCACGATTTCGGCGTCAGGATCCTGGGCAAGCGCCTGCACGCCCGCGAGGTGCACGAAGGGGCAAACTTTCACTTCGGTCACAAGGCAGCAGGAAACACCGACCGGCTCAAGGAATACGGCCGCGAGGCCGGATTCGAAGTAATGGCTTACCCCTACATGCAGGTGCGCGGCCACAAGGTCTCGAGCAGCCGCATCCGTGAGCTCTTACGCGAGGGGAACGTCAGCCAGGCGCGCCAGCTGCTGGGCTGGACCTTCAGCATCGTCAGCACGCCGGGACGCGGACGAGGTTTCGGCCACAAGTACACGGTTCCGACCATCAATCTCTCGCGCTACGACGAGTTGGTGCCGAAGGACGGCGTGTACATCACGCGGACGCAGGTGAACGGCGAATGCTTCGACTCGGTGACCAACATCGGCAACCGGCCCACCTTCGGCTCGGAGTCATTCGCCATCGAGACTCATCTGCTCAATTTCCACCCCATCGAACTGACGGCGGAAACGAAGGTCGAATTGTGGTTCCTCCGCCGCCTGCGGGACGAGATCAAGTTCCCTTCCGTGGATGACCTGCGGGTACAGATCGCGCACGACGTGAAGAGAGCGCGGCGCTACTTCAGCCTGCTCCCCCGCGTCACTCGGCCATAGCGAGGGTGGCGTCCGTGGGAGGCTCCGCTCCCTTGCGGTCCGGAAGCTGCACGATGATGGTTGCCGCCACCACCAGCGCCACTCCCATCAGCTGCAACCAGGACAGCCGCTCGGCGACAAAGGTCGCGGCGAACAGGATGGCGAACACCGGTTCCAGACAACTCGTCACAATGGCGCGGGTCGCGTCGAGGTACTGGAGCCCGGTGAAGTACAGGGAAAAGGGCAACAGCACCGAGATGCAAGCGAAGAAGAAGAGGAACCCCCACTGCGCGCCGGAGTAATGCGCCACTGCTATCTTCCAGGGAGGATTGACCACCAGCCAGAACAGCGCTGCTCCCAGCAGCACGTAAGTCAGGACGCGCCAGCGCTCGTAGCGGGCCACCAGGCCGTGACCGAAGACGTTGTAGAAAGCGAACGAGAACGCCGCCCCCAGGGCGGCAAGGACTCCGAGCGGGTTCAGTCTCAGCCGCGCGTGGCCGACCAGCCCGATGGCCAGCGCCGCTCCGATCACGGCCGCGGCGACGGCGAGGACGCGTTGCACCGTGGCGCGTTGCAGCCTTCGGGCCACCATGTACAACAGCACCCACACTGGGGCTGTGTATTGGAGAATGATCGCGGTCGCAACCGTCGTTTTCTCGATGGCGAAGTAGTAGAGAAAATTCGAGGCCGCAACTCCCGCTACGCCGACGACGAAGCACCGCAGCACGTCACCGACCGGCATGGCAAAAGCCCGTCCTCCGCGGACACCGGCTAGAAGCGGCGCCAGGACGATCAGCGAGAAGGTGGTGCGGGTCTGGGCGAGTATCAGCGGGTCGATGGCGGTGACGGTCCCGCCCAGCAGGCGGCCGGTGAAAACCAGTTTCCCCAGCGTCGCTGCGCCGCCCCAGCAGAAGGCGGCGCCGGCGATCGCCAGGTAGCCACGGACTGGATGGGATTCAGCGGGCAAGCGCCTCGTCGATCTGTTCGGGATCGAACCCGATCAGCACCTGGTCGCCGATCACGATGGTGGGCGTCGCGCGGCTCTGATAGGTTTCCACCAGTTCGCGCACTGCATTGAAGTCGGCGCTCACATCTCGGTCTTCGTATTGGATCCCTCTCTCCGAGAGGTAGGCCTTCGCCGTGTGGCACGGCGGTCATCCAGGTTGGCTAAAAAGGATCACCCGTTTGTCGGTCATAGGCAGATGAGACTACCGGAGGATGAAAAAGGCTGCATCATTTTTCCGCGAGCTCAATGGCATAGGTGATCTGCGCGGTCGCCTTCAGCATGCCTGCCACCGAGCAGTGCTTCTCTTCCGAGAGGCGCACCGCATCCTCCACCGCCTTTTTCGAGACCCTGCCGGTCACGCGGTAGACGAGCTTGATCTTCGTGTACACCTTCGGAGGCGAATCGGCGCGCTCCGCCTCAGCGCGGACCTGGACGCCGGTGAAGGGCTCGCGTTTCTTCGACAGGATGTTGATGACATCGACGGCGGTGCAGGAGCACAGGCCGATCAAAACCAACTCCATGGGGCCGTTGGCGGACTTGTCGGATCCCGCGTCCACGACGATCGCGTGGCCGCTCGAGGCCTTGCCGATGAAGCGCTCTTTGTCCGTCCAATTCACGACTGCTTCGACCATTGATTCTCCTGCCGTTACCGACGGTTATCCGTCTGCGGCTCGGTGTGGATGAGGACCTTGAAGAGCTCAGGGGCCGCCTGCTTGAAGCGGATCTCGAGCGCGGTGGAAATGTCGTGCACGCGCGCGAGCGGCAGCGAGTCGGGCATGGTGCAATGGCAAGAGAGGTACAGCCGCTCGCCGACCTTCTTGAAGGTGAACTCGTGCGCGTCGATGATCTCCGGGAACTCGGCGACGATCGTCTTGAGCTTTTTCTCCAGCTTGGGGTTGCCCAGGACGGCATCCGTGGTCTCAATGGTGGCGGGCTCGCTCTCAATGTGGGTGAGGATGGAGGAGATCTCGGGCACGTTTTCGCGGATCTCGGCTTCCAGCCGGGTGACGGTGTCGTGGGCGTCTTTGAGGGGCATGCGCTCGTCGAGTTCCAGGTGCTGCTCGACATGCAGCCGGCCGCCGAGGACCTGCACGCTGACGTCGTGCACGTTAAAGTTGTTGCGCGCCGCCACGCCCCGGATCCGGTCAAAGATGTTTTCTCCCCCGAACTCGCGGGGCACGGGATGAACGACAACGTCGGCCTCGGGAAGGATGCGGCGGACGGCCTGCGTCACCGCGTCCACCACTTGCTCCGACCTCTGGAAGGTGAGATTGCGACGCAGGGCGATGGAAAAGTCGGCGAAGTATCGGTTGCCGGCGCGGCGGATCCGGGCGCGGTCCACACCGAGCACTCCGTCCACGCGGGCCACCTCTTCGATGATCCGGGAGCGCACGCCGGAGGGCGCGGCGTCGAGCAGAGCGTCGATGGTCTGCCGCGCCAGCCGCCAGCTCACGTAGACGACGACGCCAGCGACCACCAGGGCGGCGATGGGGTCGGCATCGCGCAGCCACGGCAGGTTCAGGCGGCCGGGGTGGCCGAGTTCGACCAGGACCAAGCCGAGGATCACCACGGCGCTCGACCAGATGTCGGTGCTGAAGTGCAGAGCGTCGGCCTGGAGTGCCTGGCTGTCGTACTTGAGGGCGACGCGGCGCAGGGCGCGCGAGCGCCAGAAGTCCGCGATCATGGAGGCGAACATGACAACGAATGCGGCCAGGCTGGGCTCGATCTCCACGTGCTTGAAGAAGAGGCGCTTGACGGCCTCGTACACGATCCAGACGCAGGTCAGCAGCAGCAGGCCGGTCTCGATAAAGGCGGAGAAGTTCTCGACCTTGCCGTGGCCGTACTGGTGGTCGGCGTCGGCGGGCTTGTCGGAGACGCGGACGGAGAAGAAGGTGATGACGGCGGCGATGAGGTCGAGACCCGAGTGCGCGGCCTCGGAGAGAATGCCCAAGCTGCCCGTGGTCACGCCGACAACCAGCTTCAAACCAGTAATGCCGACGGCGGCGAACACGGAATTCAACGCCACTCCGCGCTTCTCGCCGCGCATCGTCTCCGACGCAAGCTGTCCCGGGTAACTGGCCATTGGGTTCATTATTCACCGGGAGCGGCGATGCGCCAAGACGGATGAGCGCCCCGGAGGCCATTTCCGCTTGTGGTAGCATCACGGATTAAACACTCGAACCATCCGGAGCCCACAGCATGCGCATTTTTCTCATACTTGCGGTATTGATGGCCATGGGAAGCGTCGCGGCCGCACAAGCGGGAACGCCGCAGACCTCGAAGAGCGCGCAAGGGGCCGCGAAAAAGCCGGCCACCCCAGCGAAGAAGAGTCCCGCCGGCGGCAGCCAAGCGGTGATCACCATCGAGAACCTGTGCCCGGCGAGGCAGCCCAAGCCGACGCCATGCAAAACCGTGATCACGAAAGACGAGTTCGAGCGGATCATGCATGCCATCCGGCCGAACCTGCCGCCGGGCGCGCGCATGCAGCTGGCACAAAGCTATGCCGAGTTGCTCACCTTCGCAGCCCAGGCGGAAAAGGCCGGCCTGGACAAAACGACGGAATTCCAGGAACAGATCAAGCTGCGGCGGCTGCAATCGCTGGCCATGGCCTATAACCGCTACCTCCAGGAGAAATACGCGAAACCCTCCGAGGCGGAACTGGAAAAATTCTACAACGAGAACAAGCCAGCGTACGAGGAGATCACGCTGAAGCGGATGCACATCCCCAAGCCGATCAGCAGCGGGGAGAAGAAACCAGCCATGGACGAAGCCGCCACCAAGGCGATGGCGGAAAGGACGCGCGAGCGCGCGGCAGCGGGAGAGGATTTCGACAAACTGCAACAGGAGGCAATCGCGGCGGTCAACCCGGAGGCAGCGAAGACAGCGGCGCCCCCGACAAGCATCGGTCCGCGGCGCCGCGGCACTCTCCCCCCGCCACAGGAGGCGCAAGTCTTTGAGCTCACTGCCGGGCAGGTGTCGCCCCTGTTTGATGAGCGTTACGGTTTTTTCATCTACAAGGTGGAGAGCAAGCGTGTGGTCCCGCTGGCTGAGGTGAAGACGCAGATCGCACGGCAGCTCGAGGAACAAAAGATGCGGGACGCCGTCGAGAAAACTATCAGCTTGGTGAAGACGACCTTCGAACAGAACTATTTCAAGCCTCCGGAGCCGCCGGAGGCCCCGGCCGCTGCGCCCGCGGCCCCCGTGACGCCCGCGCCGGCAGCACCGACTGCGGGAGCGGACAAGGAAGCTCCGAAACAGGAGCCGCCTGCAGCGACACCGCCTTCGCCGCCGCCTCAGCAGCAGCAGACGCCACCGCCCAGCGGGACCGCGCCGACCGCGCCCCCAAAGTAGATGAGTGACGCGCCGCAAACAGTCCTGATAACCGGCGTCGCGGGAAACCTGGGCCTGCGCCTGCTCCGCGAGCTGCTGGATTTCCAGGTGATCGGGCTGGACAAGGCGCGGCCTGGTGCCGACCTCCCGTTGCGCTTCGAGAGCATCGACCTGGGGGAGGAGGCGTCCTGCGGCCAGATGGTTTCGGTATTGCGTGAAACCGGCGCGCAGGCTGTGGTCCACCTGGCGTTTGTGATCGACCCCGTACGCACCGGCGTACTGAACGTGGACCGCATGTGGCGCATCAACGTGGCGGGCACCGCCCGGGTGATGGAGGCGATCGCGGTGGTGAACCGCACCGGTGGGGCGGTGAAGAAATTCATCTATCCGAGCAGCGTGTCGGCCTACGGCTCGGACTTCCCCAAGGCGGTCAGCGAAGATTACCGGCTCGGCGGCCACACTCTGCCGTACTCGATCCACAAACGCGAGGCGGACGAGGTGGTGCAGGAGCGCGCGCCGGCGCTGGGCGACTGCGCCACGTACCTCCTGCGCCCGCACATCTTCACCGGCGCCACCATGCAGAACTACCTGGTCGGCGCGCTGCGCGGGACACCAACCGGCCTCGGCAAGCTGGGCGCGTGGCTGCGCGAGCGCGGCACGCGTCTGCCCATCGTCCTTCCCATGGGCGAGCGATACCTCCAGACGAAGTGGCAGTTCGTGCACGTGGATGATGTCGCGCGACTGGTGGCGCACATCCTGCGCCGGGAGGACAAGCGCGGAGAGTTGACTGTGCTGAACGTCGCCGGCCGCGGGCGGTCACTCAGCTTTGGCGAATGCGTGCGTATCGCGAACGCTAAGATGGTCCGCCTGCCCGGACAGGCGGCGTGCCGCAAAGTGTTGGGCCTGATGTGGAACATGGGGATCTCCGGCGTTCCAGCCGAGGCGCTGCCCTTCTTCGTGGGCAGCTACACCATGGATACGTCGCGGCTGCAAAAGTTCCTGGGATCGGAGTACGAAAAAGTCATGCAGCACACCGTCGAGGAGGCTCTGGCCGATTCGTTCGTGCCGGTCGCGGAACGCAAGCCCCTGGTGGAGCCGGCAGTCGGCGGTCGGCAGTCGTCTGCGGGACGCTAGACAGCCAAGGGCGTTCGCCCCGAACAGCTATTTCCTTCCCCGATACAAACCGGCGATCCCGAAGGTATAGGGCGTCCAGGACGCATCCTGGAATCCCGCAGCGCGCATCCGGCCGAGCATCTCTTGCGGATCCGGGAACCGCTCCACGGAGGCGGGCAGGTAGGAGTAGGGGCCGCGCACGCCGGAGATGAGCGTGCCGACCTTCGGAAGCACACGGCGAAAATAGAAGCCGTAGAGAACGCCGAGCACGCCCCGCGGTTCGCCAAAATCGAGGATGCCCACTTCCCCGTCGGGCCGCAGCACGCGGAAGATCTCGCGCAAGCCTGCGTCGTAGTTCGCCAGGTTGCGGAAGCCGAAGGCAGAAACCACCAGGTCGAAGCTGGCATCGTGCAGGGGAAGGCGGAGGGCGTCGGCTTCGACGACGCGGAAGTTCTTGCCCAAGCTCTTATCCGCGGCGAGCCGAAGCATGGGGTGGGCGAAGTCGGCGCCGACGATCTGCGGATTCGGGCTCTGGCGGCGGACGGCCAAACCCATGTCCCCGGTGCCGCAGCAAAGATCGAGCACGCGCGCGCCGGGACGTTCCAGGAGGTGGCGGAAAGTGCGCGCCGCGCGGCGCCACCACAGCCGGTCCACGTTCATCGAGAGGAGGTGGTTCAGCAGATCGTAGCGGGGCGCGATGGCAGAAAACATCTCGCGCACCGCCGTGGCCGCGGCCTGCTCGTCGCGCGCGCCGGCCGGTTGAGCGCCGACGATCTTCTCCTGCTCTGCCGACGTCAATGCAGGCGCTCCACGGCGTCGAGGTCGGCCTTGTCTCCGAGATACTCGTATTTCTGCAGGGCGATGGGCACGTTGCCATTCTTCCACACAAAGTCGTGGAACCGGTTCAGCAGGAACGAGTCGCCTTCCTTGCGGCGCGCCTGGGCGAGGAATCCGAGGATCTGCGCCTTGCCGATCTGGTAGCTGATGGCCTGGCCGGGGTCGGAGGCGAAGAATGCCGCCTCATCGTGCGCGGTCTCGGCATCCATGGGGACGGTGGTGCTCAGGTATTCGGCTCCCTGCTCGATGGTGAACTGGCCGAGAGCGAGCTTGACGTCCACCTCGACGCGCAGCGCGCGCAGGCGCGCCATGTTGTAGATGATCTCGCGGGTGCGCGGCGAGTCGTCGAACAGGCCGGCCTGGACCATCATCTCCTCGTTGTAGAAGGCGATGCCCTCGTTGGCTCCGGAATCGTAGTAGTGGCGGCGGATAAGGTCCTCGTGCGCCCAGGACCACGCCATCTGCATGTAGTGCACGCCCTCGTGCACGATGCTGGTGCGTGGATCCTTGGCGTTGATGACGGCGAAGTATCCGATATCGGGCGCGGGCGGCGGCAGGTAGCGCACGCCGTTCTCCTTGAGCCGCGTAGGCGAGGTCAGGTCGTCGGTCACGCCGACGGAGGAGAGCGGCGCGAGGTAGCGGGGCATGGGCAGGTTGCGATAGTGCTGGAGCCAATCGGGCAGGTCCAAGATGCCGAACTCGTGGAAGTACTGGCGAACCGCAAGCTCGTCGCCGGCTTCGCGCTTGATCTGCGCCTCAGCGGACGGCGCCAGCTTCAGGTCCGGCAACCCGCGATCGCGGTGATGCTCGAGATCCTCAAAGGCGACCGAGCGGGCCCATTCTAGGCGCCCGATCTGAAGCAGCTGCTCCGGCGCGTACGGCAGGAGGGCCACGTTCTTCAAGAACCAGACGTAGTTGTCACCGCCGATCGCGGTCTTCTGCGACATCTGCGGCAGGCGCTGCTGCAGCCACCCGGCATACGACTCGAGCGCGACGATGGCGCGTTCCATCGCCGGCTCCAGCCTCACGGCGGCTTCCGGCGCCACTGCGGGCTTGAGTTCGCGCGCGACGGCCAGCAGGCGCGGGCGGATGTCTTTCAATTCGAGCAGGGCGACGCGGGCGAAGGGAGCGGCCGGGTCGGTGAGATTCTGGCGCGCGTCGCCGAGAATAGCCGGAACTGATTCGAGGCGGCGCACAATCTCGTCGCTGCGTGTTTGGCCGAACGGAGGCTGGACGATGAGGGCGTCGAACAGGGCGCCGATGGTCTGGGCGTTGTAGAAGCGCGGGTTGCGCTGCCAGGCACATAGGACGTCAAGCTCCCACTTCACCCGCATGATCGCAGACCCCAAGAGGCGGCGATCGACCTCGCGTGCGCGGTCGGTCTGCGGCGGGATCTTCCCCCAGCGCTGCTCGAATCCGGCCAACGCCCGGCGCTGCGTGGTGATGGCGGCGGGTGACCAGTCGGCCTTCCATCCGTCGGGCCGCTCGATGCGCGGGATGTCGTCACCAGAAAACGGCTGGGTTGTGGCTCGCCAGGCCCAGAAGTCGCGCCCGAGGTCGTCAATTGCGTCGGCGGATGCGAGGGGAACGGCCAGCGACAGCGCCAACGCGAGCACAGCGAGTTTTCTCATCAGTGTCACCAGTATGGTTCGATGGTTCGATTCGGTCTCTGCCAGCCCGATCCGCAACCTCTACGCCCGGCTAAGATCGCGCAATCCCTCCACCGCCTGCAGGACGGCGCGATCGGGCACGTCGGAAACGATCTCCACCTTGCCGATCCCCGTGGGGAGCACAAAGTGGACCACGCCGTCCCGGGTCTTCTTGTCGGCTTGCAGCCGACGGAGGACGCTGCGCGGACGCGTGGAGACGCGCGGCAGCGCAGCATAGGCGAGCACAGCGGAGATCACGCGCCGCGCAGTCGCGGAGTCGGTCTTCTGCATGGCGGCGGCGATCGTGGACGCAGCGATCATGCCCCAGGCCACGGCTTCGCCATGCAGGAACTGTTTGTACGCCGTCTCCGCCTCCAGGGCGTGGCCGACGGTGTGTCCGAAGTTCAGGATGCGGCGCAGGCCGCCTTCGCGCTCGTCGGCGGCGACCACATCGGACTTTACACGGATGCACTCGGTGATCAGCCATTCGAGCGCGGCGCCGTCCCGCCGCAGGATGGCCCCGCGCTCCTGCTCCATGAATTCGAAGATGGCCGGGTTGCGAATCACCCCGCACTTGAGCGCTTCGTACAGGCCGGAGCGGTACTCGCGCTCCGGCAGGGTGGAAAGCAAGTGGGGATCCACCAGCACGGCGCGCGGTTGATGGAAGGTGCCCAGAAGGTTCTTGCCCGCCGGAAGGTTCACGCCTGTCTTTCCGCCGATGGCGGAGTCGAGCTGGGCGACCAGCGTGGTTGGCACCTGCACGACGTCGATGCCGCGCATGTAGATGGAAGCGACGAATCCGGCGACGTCGCCCACCACGCCTCCGCCGAAGGCGATGACCACGGAGCTGCGATCCGCGCCGCCCTTCACCAGGCGCGCTGAGAGATCCTCGACCGTCCGCATGGTCTTGTAGCGCTCGCCGTCACCCATGTCGATGAAGTCGAATTTTAGCCCTGCTTTGCCGAGGGCCTTGGCGAACGCTGGTCCCCAGTGCCTGCGGACCGGGCGGCTGCTGACCACGAACGCGCGCCGTTTGCCGCCCAGCACGGCGACCAGCTGCTCGCCCGCGCGGCGCAGTAGTCCGCTCTCGACGAAGGCCGAGTAGGGGCGCGGCGGCACGGCGATGTTGACTTCTTTCACGGCGTTTCATCATAGCCGAAGGCCAAGTGACGGCGGGAGAAATGCGGGAAGTCGAGCGCACTCCGGCTCACCGATTGCAAACCGGGCCGGGTGTTATCATTTTGCCGGCATGAAGAGCGTCCCAGCCGAAACCGACTTCATTGTCGTGGGTGCCGGCATCGCGGGCATGCGCGCAGCCATCGAACTGGCCGCCGCGGGGCGCGTCCTTGTGCTCGCCAAGAACGAGCTCACCGAATCAGCCACCCAGTACGCTCAGGGCGGCATCGCCGTCGCGCTCAGCGACGAGGACGAGATCAGCCTTCACCTTCAGGACACGCTCAATGCCGGCGACGGCCTGTGCAATGTCGAAGCCGCCAAGGTGCTGGTCGAGGAGGGCCCGGAGCGCATCCAGGAACTCATCGATTGGGGCACGCAGTTCGACCGGCACGGCACCAAGCTGACTTTCACGCGCGAAGGCGCGCACAGCCGCTCGCGCGTGTTGCACGCCCACGGCGACTCCACCGGACGGGAGATCGGGCGCGCGCTCTACCACAAGGCAAAGACGTTCAGGAACATCTCCTTCTGCGAATTCGAGTTTGCCGTCGACCTGTGTCATCACGACGGCCGCGTGGGAGGCATCGAGCTGATCAACGAGAAGGGCGAGGTGAAAGAGGTCCACGCGTCGGCGGTGCTGCTGGCCACGGGCGGCATCGGGCAGGTCTACAAGGAGACGACCAACCCGGGCGTGGCGACCGGCGACGGCGTGGCCATGGCCTACCGCGCCGGAGCAGAGATCAGCGACATGGAGTTCGTGCAGTTCCATCCCACGGCGCTGTACGTCAAGGGGGCGCCCCGGTTCCTGCTGTCGGAGGCGTTGCGGGGCGAAGGCGCGATCCTGCGCAACCAGGAGATGGTGCGCTTCATGTCCAAGTACCACTCCATGGCGGAACTGGCGCCGCGGGACGTGGTGGCCCGCGCCATCGCGCATGAGATGGAGCGCTCGAAAGCGCCCGATCCCTGCGTCTTCCTGGACATGACGCATCTCGAGGGCAAGCACCTCCGAGAACGCTTCCCACGCATCTACGCCACCTGCATGGAGTTCAACATCGACATGGAGACGGACCTGATGCCGGTACGGCCCGCGGCGCACTATGCCATGGGCGGCGTACGCACCGACCTGGAGGGCAGGACGAACCTGCCCGGACTCTATGCCGCGGGCGAGTGCGCCTGCACCGGCGTGCACGGAGCGAACCGCCTGGCCAGCAATTCCCTGCTCGAGGGGCTGGTGTACGGAGCGCGCGCCGGCCGCACCCTCTGCACCGAAGCACGCCCGGTGGGGCACAAGAACAATCCCGGCAACAAGGCAGGCACAAGGATCGAGGCCCCGGGTGAGCCGAACGGACCGGCGGCCGAGGGGATCATCCACGGCGTGCAAGACTTGGCGTGGAAGGAGGTCGGCATCGTGCGCAATGGCGGGCAACTGCGGCAGGCCATCCATCAGCTCGAACGATGGCACGACCGCCTTCCGCCCATGACCAGCCGGCGTAACTGCGAGGCCCATAACATCTACCAGAGCGCGCTGCTGATCGCGCGCTCGGCGCTGGCGCGCGAAGAGAGCCGCGGCGCCCATTACCGCCTGGACTACCCCAGCCACAACGACGCCAAGTTCCACAAGCATTCGGTCGTCGTGCGCGACAAGACTCGCTTCGAATAAACCTCGCCTACGGACTGGACGGGCCCCCAGCCTCCGGCTCATGCTTTTTCGGCAACGCGATCGAGGCGCCGATGGAGACGGCAAGCACCACCGCCACGACGCCGAGGGCGAGGTGGATGGGCATGTCGTAATAGTGCGAAAGCAGCATCTTCGCCCCGATGAACATGAGTATGACCGCAAGCCCGTAATGCAGGTAGTGAAACAGCTCCATCATCCCAGACAGCGCAAAGTAGAGGGAGCGGAGGCCCAGCACGGCGAAGACGTTCGAGGTGTACACGATGAACGGGTCCTGCGTGACCGCCAGGACCGCCGGGATGGAATCGGTGGCGAACAGCACGTCGGTGGTCTCGACCAGCACCAGCACCAGCGCCAGGGGCGTGGCAAACCAGCCTTGCGGCGTGTGCTCGAAAAACCGGTCGTCCTTGTAATCGTGGGTTACACGGACATGCTTGCGGAACAGCTTCAGCACCCAGCTGTCCTTGGGACTGATCGCTACCCCGCGATGTACGGCGAGCTTGACGCCTGTGTACACCAGGAACGCGCCGAATACGTAGATGATCCACTGCACGCGGCGGATGAGAGTCACGCCGGTCGCGATGAAAATGGCCCGCATGATGAGCGCGCCCAGGATCCCCCAGAACAACACCTTGTGCTGGATCTGCCGTGGCACCGCAAAATGGCGGAAGATCAGCAGAAAGACGAAAAGGTTATCGACGCTGAGCGACTCTTCAATGAGATAACCGGTCACGAACTCGAGCGCGAGCTGGCGATTGGGCTTGGCCCAGCTGCCGGTCATCAGATGACCGAAATGGTAGATGAGAACGGCGAATGTGGCGGCCAGGCCGACCCACACCACGGTCCACGCGAGGGCCTCGCGGTAGCGCACGGCGTGTGCCTTGCGATGGAAGACCCCCAGGTCCAACACGAGCATCGCCAGCACGAACGCGTTGAATAAGACCCAGAACAGCCAGTTCCCGGCCATTCAGTTTTCTCCGGTCGGCATTGTAACTGCGAGGTGTCGAATGTGCTGTGCGTTGGTTCACCCGGTGAGCGATTCCCACCCGCGTCGTTCCAGGTCCCAGAAGATGAAGGCGATGCCTGCAGCCGCACAAAGCAGCAGGCCGAATCCCAGGGCGAAGCGGCCGAAGACGACGTACCCGATGCCGAACAGGGCCGAGTAGATCATCCCGCAGCCCACGATCCAGTCCACCGCAGCCCAGCGCAGACTCTGCCGGGAGACATGGTTACGCGCGAAGGCGCGCCATCCCGCCGCCGCGGGCTGCACCTTGTCGTAGAACGCCTGCAGCCTGGCTGCGGGTTCCGGCGGCGTCAGGTAGGTGACGACCAGCCAGCTCACGGTAGTAAAGGCCGTGGTAAGGATCATGAGCCACGCGAAACCGTGGGCATCGTCGGAGCTCAGGGGTGCTGCCGGCAGGCGTAGGTCGAACTCCTGCAACCTCGTGACCACCGGCGCCGACCACCTCGATTGCAGGTAGAGCGAAGACACCGCGGCCGCGGTCATGGCGCTGACCTCCGACCACGCGTTAATACGCCACCAGAACCAGCGAAGAATGAAAACCAGCCCGGCGCCCGCGCCGATGGCAATGAGGAATTTCCACGCGCCTCCGATCGAGTCCATATAAAACGCGGCGATCCCCGCAACCAGCGTGACGAATACCGTCGCGACTCGCGAAGCCACCACATAGTGACGCTCTGCTTCTCCCCTGCGCACGAAACGCCGGTAGAAGTCGTTGATCAGGTAGGACGCGCCCAGGTTGATGTGCGTCCCGATGGTGGACATGAATGCCGCCGCGAAGCCCGCCAGCATCAGCCCGCGCAGGCTCGGAGGAAGTTGCGTCACCATGACCTGGAGGTAGCCCGCCTCGGGATCCTTCAGGTTCGGATACATCGCGACCGCGACCAGCGCCGCCAGGATCCACGGCCATGGGCGCAATGCGTAGTGCGCGATGTTGAACAGCAGCGTTGCGCCCAGCGAGTGCCGCTCGTTCTTTGCCGAGAAAATCCGCTGCGCGATGTACCCTCCACCTCCGGGTTCAGCGCCCGGATACCAGCTCGCCCACCAGTTGATGCTGAGAAACACCAGGAACGTGAGGAACAGGTCGGAGCCGGGCGCCGGGAAAAAGGCGAGCGTGTTCCGATGGATGGTCGCGTCATACGCCGCGATCTTTGCTGTCAGCCCGGCCATGCCGCCCACCGCCGCCACCGCGAAGGCAGCCAGCGCGATCACCATGGTCATCTTCAGGATGAACTGTATGAAGTCGGTCCACAGCACCGACCACAGACCCGAGACCGCGGTGTAGACCAGCGTCAGAGCAGCGATGGCGAGGGCGAGAAGGAGGGCGTGCAGCTTGTCGAGGCCGAGGGTGATCTCGAGCACCTTGGCCATGGCCAGGTACACCCAGCCCATGATGATGGTGTTCACCGGGAGAGCGAGGTAGAGCGCGCGAAAGCCGCGCAGAAAGGCTGCCGGCTTGCCCGCGTAGCGCAGCTCCGCGAACTCCATATCGGTGAGCACTCCGGCCCGGCGCCACAGTCGGGCGAAGAAGAAGACAGTCATCATGCCGCTCAGCGCCATCGCCCACCACAGCCAGTTTCCCGCAATGCCGTTCTTGTAAACCAGGCCGGTAACGACCAGGGGCGTGTCCGCCCCGAATGTGGTCGCGACCATCGAGGTCCCCGCCAGCCACCACGGCACGCTCCTCCCCGAGATGAAGAACTCGCCCACGCTCCCGCTGGCGCGCCGGTAGTAATGGAAACCAATGCCGAGGTTGATGGCGAAGTAGACGGCGAGGACGAGCCAGTCGAGCGCGGTCAGTTGCACGTTGCTGAACTCTTACCACGGATTCGAACCCATGCCCATCGCTATTCGAGAGTATCGGAGTAGCGGCCTAGCGCAGGTCGAGGAGCCGGATCGTCTCCAGAACCACGTCGCCCGAGATCTGCAGGCTCTTCGGGCTCACTTTGTCGAGAGTGTCCTGGTCGGTGTGGTGCAGCGAGTTGTTGTAGCCGTAGTCGAGATCGATGATGTCGGCGACCGGCACGCCGAGCCGGCCGAAAGGCAGGTGGTCGTCCTCCACCGCGGTCTCGTTCACGAAGAAGTGCGATTGATAACCCAGGTTCGACGCCGCCTGGTACACCAGATCCTCGAGCCATGCTGTTGAGTTCTGGTCACGCTGGATGTCTAGGTCCGCGTCGCCGATCATGTCGGTCAGTAGGAAGGCCTTGAGCTCCTTCAGGGTTCCGTCCTTCTGCCATTTCTCGGCCATGTGCTTGCTGCCGTAGAGGCTGTCCTCCGCAGACCATTGCCGCACCGCCTCCTCGCCGTCGAACCACACCAGCCAGACGCTGTAGCCCCGCCGTCTGCCCCGCAGATGGTTGGCGAGCTCGAGCAGCAGGCCGGTGGTCGAACCGCCATCGTTCGCCCCGACGAACTTCGGCCTGCCATACAGCGTGTCGTAATGTGAAGCGATGACGATGATTCCGTCCTTCGTCCCAGCGTACTTGGCGATGATGTTGAACATGGGGACTGAGCCCGCAGGCGTCTGCGCGGTGAACTCATCGCTCTCCACCTGGTCGCCCTTGAGCCGCGCCACGATGTAGTTCTCGACCTTCTTGTGCGCCGGGCTGCCGATCGGCCGCGCGCCGAGGCCCACCACCTCGCGCACGTACTTCATGGCCCGTGAGGCATCGATTTTGGGCGCGGTGGCCGGAGCCGGGTCAGCGGTGCGCGCCGGCGCCGCAGTCTGCGCCGGTTGTGCCGCGGCCTCGATTGGAGGTGGGCTCTTCGTATTTCCGTTCCCTTGAGAGCAACCCGCTGCCGTCAGCAAACTCAACGTGCCCAGCACGACGGCAATCCGGGTCATGGCGCCTGCGCCTTGGCTTTCCGGCGAGTCGGATGCGCGAACCACGCGATGCCGATGCTCAGCAGGTAAAGCACGATCATCGGGGCGGCGAAGATGCACATGTTCAGGATGTCGGTGGTCGGCGTCAGGATGGCGGCGATGATGAAGATCACCAGAATGGAGTAGCGGAAATTGCGCCACATCCAGCCGGCGCTCACTACCCCCATCAACGATAGGAAGAACACCAGGATGGGCAATTCGAAGATGACGCCCAGGCCGATGATGACGGTCAGGAACAGGTCGGTGTACTCGCCGATGGTGATCATCGGCTGGAACTGCTCGCCGTATCCGATCAGGAAGTCCAGCGCCGCCGGATAGACCAGCCTGTAGCCGAAATAGCCGCCCGCCAGGAAGAGAAAGACGGTCAGCACCATGAAGGGCACGACGTAGCGCTTCTCGTGCCGGTAGAGGCCGGGGGCGATGAACGCCCATACCTGGTAGAGGATGAAGGGAGAGGCCAGGAACAGGCCCGCAAGCAACCCAACCTTCAAGTAAAGGTTGAAAGGTTCGGTCGGGTTCAAGTAGACCAGCTGCTCGCTCTTGTGGTGCGCCCGCAGGGCCTCGACCACCGGCGCCTGCACGTAGACGTAAATCCGCTCGGCGTAGTACCAGGCGGCGCCGAAGCCCACACCCACCGCCAGCAGCGAGTAGATGATGCGTTTGCGTAGCTCTTCCAGGTGTTCCAGGAAGCTCATGCCCGGCAGTTCTGAGCGGCTGACAGGAGGTTCGGGTGGGGCGGCGGCCGTCTCAGGCACCTTGCCTCCCCTCGGGCTCGGTGGGTGGCACGCTCAGGCTTTCGCCGGTACCGTTGGTGGGCGCTGCTTCCGGGTACGGAGCATCCCGGGGGATGGTCTCGAGCGCGATCGGCTTCGGCGCGGGCGGCTCCGGTGGGGCGATTTTCTTGCGTGTCTCCTCGGCTTCCATGTTCCGGACCTCATCCTCGAGCTGCGCCTTGAACTCGTTGCTAGCGCGCTTGAACTGCGTCAGCGCCTCCCCGATCTGGCGCCCGATCTCCGGCAGCTTCTTCGGCCCGAAAATAAGCAGGGCAATGAAGAAGATGAACAGCATCTCCGAGAAGCCAAGGTTCATAGGCAGATGATACCAGCAGGACGGCGGGCTGCGAGAGCCTCGCCGGCCGGAGTCTTGGGTGTTTATTACCCCTGACGGTTCCTGGTCTGCAACGTCCAACCGTGAGACGGGAACTTTCGCACCCCCGAACCCCCCGGGCGCATCTTAAGACTCAAAGAAGCCGGACGATTGGGGCCTGAGGTTCCTGTCGCTACCGTGCTATACTGCGGGAAATTGGGACGATCTGTGTCCTGCCTGCTGAAGGAACCCAGAAAAATGGCTGGTCGTTCTCGTCGCTCTCTCCTCCTCGTGGTTTTCGTCATCCTGCTTTGCGGGGCGCTGGGAGCCGTCTTCGGTCAGCGCGTCACCGGCACGCCCCAAAACAGCGATGCCGACATCCGTGAAAGCCTGCGCGAATTCTCCCAGGTGTACGACGTCGTGGAGCAGAACTATGCCGAGCCCGTGAACGCCGACAAGGCCATCTATAACGGCGCCATCCCCGGCATGCTGCACGTCCTCGACCCGCACTCGAACTTCTTCGATCCCAAGTCGTACTCCCTGCTGCGCGAAGAGCAGCGGGGCAAGTACTACGGCGTGGGCATGCAGGTGGGACCGCGGAACAATAAGGTGATCGTGATCGCGCCCTTCGTGGGTACACCGGCGTACCGCGCCGGCATCCGCCCCGGGGACGTCATCGTCGCCGTGGACGGCAAGCCGACCGACAATCTCACCACCAGTGAGGTCGCCGAGATGCTCAAGGGCCCCAAGGGAACCGCGGTGCGCATCACCATCCTGCGGGAAGGCTCCGACAAGCCCCTCGAGTTCAAGGTCGTGCGCGACGAGATCCCGCGCGCCAGCGTGGACCTGAAATTCATGATCAAGCCCGGCATCGGCTACATGCACGTTTCCGGGTTCAACGAAACCACAGAAAAGGAAGTCGAAGACGCCCTCGAAGACTTCGGCGACCTTAAGGGTTTGATCCTCGACCTGCGCCAGAACCCTGGCGGGCTTCTGAGCGAGGGCGTCGGCGTGGCCGACAAATTCCTGAAGAAGGGTGCCCTGATCGTCTCGCATCACGGCCGTTCGAGCCCGCGGAAGGAGTACCGAGCGACGCACGGCAACGGCGGCAAGGACTACCCGCTGGTGGTGCTGGTGAACCGCGGGACAGCCTCGGCGGCGGAGATCGTCGCCGGCGCCATCCAGGACCACGATCGAGGATTGATTGTGGGCGAGACCACTTTCGGCAAGGGCCTGGTGCAGACCGTCTATCCGCTGGCGGAGAACACCGGCCTGGCGCTGACCACCGCCAAGTACTACACCCCCAGCGGACGCCTCATCCAGCGCGACTATACCGGCGTCTCTCTCTACGACTACTACTACAACCGGGAGGCGCTGGATAACAACGGCAACAAGGAAGTCCGCATGACCGACAGCGGCCGCACCGTCTACGGAGGTGGTGGCATCACCCCGGACGTGAAGATCGCGGCGCAGAAGAGCAATCGCTTCCAGGACACGATGCTCCAGCATTACGTCTTCTTTAATTTCGCCAAGCACTACCTGATCAACCGCCATGTGGCGAAGAACTTCGAGGTGGATGACCAGGTACTGAACGAGTTCCGGCGATTCCTCGACGACCAGAAGGTCCCCTACACCGAGGCGGAGCTGGTGGAGAACAACGACTGGGTGCGGTCGAGCATCAAGAGCGAGCTGTTCATCAGCGAATTCGGCCAGCAGGAAGGCCTGCGGGTGCGCGCGGAGAGCGATCCGCAGGTGACCAAGGCGCTGGATCTGATGCCCCAAGCCAAGGCCCTGGCGGAGAACGCCAAGAAGATCATCGCCGAGAAGGCGCAGGCCCGCGCGGGAAGCCAGTGAGAGCAGCCGCCGGCCGCTAGCCGCCGATCTTCCGCAAGAACGCAAGCCCCGCAGAATACGGGGCTTTTTGCTGGCCGCTCGCCGATGACCGACGACTGCCGACCGGCGACCCCGCCCGCGATGCGCGACGGCGGCCTGGATTCAGACTCCTACAAGCCGGCCACGTGGGAGCGCCGCAGGCGCGCGTCGTAGCCCAGTTGATGCGAGATGCGCAGGGTGGCGTCCTTCACCGCCGCAGCCAGCTTGGGCAGCATTTCCAGGCTGATCTGGTGGATGGTCCCGGTCATGCCCAGGCTAGCTTCGATCTGGCCGCCGACGCCGAAGATGGGAGCGGCGACACAGCGCACCTCCGAGCTGTTCTCTTCGTCGTCCACCGCGTACCCCTGCTCGCGCACTTTTTCGAGTTCCTTCATGAACCGTGCCGGGGAGGTGATGGTGCGTTGCGTCAGCTTTTTCATCCCCCGGGACTTCAGGATGGCCCCGATCTTCTCCGGGTCCAGGTAGGCGGCCAGGGCCTTGCCTACGCTGGTGGAGTGGATCTCCATGCGGCGGCCGACCCAGGTGTCCATCTTGATGAAACCCGGAGCGTCCACCTTCTCGACGTAGACGGCTTCATCGCCATCCAGGATGGCGAGGTGCGCGGTCAAATGGTTGTGCTCGACGAGATGGCGCATGATCGGTTGCGCCGCCTCGCGCACATCCAGCCCTGTGAGGGCTCCGCGCGACAGGCTCAATACTTTCACACCCAGGCGGTAGCGGCCGGTTTCCGGGTCGCGCCGCAGGTAGCCGCGGTGCTCCAGGGTGCGCAGGATATAGCTCGCGGAACTCTTGGGGATACGGAGCTTGCGGCTGATGTCGGCGTTGCTCATGCCGCCGCTGCGGTGGGCCACGGCTTCCAGGATCTCCAGCGTGCGCTCGACCGCGATGGAGGGGGATTCGAGGGTTGCAGCCATACGCCCATTGAATGTACAGCATCTTGAATTTGTGTTCAATAGGCTGAACGACTGCGTTGACCCTCGGATTTCCACAGGCCTAGGCTGCGTACAGGATGCTGAATCAGTGTTCAACATATTGAACACTCGGACTCCATCACGCTCCCCCGGGGCCCGAACGCCAGCCGGGAGAGAAGGCCCGCGATAAAACCGGCCACGACAGGAGACGCTTATGGGAACCAACGGCACGAACGGCACAGCAACGAAGATCACCGAGCAGTGGGCGACGGACCTGCGCTGGAGAGGGGTCGAGCGCCCCTACTCCGCCGCGGACGTGGAACGGCTGCGCGGATCCATCCATATCGACTACACGCTGGCGCGCCTGGGCGCAGAGCGGCTGTGGCAGCTCTTGCAAGAGCCCGGCTATGTGCATGCGCTCGGCGCCATGACCGGCAACCAGGCGGTGCAGATGGTCCAGGCCGGCTTGAAGTCGATCTACGTCAGTGGCTGGCAGGCAGCCGCCGACGCCAACGACGCCGGACAGATGTATCCCGACCAGAGCCTCTACCCTGCCGATAGCGTGCCCAACCTCTGCCGCCGCATCAACAATGCGTTGCAGCGCGCCGACCAGATCCACCACACCGAAGGCAGGAACGGGACCTACTGGTTCGCGCCCCTGGTCGCCGACGCCGAGGCGGGCTTCGGAGGCACTTTGAACGCCTTCGAGCTGATGAAGGCGATGATCGAAGCGGGCGCTGCCTGCGTGCACTTCGAGGACCAGCTCTCCTCGGTGAAGAAGTGCGGGCATCTGGGGGGCAAGGTTGTGGTCCCGACCAGCGAATTCATCCAGAAGCTGGTCGCGGCCCGGCTGGCGGCCGACGTCATGGGCGTCCCCACAGTTCTGATGGCGCGCACCGACGCCAACAGCGCCGGCCTGCTGACCAGCGACGTGGATCCGCGTGACCGTGAGTTCTGCACCGGCAAGCGGACGGGGGAAGGGTTCTTCGAGGTCCGATGCGGCCTGGAGGCAGCTATCGCGCGCGGCAACGCCTACGCGCCCTATGTCGAGCTCGTCTGGTGCGAGACGGCGGAGCCGAACCTGGAGGAAGCCCGGCGCTTCGCGGAGGGTGTGCTCCGGAACCATCCGACCAAGAAGCTGGCCTACAACTGCTCGCCGTCGTTCAACTGGAAGAAGAAGCTGGACGACGCCACCATCGCCAAATTCCAGCGCGAGCTGGGGGCGATGGGCTATAAGTACCAGTTCGTGACCCTGGCCGGGTTCCACGCCATGAACCTCAGCGTGTTCGAGCTGGCCCGCGCATACAAGGACAAGGGGATGGCGGCCTACTCCAGACTGCAGGAGAAGGAGTTTGCCCGCGAATTCGAGTACGGCTACGGCGCGGTGAAGCACCAGCACTTCGTGGGCACCGGGTACTTCGACGAAGTGCAGAAGGTGATCACTTCGGGCCAGGCCTCGACCATGGCGCTGGAAGGCTCGACCGAGCAGGAGCAGTTCGACGTGAAGGTCAAACCAGTGCACATCCCCGGGCGCGACGCGTCGTGCCAGCCCATCCTGGGCGACTGCCCGGCGGTGACGCCGACCCAGATCACGAGGAGTGGTGAGGGCGCGGCCGACTGAACGATTCTTTGTCCATGGCCTGGGCCGCGGCCCAGGCCTTTTTTGTTCCAGAATCGATCGCGAACACAACCCCCGTCGCCGGTCCGCTATACTGTCGCGTTCCACCGATCCTTATTTGACACAGAGGAGTCCCCGGTGCGTCTCACCACATTTGTCTTTATCATCTGCATCGTGCTGTTCGTCTTGCCTATGACCGCACAACAAACCACAGCCGCTTCCCCACCCTGGATCAAGGACGCGAGCGCAAAGCTTCAGGCCGACCTGATCACCCGTTACGGCGAGGGTCAGCGCACGCGCATCAAGCGCGGCCTGAAGCAGGTCGGCGAGTTCTGGCGCGCCGAGGACGGCGACCGGGCCGCATTCGAGGACTTTGTCCGCACCAACTTCGCCGGCGGCCAGCCGGCGCTCGACACCCTGTTCAACCGCTTCGAAACCCTCATGGAGCAGCTCGACGGCCACATGCACGAGATCGGCCGCGAGTTTCGCAACGTGGCCGATCTCGATGTCGGCCCCGTCCAGCCCTACGACGAGATCTTCGCCGGTTACGAGCCGAGCGCCCACGTCCTTGACGATTTCTTCCAGAACAAGCTGGCGTTCGTCGTCCTGCTGAATTTCCCTCTGACCACGCTCGAGGAGCGTCTCACCGGCGGGGAGAAGTGGAGCCGCCGGCAGTGGGCCGAGGCGCGTCTGGCACAGCGTTTTTCCAAGCGCATCCCCGCCGACGTGCAACTGGCCATCGCCCAGGCCGCGTCGCAGGCGGACGCTTACATCGCCAGTTACAACATCTGGATGCACCACCTGGTGGACGGCCAGGGCAACCGCCTGTTCGCCCCCAAGCTGCGCCTGCTCTCCCATTGGAACCTGCGCGACGAGATCAAGGCCGACTACAGCGACAAGAAAGACGGCCTGGCCAAGCAGCGCACCATCCAGCAGGTGATGGAGCGCATCGTGACGCAGACCATCCCCGAGAGCGTGGTCAACAACCCGCATGTGGACTGGAACCCCTTCACCAACGACGTGAGCCCCGCGGCGGTGCAGGATGGCGAGGTGCCCGGCAAGAAGGACGTGAAACCAGGCAATGCGGCCGAGCCGGACACACGCTACTCGGTCCTGTGGAGCACCTACGCCGCGGTGAAGAAGGCCGACCCGTACTCCCCCACTGCACCCACGCACATCGCGCGCCGCTTTGATGAGGATCGTGAGATCCCGGAGCCACGCTTCGAGGCCCTGCTGAAGGCCGTGGTCACCTCGCCGCTGGTGCCGAGGGTGGCAAAGCTGATCGAGGCCCGTCTGGGACGCCCGCTGGAGCCGTTCGACGTCTGGTACAGCGGCTTCCGTCCGCGCGGACACTACACCGAGGCCGAACTCGACGAGATCGTCGCCAAGAGGTACCCCACCGCAGAGGCCTACAAGAAGGACATCCCGAACATCCTGGTGAAGTTCGGCTGGTCGCGCGAGCGGGCGCAGCAGCTGGCCGACAACATCATCGTGGACCCGGCGCGCGGCTCCGGCCACGCCATGGGCGCCAGCATGCGCTCGGAGAAGGCTCACCTTCGGACCCGCGTGGAAAAGTCGGGGATGAACTACAAGGGCTACAACATCGCCGTCCACGAGATGGGTCACAACATCGAGCAGACCCTATCGCTGAACGACATCGACTTCTACGACCTGAACGGCGTGCCCAACACCGCCTTCACCGAAGCCCTGGCCATGGTGCTCCAGAATCACGATCTCGAGCTGCTCGGATTGTCGCAACCCGACGCCAAGACCCAGGCCATGTCCACGCTCAATGAATTCTGGGGGACCTACGAGATCGCTGGGGTCGCACTGGTGGACATGGCGGTCTGGCACTGGATGTACGACCATCCCAAAGCCACCCCCGCCGACCTGAAGAAGGCGACGGTGCAGATCTCGAAGGACGTCTGGAACCAGTACTACGCGCCGGTCTTCAAGAAGAAGGACGTGGTGCTGCTCGGCATTTACTCTCACATGATCCATTCGTTCCTCTACCTGCCGGACTACCCGCTCGGTCACATGATCGCCTTCCAGGTGGAAGAGAAGTTGGGACAAATGAGCAAGATCGGGCCGGAGTTCGAGCGTGTCGCAAAATACGGGCATGTCGCGCCCGACCTTTGGATGAAACACGCCACGGGCGCGCCGGTCGGCCCCCATGCCCTACTTGCGGCCACCGATCGCGCGCTCAAACAATTAGAGGCGAACGCCGAGCTGGTGACTCCGGTCAGTCACTAGCTTGTTCGCCGTGGCTGCGATACAAGCGAAGCCATGACCCATGCTCAGCTGATCAAGCTGGCGGAATCATGGCTTCGCATTTCCTGTCGCTGCGGGGTCATCCTTTCGGAGCAGGCCTGTGCCAGCGGCGAGACGCCCGATGTGATCGGGTGGAAAGGCAAGTGCCGCTCGGTCGTGGTCGAGTGCAAAGTATCGCGCGCCGACTTCCTGGCCGACGCGCAGAAACCCTGGCGTCAGGACCCCAGCATCGCCCTCGGCTGTGAGCGCATCTACCTGGCGCCCGCCGGCCTTATCGCGGCCTCCGAATTGCCCCAGGGTTGGGGCCTGCTCGAGAGCCGCGGGCGCGAGGTGCAGCTCGTCGTAAAGCCCCGGCGCACCAGCCTGCGCACCCAGGAAGGGCTTCTTCACGAAATGAACCTGTTGCTGGCCAGCCTGAGGCGGGTGGAAGTCCGCATCGAGCCGCAGACCATCACCGACTTCCTCAAGTGGAAAAACCGCATGGCCGAATACAACGGCGGCGCCTATCCTGCTGGCCTGGCCGCGCCGGAGGAAGAAGCCAATGTCCATCTGGACGATGAACCTTCCTTGATGTGATCGCTCGCCATGATTGACAGCGCGCCTCGGCGGGTCTAACCTCGGCTACCCACGAGGGACCCATGCCGCGCTCCAAGAAGAACAACCGCCGGGCCGAACGCTACGCTTACCGCATTCCCACCAGCGTCAGAGTGCAACCCGGCACGAGCCGCTCGCTGGCGATGACTGGAAACCTGAGCGAGAAGGGCGTGTTCTTCTTCGCCGACGCCAAGGTCGAGAAAGGCTCCGAGATCGAGCTGGTCCTGATCATGCCGCCGGAGATCCCAGAATTCGCGCGCCGTTGGGTGTGCTGCAATGCACGCGTGGTTCGGGTGGAAGAAAAGCCGGGAGGCAAACAAGTGGGGATCGCAGCCGAGATCACCCGCTGCGAGGCCTTGCCCGAGATCCAGGGGTGGTAGCGCGGGCCGGAGCGGGAGATGGTCCGACTTCCGACTGAGTTCAACGTCGCCACTCACTTCGTCGACCGGCACGTAGAAGAAGGCCGCGGCGACAAAATCGCGATCCTGTGCGGAGACGCGAGGATCTCCTACGCCGATCTGTTGGCGCGCACCAACCGGGTCGGCAACGCGATCCGTGACCTCGATGTGCGCCCGGAAGAACGTGTGCTCCTGTTGCTCCTGGACGGGCCGGAGTTTCTCTACTGTTTTTTCGGGGCCATCAAGGCCGGCGCTGTCGTTGTCCCCATCAACACCCTGCTGAAGCCCGAAGAGTACGAATACCTTTTCAACGACACGCGAGCCCGTGTTCTGTTCGTGGGCCACGAGCTACTTCCCAAGGTGTCCGCCATCCCGAAGGAGCGACTGAAGTTCCTGCGGGATGTCGTGGTGGTGGGAGAGCAACAGGCAGGCGCCCTCGGGTTCGATGATCTGGTCTCGGCGTCATCCCCCGACCTAGCAGCGGCGCCCACCCGTGCCGACGATGCGGCGTTCTGGCTCTATTCCTCGGGCAGCACAGGCGCTCCCAAAGGCTGTGTGCACCTGCACCACGACATGGTGGTGTCCACCGAGCACTACGCGAAGGCGATCCTCAAGATGGACGATCGCGACCGCTGCTACAGCGTGGCCCGCCTCTTTTTCGCCTATGGCTTGGGAAATGCCGGATACTTCCCTCTGGGCGTAGGCGCCACCACGATCCTGTCCCCACGGCCACCGTCACCGGCAACCATCTACGCCAACATCGAGCGCTACCGCCCGACCCTGTTCTTCTCCGTCCCGACCAACTACGCGGCCCTCCTGTCGTTCCGGCGCGAGCCGGGTTCGGAGTTCGACCTGTCCAGCATCCGGCACGCGGTCTCCGCGGGAGAGGCGCTGCCGGCGGCTCTGTACGAGCGTTTCAAAGCGCGATTCGGGATCGAGATCCTCGATGCGCTTGGCTCCACCGAAACCTTGCACATGGTCCTCTCCAACCGGCCGGGCGAGGTGCGTCCCGGCTCGAGCGGCCAGGTCCTCCCCGGCTTCGAAGCCAGGATCGTGGACGAGAAGGGGAGCCCGGTGCCCCGCGGGCAGATCGGCAATCTCATGGTGAAGGCCGACTCGACCTGCGCCGGCTACTGGAATCACCACGAGAAAACCAAGAACACCTTCGAGGGACACTGGTATCGCACCGGTGACAAGTACCACCAGGACGAGGATGACTATTTCTGGTATGCGGGACGCGCCGATGATCTCTTCAAAGTAAGCGGCAGTTGGCTGAGCCCGGTCGAGGTCGAGGCTGCGCTCGTGGCCCACCCTTCCGTCCGCGAAGCGGCCGTGGTAGGGCGCGAGGACGATCACCGCTTGCTGCGTCCGGCGGCGTACGTGGTCCTCGAGCCGAACGCCCTAGCCTCCGACGAACTGGCGCGCCAGTTGAAGGCGTGGGTCGGGCAGCGGCTGGCTGCTTACAAGGAACCTCGTTGGATCGAATTCGTCGCCGACCTGCCCAAGACCGCGACCGGCAAATTGCAGCGCTTCAGATTGCGCGAAGCGTACGCGGCGAAGAAGGCAGACTAAGAGCGACCTGCGCCGGCTTGCGCGACTCTTTGGTCACTGCGGTTTGCGGGCGGGAGACTTGCAGGAAGACTGGGTGGAGCTAGTCGGGATCGAACTTGAGCCGTCTAGCGGGCGTGAGCGAACAAGCGCAGCGAGAGAGCAAGAGCCCGCTGGCGAAATCCTGAGCCGGAAGCGCAGCGAAGGCGAAGGACCTGGGAGGGGATCACGTGGAAGGGTTTGGTGGAGCTAGTCGGGATCGAACCGACGACCTCATCGTTGCGAACGATGCGCTCTCCCAGCTGAGCTATAGCCCCACTCGAACATTTTCATTTTATCAACCGCCCCGCGGATTGTGTAGAGCCGATGACCCACTCCGCACAACTCATTCCAGCGCCCGGGCGATTTCTTCTAGAACGGATCCGATCTTGTTGGCGCTGGCTACGCCGCCCTGGGCGAATTCGCGGTTGCCGCCACCACGTCCGCCCAGCGCCGCCATCGCCGTCTTCATCTGCGCGCCCATATCCGATGGCAGACCGGGTGACTGTGCGAACACCAGCGTCGGCTGCCCTGCGGTCGAAGCCAGGAGGACGATCGCTGGTTCTCCCGCCGCGGCGATCTTCTGCGCCAGCAGGCGGACGAAGATAAGGTCGCGGTCGGCGATCACGCGCGCGATCTTCTTGCGCCCGTTCTCAGCGGATGTCGCGGCCAGCAGGCGGACGGCGTGCATCTCGGCCAACTCCTCGAGCAGGCGCTGCTGCGCCTTGGCGCTCGTCTTGGCGTCATCGAGTGACTTCCGGATCTGCTGCGGCAGCTCCCAGATGTGGGTCGAGAGCGCGCCCGCAGCGTCGGCCAATGCCGAGTAGTCATGCCGGGCGGTACTGATGGCGCGGCCGCCGCAGACGAACTCCACCCGCACCCCCTGCTTCACGTTTTCGGTCTTGCGCAGCAGGATGGCCCCGATCTGTCCCGTGCTGCGCACATGCGTGCCACCGCACGCAGTCAGGTCGAAATCGCGGATGTCGATCAGACGCAGCTTGTGCCGCTCTGCCTCGGGGATCTTGCGCACCCCAAGCTTTCGCGCCTCATCCGGCGTGACCAAGCGGATCTCGACCGGCCGATCCTCTGTCACCACATCGTTCGCCAGCCGCTCGGCCTTCTCCACCTGCGCTGGTGAGATTGATCTGGTTTCCAGGTCGATGGTGCAGCTCTCCTCGCCCATGTGGAAGGAGACCGTTGGCACGTCGAACAGGCGCACGTAGGCCGCCGAGAGCACGTGCTGCCCGGAATGCTGCTGCATGTGATCGCGGCGCCGCGCGGCATCGATGGTCCCGTGGATAATCGCGCCTTGGTCGATCGGCGCGGAGCCGAAATGAAGTATGGCGCCGTCTTCTGCTTCTTCAACTTGCTCGACTCGGACTTCGGCGCTACCTAAGATTTTCAGAGTGCCAACATCGCATGTCTGGCCGCCGCTCGCTGGATAAAACGCGGTGCGGTCGAGCACGACAGCGCTTCTGCCGCCCATGTCGCGTGACTCGACGACGCGGGCGTCGAAATCGTACAGGAAGGAATCCGTGTAGTAGAGCCGCTCAGTCATCCGATTGTGAGCCGATCTCCCGATCAATAGGGGCCGATGATTCCGCCGATGTTGCGCGAAGCCGGCTGCTGCGCGCGGCCGATTTTCATCGCCGCCGCGATCACTTCAAGGTACTTCAGCCCCGAGCCGGTATTGAACAGCACGACCCGGTCGCTCTTCTTCAGGAACCGGCTGGCGCGCAGCTTGCGATACGCGGCCAGCGACGCCGCCCCCTCCGGCGCCGCGAACACTCCCTCATGCGACGCCCACTCTCGCAACGATTCCATGATCTCGTCGTCGGTCACGGCCACGGCGGTGCCGCGGCTCTTCTTCAGGATGTCGAGGATGATGTAGTCGGCATAGGCCTTGGGGACGCGCAGACCGGCGGCAACGGTGTCGGCGTCCTGCCACGGTTCCGACACCTTCTTGCCTTCATCCCATGCTTTAGGGATAGGCGCGCAACCGCTTGATTGCACAGCAATCATCTTAGGCCGCCTGGCGCCGATCCAGCCCAGCTCCTGCATCTCCTCGAAGGCCTTCCACATGCCGATCAGGCCCACTCCTCCGCCGGTCGGATAAATGATGGCTTCGGGAAGCTCCCAGTTCAGTTGCTCCGCGACCTCGTAGCCCATGGTCTTCTTGCCCTCGACGCGGAAGGGCTCCTTCAGGGTCGAGATGTCGAACCATCCTTCGGCCTGCCGGCGCTCGCCGACTATGCGAGCGCAGTCGCTGATCAGCCCATCCACCAGGGTGACGTGCGCGCCGTACGCCTTGCACTCGACCAGATTGGCCTGGGGTACGTCCGTGGGCATGAAGATGTGCGCCTCGATGCCGGCTGCGGCTGCATAGGCAGCCAGCGCGCTCGCCGCGTTCCCCGCCGAGGGTACCGCCAGCTTCTTCAGCCCGTAGGCCTTCGCCATGGTCACGGCCGCGCACAGACCGCGCGCTTTGAACGAGCCGGTCGGGTTCAGCCCTTCGTCTTTGATGAAGACGTTCGCGTCGTGGCGGCTGGGCAGCATGGGCGTGAATCCTTCACCCAGCGAAACCGGAGTGACCTCGGGCAAGACCTCGGCGTACCGCCACATCGTCGCCGGCCGCCCGGCCAGTGATTTCTTGCTGAACTTGCGCCGGAGCGCCGCCAGGTCATACCGGACGTAGAGCGACCCTGCATCCTTCGGGCAGACCGTCTGCGGGCGGTCGCCGTCCAGGCTCGCGCCGCATTTTGTGCACTCCAGGTACGCGATCTTCGCCATGGGGAAACCGAGAAGTCTAGCAGAACCCGGACCCAAAGCTCGGGCTGCGACCTTTCAGCGCAGGTCTTTCAGAAGCGCTGCGGCTCGGCGGTACCACGGACGTTCCCGCCGGCGCTGGAATCCTGGCATCGTCCGCTTCTTACTGCGCACTCGCTCGAGCAGTTCTCGCGCCTCGGCGTCACGGCCCTGGGACTTCAGGAACTCGGCGTAATGAACCTGCGACTCGGTCAGCGTCGAGGTCTCCATCACCTTGCGGAAGAGGTTGTCGGCCTTCTCGTTCTGTCCCGTGCGCGCATAGGCGTGGGCCAGCAGCGCCGGCGCTCGCGCGAAGTCATATTTCGGGTCCTTGCTGACGACGCGCTCCAGGTCGGGCACGGCGGCGGCAAAATCTTCCAGCTCCATCGAGCAGATCCCACGCCGGTAGAACGGATCGGAAGAATCGGTACGCGACGAGATGGAGCGGTCGAAGCACTCTTTCGCGCGCGCGAACTTTTCTTCGTCCAGGTACAACTGTCCCAGCTCTTCGTAGTTGCCGGCGGAGGGGTTGTCCAGCACCATCGCTTGCAGTTCGCCGATGCGCCGGCGGCGCGAGAACCCGCGAAACGTTCCGCCCAGCAGCTGCGCGTCCGGCAGCACCTCGGCGACGATGTAAACCAGCGCGCCCAGGGGGCCGAGGAAAAGGATCACCCACAGCCAGTAGCCATCCGGCCGCCGTCGTATGAAGTGGATGATCGCCCCGACCTGGAGGAGGATCCCCCACGGGTACAGCAATCCCAACAGGCTGAACATGCGCGCTGGTTATAACATGGGAGCGCGTTAGGAATGCAGCTGGTCCGCGTCCGCTGCTCTGCTAAAATGCACGTAGTGAATCTGCCTGTCCGCCTGCTCGCCATCGATATTGATGGCACCTTGCTCGATCCTACCTTCCAGGTCAGTGCGGCGAACCTTGCGGCGCTGAAGCGCGCGCACCAAGCGGGGATCGAGATCGTGCTGGTCACGGGACGTCGCAGCACTTTTGCCCTCCCCGTGGCCGATGCTTTGGGCTTCGAAGTGTCGCTGATCAGTTCCAACGGCGCCGTGACCAAGTCGAGCACCGGCGATTTATTCCATCGCGACCTGCTGCCCGCCGCGACCGCAAGCGCGATCTGCGGTTATATGCGCGACTACCGCGATTGCCTGGTGCTCACCTTCGACATCAGCGGACGCGGCGAGATTGTGCTCGAGCAGACCGTGAGCCATCCCAGCATCCAGCGCTGGATGGAGAAGAATGCCGAGTACATCGAGCATGTCGTTCCCATCGAGCGCGCGCTCACCTCCGACCCGGTGCAGGTGATGTTCTGCGGCGGCGTGGAGCGGATGCGCCGCGCCGAAGCCCGGCTGGTGGAAGGGCGCTTCCATGTCACCCTGCTGAAAACGCAGTACGTGGCGCGCGATCTCTGCATCCTCGACGTCCTGAACGCGGGCTGTTCCAAGGGTCACGCCCTGGAGCGATGGGCGCGGCACCGCGGCTTCGGCCGCGAGCAGGTCATGGCCATCGGTGATAACTATAACGATGTCGAAATGCTTGAGTTTGCGGGCGTCCCCGTTATCATGGGCAATGCATCCGAAGATCTGAAGCAGAATGGCTGGCACGTGACTCTGGGCAACGACCAGAGCGGCGTGGCGGCGGCGGTGGAACAGGTTTTGCGGATCTGATGAAGAGGGCGGCAAAACTCGGCGCGTGGGCTCTGGCCATGACTCTGGTGCTGCCGTCATGGGCGGCGGATTCCTCCGTCCAGGCGAAACCCTCGGTCGCGCCGGTGGCGTACCTCGCCCTTCTGCGCAACGGGTTCTCCATCCGCCACCAGCGCAGCGAAGCGCGCGACGGCGGGGTCACCCGCCTGTATACCTCCGCCGACGATTTCGTGGATGTCCCCACGCTGGAGATCGCCTCCATCGAGGCCGAGGAGGCCCTGCCCCAGCCGCCGCAATCGCCCCCTACAGGGGACGTTCCCCGGCTGCTCGATCTGGCCAGTGACAAGCACCAGGTGGACGCAGATTTCATCCGCAGTGTCATTCGCGCGGAGAGCGGATTCAATCCCAGGGCGCTGTCACCCAAGGGCGCACAAGGGTTGATGCAGCTGATGCCGCAGACCGCTTTGAAACTCGGCGTGCAAGACCCGTTCGAGCCTGGCGCCAACATCGACGCCGGCACCAAGTACCTGCGCGATCTTCTGCTGCAGTACCACGGAGACGTGGCCAAGGCCCTGGCCGCCTACAACGCCGGCCCGCTGCGCGTGGCGCAATACAACGGTGTGCCGCCGTACCGCGAGACGCGTGCTTACATCCGCCGCGTGATCAATGATTACAATCGCGCGAAGCGCTCGCAGCCGCACAAAGACCAATCCAGCACCGCACCGAAACCCGGTAACTGATTCCGCTAGAACGAAGAACGGGGCGCGAATCCGCCCCGTTCCAGGTTCATCGCTTTCCGACCGCTACGGGTCGATCTGGAGCACGTCTTCAATCTTCCCGACGGCGTCCAGTTGCTGGCTCAAGGGCAGCGGCTGGGCTGTTGTCGTATTGAAGATGCGGATCTCGCCGCCCTGCGCCAGGTACATGCGGTCGCGCCCGCTGATCGCCTGGATCCCGCCCACGTCTCCAAAGCCATTGCCGTTGTGGGACGGATCCGGGTCGATCTCGACCGTCGCTGTCTTCGCGCCGGTGTCGTAGATAGTCAGGCAGCGGAGCTGGGTGCACGTCCTGGCTCCGATGAAAAGATGGCTGTGCGTGTCCAGGCCCATCTTCCAGTGAAATCCGTCGCCGATCTGCACGGGGTTGCTCACCGTCATCGTTCCCGTATCCACCACCGACAGCTGGCCCACGAGTTGGCCGTCAATGCCCGCCACGTAAAGCGTGGAGGAATCCAACAGCGCTACGGTTGCTCCGGGCACGGGGATGGGGCTCCCCACCACCGACGTGGTGTTCATGTCCACCACGGTCACGTTCGCTTGTGCGCCGCCGCATTCCGCCCCGCAGCTCAGGATGTAGGCCTTGGAATCGTCGGAGCTGAAGACGCCCGAGATGGGATGGTCAAAGGCCAACGCCGACTGAATCGCTGTCGCGGCACCCGCCGGATTGGTGGACGCTGTGGCCGTATCGATGACCGTGATCGTGTCCGTCAGCGTGTCGCTGAACACCAGCAGCTTCTTGCCGTTGTGGCCCAGCACCACCTGCACCGGGGTCTGCACCGACACCGTCTGGGCGATAATGGAGTTTTGCAAATCGAGAACGACCACCCGATTCGCGTTCCGCACGGAGGCGAAGCCGGTCGCATTATTCAGAGCCGCAAAACCATCGCTGTGGTCCGGCAACACGATGCCTGTTTGCTGTTCCGTGCTGCTGTTGAGAACGTACATCACATTGCCGGCTGGACTGAAGACGAGCGTGACCGACCGGTCGAGCGCTAGCTCCATCTGCTGCGGCTGGGCGTTTGTTAGCTGGAAAGAGAAGGTAGAAAAAACGTCCTGGCTCGCGTCAATGATGTTGATCACGCCGGAGAAGCTGTTGGACGCCAGGACCCGCTTCGTCAGCCCGCTGGTCGGGTTCGTTGTGGTCTGGGAGCCAGAGGTCCCGCACGCCGTCAGGTACACGCCAAGCAGGATCAGAGCGGATAATGCCCAGAAGATTCGCTTCAAACGTCGAACTCCCACGGAGATGATGAAATTGGAGTGCTGAACTGCGGATTATAGCAGAGCGGTCGCGCGGTCCGGATCGCGCATGGACTGACGCACAGCACGGATTTGAGATATTCTCATCGGATGGTGGGTGATTTCCTTTCACGGCTGAAAGAGGGCCCGGTGCTGTGTGACGGCGCCATGGGCACCTTGCTTTATTCCAAGGGCATTTTCATCAACCGCTGTTACGACGAACTGAACCTCTCGCAGCCGGACCTGATCCGCTCCATCCACGCGGAGTATCTCCAAGCGGGCGCCGAGGTTATCGAAACCAATACATTCGGGGCAAACTCCTTCCGCTTGGCGCGGCACGGCCTGGCCGAGCACCTGCGCGACATCAACATCGCCGGCGCCAGCCTGGCGCGTGCCGCGGCCGACCACGAAGCCGCCAAGCGCGCCATCCAGCCACTGGTGGGCGGGTCCGTCGGTCCGCTCGGTGTCCGCATCGAGCCACTGGGCAAGATCGCCCGCGCAGAGGCGCGCACCGCCTTCGTCCAACAGATCGGCGCCCTGGTGGAAGGCGGAGTGGACCTGCTCATTCTCGAGACCATGGGATATCTGGAGGAAGTTCACCAGGCCATCCTCGCCGCGCGCGAAGTCGATCCCAAGATCCCCGTGGTGGCGCAAGTCACCATCGACGAAGAAGGCAATTGTCTCGACGGCTCCAGCCCCGAAACCTTTGCCACCAAGCTCACCGACTGGGGCGCCGATGTCGTCGGCTGCAACTGCAGCGTCGGCCCAGTCGCCATGCTGGACGCCCTGGAGCGCGTTCGCCGCGTCACGTCCCTGCCCACCTCGGCCCAGCCCAACGCCGGCATGCCGCGCTCGGTCGAAGGACGCAATATCTATCTCTGCTCACCGGAGTACATGGCCAGCTACGCGCGGAAGTTCGTGCGCTCGGGCGTGCTGTTCGTCGGCGGATGCTGCGGCACCACTCCCGACCACATCCGCGCCATGCGTTCGGCGCTGCGCTCCAGCGAAGCCAAGACCACCTTCCAGGTGGGGAGCGCTCCGCGGGCCCAATCCGCGGTCGAAGTCCCGCCGCTGGAGCAGCGCTCGAGCCTCGGGGCCAAGCTGGCGCGCGGCGATTTCGCCACCATGGTCGAGATCGTCCCCCCCAAGGGCACCAACGTGGGCAAGGAGCTCGACGGCGCCAGGTTCCTGAAGTCCATGGGCGTGGACGGCATCAACATTCCCGACAGCCCGCGAGCCTCCGCGCGTATGAGCAACCAGGCGCTGGCTACGCTGGTCCAGCAGCAGGTGGGCATCGAGTCCGTCCTCCATTACACCTGCCGGGACCGCAACGTGCTCAGCATCCAGTCGGATCTGCTGGGCGCCAGTGCCCTCGGTATCCACAACCTGATCTGTATCACCGGCGACCCGCCGAAGCTCGGCAACTACCCCGACGCCACCGCGGTGTTCGACGTGGACGCCATCGGGCTGGTGAACATCGTGAGCAACCTGAATAAGGGGCTGGACATCGGCGGGAACGCGATCGGCACGGCAACGACCTTCGTCATCGGTGTCGGCGCTAACCCCGGTGCGCCCGACCTCGACGAGGAGATCCGCCGCTTCGAGTACAAGGTCGAGGCGGGCGCCGAGTACGCGGTCACGCAGCCGGTCTTCGACGTCGCCCTTCTGGAGCAGTTCCTGAAGCGCATCGAGCACTGCCGCATCCCGGTGCTGGCTGGCATCTGGCCGCTGATCAGCGTGCGCAACGCCGAGTTCATGAAGAACGAATTGCGCGTGTCGGTGCCCGATCTCGTTATCGACCGCATGGCCCGCGCGGCCAGCGCCGAGAGTGCGCGCGCCGAGGGCGTCGCCATCGCCCGCGAGATGTTACTGGCCGTCCGTGGCATCGTCCAAGGTACCCAGATCAGCGCCCCGTTGGGCCGTTATCCAGCGGCCATGGATGTGCTCGAGGTGCTCGGATCACGCCCCGCCGGCACTGCGGTCTGAGTGCCCGTTACGAAACCGCGCCCAATAATGAACTGCGGTTCAGTAATGTGGAAAACTTCGCCCTTGACCATTGCGGATGTGGAGTAAGATTCTAGCTAGACGGAGCAGACCTTGCCGAAGTTCGAGGAGTGTCTTCAGCGCCTGGAAAAGATAGTAAACGAGCTTGAGAAGGGGGACCTGCCCCTGGAATCGGCGCTAAAGCTCTTCGAAGAAGGTATCCAGCTCTCCAATTCCTGTCGCAAGGAATTGGAATCGGCGGAAGGCAAGGTCGAGATCCTGCTGAAGCAGAACGGAAAGCTCCAGCCTGAGCCTTTTGAAATGGCAGAAAAGGCGCAGGCGCACAAGAAGTGAACGGCTTTGAACCTTAACCCGCCTGCGGTGCCCCCTGACACCGCAGCCTTCTCCGGCCCGGCCTCATGGGCGCCGAGCCGATCCTGGAAGGTGGTTCGCCATGAAGCCCTTGACGGTTGTCATCGCTCAGCAAGACCCCATATGCGCGGAAACGCTCGCTGCGTCTCTCCACTCCCACTTCCGCGCCATTTCGGTGGCGCGCTCGGTCGATGAGCTCCGCACGGCTATCCCCAAGAATCGCGCCGACCTGGCCGTCGTGGACTTGGAGCTCGCGACCCTCCCCGATATCGCAGAGCTGCATCGCGAATTCCCCCAGACGGTGGTTGTGTGCACACACCGCACCCCGGACGAGGAGATGTGGTCGTTGGTCATGGAGGCCGGTGCGTCGGACTTCTGCCAGAACTCCGACGTGCGCTCGATCGTGATGGCGGCGACGCGGGACACGCATTTGGGGAACGGGGCCGCTGCCTAGCTCAAGTTTGGAAGGCTGGGGCGCGCTTCGGCGCGCCCTTTTTGCTTTCTTGCATCGAACCCCGATCGACTGACGTACCGATGACCCGACCTGCCGCTGTCCGCTATACTCATCATTTCATGCTCAAGGACACACTCGAGCAGGGTCGCGTAGCCATCGACGCCGCCCTGCAGCGTCTTCTTCCTCCAGACACGCAATACCCGCCTTCGATCCACAAGGCGATGCGCCACAGTGTCTTTGCGGGGGGCAAGCGTCTGCGGCCCATCCTCTGCATGGAGGCGGCGCGCATGCTCACAGGTTCCCTGCCGGAAGGGATTGAGGAACTGGGCTCGGCGCTGGAGATGCTGCACACCTATTCCCTCATCCATGATGATCTGCCGGCGCTCGACAATGACGATCTGCGCCGTGGCCAGCCCACGTGTCACAAGGCCTTCGGCGAATCCACCGCCATCCTGGCCGGAGACGCGCTCCAAACCTATGCCTACGAAGTGCTTGCCCGCCTGCATTGCCCCGCCGACCGCTGCGTGCGCATCATCGAAGAAAGTGCCCGCGCCACCGGTACGGTGGAGGGCATGATCGGCGGCCAGGTCATGGATCTCGAAGCCGAGCGCACCAAGCCCGACGCCAGGACGCTGGAGTACATCCATCGGTCGAAAACCGGGGCGCTGATCACCGCCAGCCTGGTCAACGGCGGCATCTACGCTGGCGGCAGCAACACCGACATCCAGCGGCTGCGCGAGTTCGGCCGCGCCATCGGCTTGGCCTTCCAGATCGCCGACGACGTGCTCGATGTTACGCAGACCTCCGAACAACTGGGCAAGACCGCCGGCAAAGACACCGCGGTCGACAAGGCAACCTACCCCGCTCTGTTCGGGATCGAGGAGTCCATGAGCATGGCGTCGCGACTGGTGACCCAGGGGTGCGCCGCGCTGGATTCGTTCGGCCAGCGGGCAGCCACGTTGAAGGAGTTGGCGCACTTCCTGGTCGAGCGCAAAAAATGAAGCGTCGCCTTCACTTCTGCAATCTGAGTGCTGCGTTCTGACTTCAGATGACTCGTTCTCTCCATGACGTACTGGCCCGACCGCTCGACGTGCTCGTCATCGCTGCGCACCGCGACGACGCCGAGCAGACCTGCGGCGGCACGCTGCTTAAAATGGCGCAACTGGGCCATCGCACCGGGATCCTCGACCTGACGCAGGGAGAACTGGGCACTCGCGGCACTGCCGAAGAACGCGCCCGCGAAGCCGCCGAGGCGGCTAGGATCCTCAAGGTGAGCTGGCGTCAGGCCCTCGACATCCCCGACGGTCGCGTCGAGAACACTTGGGAGAACCGTTTGAAAGTGGCCCGCGTCATCCGCCAAACCCGTCCGCGCGTGGTCATCCTTCCCTACTGGCAGGGCCGCCACCCCGACCACTACACCTGCTCCACCCTCGGATACGAAGCGTGCTTCCTCGCCGGCCTTACCAAGCTAGATATTGACGAGCCCCTGAAGGGGCACGGCTTCAGCCGTGCCGAAAGAACTCCAGGAAAGAAAGCGGCTTCAGCCGCTGAGGGCCCGCATCGTCCTTTCAAAATCGTTTATGCGACCCTCTACTTCGATGTCCGCCCCACCTTCGTCGTGGACATCACCGACCAGTTCGAATCCCGCATGCAGTCCATCTTCGCCTACAAGTCGCAGTACCTGGACCAGGAGGCGGGCAAGGGCGACTTCCCGCCGCAGCAGGAGATCCGCAGCCGCGTCGAGTCCATGGCGCGCTTCTACGGCCTGATGGCAGGAGTGAAATATGCGGAGCCATTCTTGCAGAAGGAAGTCGGCCTCGTGGACAACCTCGCGTTAATCCCGGTAAAGTCGGTCTAGAGTTTCAGCGCCACCGCCACCCCGTCGCGCAGCGGCAGCACGGTGGTGAATAGTTCCTTCGAACCGTAGAGCAGCTTGTTGAATTCGAGGATGGCCTTCGTGTCTTTATCCGGATTGCCCTTGGCCACCCTGCCGCTCCACAGTACATTGTCGGTCACGAACAGTCCGCAGCGGCGCAGGCGCGGCACCGCCATCTTGAAGACGCGCGGATAGTCTTCCTTGTCCACATCGTTGAAGATAATGTCGTACGACTCGCTCTTCTGCTCCGACAGGATCTCAAGTGCATCGCCGACCCGCACGTCCACCTTGTCCATCACGCCGGCGCGCTTGAAGTACCCCTTGGCTTCTTCTGCGTTCTTCGGATTGCCGTCGGTGTAGACGACGCGCCCGCCCTCGCCCAGGGCCCGTGCCCACCAGATGGTGGAGTACCCGATGGCCGAGCCCATCTCGAAAACGGTGCGGGCGCCGATCATGCGCGCCAGTTGGAAGAACATCCTGCCCACCGCCGGACCGACGATGGGAATGTGCCGCTTCTCCGCCTGCTTCTCCTGCTCGGCCTGTACTTCGTCGCGCTCCGGCAGCATGCCGTAGAGATAAGCCTCCACCGCCTCGTTCGTGATCCCACCCATCGCCCAGTACGGCTTCGTGCTCGCGTTCACCCTATCTCCTTTTCCCACGACCGGCGACACGCGACCCTTCACGACAGCGTCTGCCCCGGCTTCATCTCCAGCACCTGGAGCCCCAGGTCCGCCGTGAGCTTCTTCAGCTCCGCCGGCGTCCCAATCAGCGGCGGAAAGGTCCCGAAGTGCATGGGGATGACCGCCTTCGGTTTCAGCAGTTCGCAGGCGTAGGCAGCCTCCCTCGGTGACATGGTGAACAGGTCACCGATCGGCAACATGCAGATCTCCGGCTCGTAGAGCTGGCGGATGATGTGCATGTCGCCGAAGACGTTGGTGTCGCCTGCGTGATAGATCTTCAGCCCGTTCTCAAACTCGATCACGTACCCGCAGGCCTCGCCGCCGTAGATGATCTGGTCCCCATCCAGGATCCCGCAGGAATGATCGGCGTGCACCATGGTGATGCGCATGTTGCTCACCGTCTGCGAGCCGCCCTTGTTCATGGGCGAGATCTTCTGCACGCCTTTCTTCTGCATCCAGGTGCACAGCTCGAAGATGCCCACCACCGTCGGGTCATGCTGCTTGGCCAGTTCCACCGCGTCGCCGATGTGGTCGAAGTGGCCGTGGGTGCAGAGCATGGTGTCGATCTTCTGGAACTTCTTGCTTCTCGGCGGGCACATGGGATTGCCCATCACCCAGGGATCGATGAGGACGGTGTCGCCCGAGGGTGTCTCGACCTTGAAGGTCGAGTGCCCCAGCCAGGTCAGCTTGACTCCGTTCAGCTTCATGACATGCCTTTCCCCCACATCCGGTCGCCTGATTCAAGCGCTACGCGCCACTCTCTTTCCAGGCCTTCCAGCCGCCGGCCAGCGAGATCACGTTATTAAAGCCCATCTTCTTGAGATTGTCGGCAGAAAGGGCCGACCGCGTCCCGCCGCCGCAGTACAGGACGATCTTCTTGTTCTTGTCGGCCGTGATCTGATCGATGTTGACCTCCAGCATCCCCCGCGTGAGGTGCTTGGCGCCGGGGATCATGCCGTTGGCCACCTCGGGGTGGTCGCGCACGTCGATCAGGATGAACTCGTCACCCGACTTCTGCATGCGCTTCAGCTCGTTGACGTCGATCTCCTTGATGTTCCTCTTGGCTTCGTCCACCAGTTGCTTCAGTTCGGGCAGCGCCATGACTGGTTCCCTCCTCGCACTTGAATCGCGAGGATTCTAATCGCCCCGGAGGGCGGGCTGCAACGTAAGCCAGCGGTTACAATGAAGCTGATGCCGCTGCCGCAGTTACAGGTCCTGTTCACGCGCGAGCAGATCGCGCGCCGGGTCGCCGAGATGGGCGAGCAGATCACGCGGGATTTTTCCGGCGAATCGGTCGTGCTGCTCGGCGTGCTGAAGGGCGCGTCCATATTCTTGAGCGACCTGGCACGCGCCATCCACCTCGACGCCACCTTCGATTTCCTCGGAGTCTCAAGCTACAACAACGGGACCCATCACAGCGGCGAGGTCCGCCTGACCAAGGACGTGGACGAGTCCATGGAAGATCGCAACGTCCTGCTGGTCGAGGACATCCTCGACACCGGCCTGACCATGACCTACCTGAGCAAGGTCCTGCTGGCGCACCAGCCACGGGCGCTGCGCACAGTGGCGCTGCTGGACAAGCCCGCGCGCCGCATCAAGCCCGTGCGCGCCGATTATGTCGGCTTCGAGATCCCGGACGAGTTCGTCGTGGGGTACGGCATGGACCACGCCGAGCGCTACCGCAATCTCCCCGACATCTGCATCCTCCCCAACCACGTACTCTAAGGTAATGTGCCTCCGGCCCCGCGCCTTGCTACAATCTGCCCGATGGCCACCACGCAAGTTCCCCAGACCCGGTCCCTGACGTGGCAGGAGGCGGCCCGCGTCATCGACAGCACCCTGCTCCGCGCCGATACCAGCCGCGCCCAGGTCGTGCATCTCTGTGAAGAAGCTGCCCACTTCGGATTCGCCAGCGTATTTGTCCATCCTTCCTATGTCGCTCTCGCGGTCTCCATCCTGCACAACACTCCCGTGAAGGTGGGGACGCCGGTCGGCTTCCCTCTCGGAGCGGCCCTCACCACGGTCAAACGCTTCGAGACCCGGGAAGCCCTGCGCCTGGGCGCCGACGAGATCGACATGGTGATGAACATCGGCGCTCTGAAGTCCGGAAACCGCGGCGTGGCGCACGCCGACATCGCCGGCGTGGTGGACATCGCCCATGACGCGGGAGCGATCGTAAAGGTGATCCTGGAGACGGCGTTGCTCACGATCGAGGAGAAGCTCGCCGCTTGCGAGGTAGCGGTCGCCGCGCGCGCCGATTTTGTGAAGACCTCGACCGGATACGCCAATGGCGGCGCCACTGCGGACGACGTTGCGCTGATGCGGGGCGTCGTGGGATCGCGCGCCGGAGTGAAGGCCGCGGGCGGTATCCGTACCGCCTCCGATGTCGCCCGGATGCTGGCCGCCGGCGCCGACCGCATCGGCACCAGCACGGCCGCGAGCATCATGGGCGAACTCTCCGCTCCCGCCTTCAAATAGCTTTCCGGAACAGAATCCGCGGCCCGAGCCTCACATCTAATCCACAGGTCCGGCTGCTATCATGAACGAGATGACTCCCACGGCCAATCCCGCAGTCGCCGCGCGCTCGCGGCCCGAGCCGATCTCCTCGGTCAAACTCGACCAGTTCCTGCTCGAGGTCGCTGACGTGGTCAACACCACCCTCGACCTCGACACCCTGCTCAAACGTGTGGCCGAGCTCGTGCGGCGGGTCATAGATTACGAGATCTTCGCCATCTTGTTGGTCAACGAGAAGACCCAGGAGCTGCGCAGCCGCTTCCAGATCGGACATCCCCCGGAGGTCGCCGAGCGCCTGCGGGTGAAGATCGGCCAGGGCGTCACCGGCCAGGCGGCGTTGCGCCGCGAAGCCGTCCTGGTCAACGACGTCGCCGCGGACCGCGATTACATCGCCTGCATCGCCGGAGTGAAGGCCGAGCTGGCTATTCCACTCATCATCAAGAACCGCTGCATCGGCGTACTCGACATCAACGCCCGCCAGCGCAATTACTTCACCGACGAGCATGCGCGGCTGCTGACGGTGATCGCCTCTCGCATTGCCATCGCCATCGAGAACGCACGCCTGTACACGCGCGTCGCCCGCCAGGCGCAGAGCCTGAAACTCCTGAACGAGATCAGCCGTGAGCTGACCTCCATCCTGAATCTCGACCAGCTCCTCAAGCGCATCGGCGATCTGCTGAACCGGATCATCGACTACCAGATGTTCAGCATCCTGCTGCTCGACAACTCCGGGCAGATCCTGCAACATCGCTTCTCCGTGCGCTTCAACGAGAGCGTCCAGATCAAGCACGACATTCCGCTCGGGCGCGGCCTGGTCGGTTATGCCGCCCAGAAAAAAGAGCCCGTGCTCGTTCCCGACGTCAGCAAAGACCCGCGCTATATCAAGGCAAATCCAGAGACCAGGTCTGAGCTCTGCGTTCCGCTCATCTACATGGACAAGGTGATCGGCGTCCTCGACCTCGAGCACACCAAGCGTGGGTACTTTACCGACGACCACATGCGGACCATCACCACGCTGGCCGCGCAGGTGGCCATCGCCGTCGAGAACGCGCGGCTTTACGAGCAGGTGACGAAGCAGGAGCAGCGCCTGGAGCGCGACCTTAGCATGGCGCGCCAGATCCAGTTCCGCCTGCTGCCCCAGTGCTGTCCGACCATGGGCAACGCCGAGTTGGCCGCCAAGTTCGTTCCCGCCCAGGCCATCGGCGGAGACATGTACGACTTCCTCGAGTACTCGTCGCACTCCACCGCCATCGCCATCGGCGACGTGAGTGGAAAAGGCGCTCCGGCAGCGCTCTACGCCGCGCTGGTCAGCGGCATGCTGCGCTCCAACGCGGGCATGGAGCCATCGCCCGCCGAGATGCTCTCCATGATCAACCTTGCGCTCGCCGAGCGCGCCGTGGATGCCCAGTTCGTCTCCATGATCTACGCCGTGTGGGAGGATGACGATGGCATCATGCGCATCGCCAACTCCGGCCTGCCACGGCCGATATACTGCCACCGCGGCCAGGCCGAAGCCGTGGAATGCACCGGCCTCCCGCTCGGCTTGTTCGCCGATGCGGAGCATGACGAGGTCACCATCCGCCCCGACTCCGGAGACGTCTTCCTCTTCTTCTCCGACGGCATCACGGACGCGCTCAGCAGTGACGGCGACTTGTTCGGCCGCCAGCGCGTGGAAGAGATCGTCCAGGCCAACTGCGAGCGCAGCGCCGACGAGATCGTGACCGCCATCTTCAAGGCCGTCGCAGAGCACGCCGCAGGCCTCGACCCCTTCGACGATCAGACTATCGTCGCCATCAAGATCAAACCGTCGAAGCCTGAGGTTTCGAAAAGTACGAAGCCGGGCAAAAAGAAATAAGCTGGCCTTCCTCCGCGTCCTCAGCGTCCTCCGTGGTTAAATAACCCGGTGCGTCCCCCGGGCTTTACCTACAAGAAGGACCTCGCCCACTGCGAGCACGTTCCGCTGCCTCGGCTTGCCGAGAAGTACGGCACGCCGCTCTACGTGTACTCGGCAACCACGCTCCGGGAGCGGTACGGCACCTTCGACAAAGCTTTCGGCAGCTTGCCGCACACTATCTGCTACTCGGTCAAAGCCAACTCGAACCTCGGGATCCTGCGCCTGATGGCGAAATTGGGATCGGGCTTTGACGTCGTCTCAGGCGGAGAGTTGGCACGTGCCCAAAGAGTCAGCAAGCGCGCCCCGGTGGTCTTTTCAGGAGTCGGAAAAACGGCCGGCGAAATGGACGCCGCTCTGCGCGCCGGCATCCTGATGTTCAATGTGGAGAGCGAGGGCGAACTGGATCTGCTCGCCCAGCGGGCCGCCAAGCTGAAGAAATCGGCGCGCTTCGCGCTGCGGGTGAATCCCGACGTCTCCGCCGAGACCCATCCTTACATCTCCACCGGCCTGCGCGAGCACAAATTCGGCGTGGCCATGGGCGAAGCGCGCGCGCTGTACGCCCGCGCTGCGCAAGAGAAGTGGCTCGAGGTCGCAGGCGTCAGCGTCCACATCGGCTCGCAGATCACCGATATGGAGCCCTTCGAAGCGACCATGGAGCGGGTCGCCGAGTTGGTGTGGGCTCTTACCTCCGACGGCCACCATATCCGCTACGCGGACGCTGGAGGCGGCCTCGGCATCTCCTATCACCATCCCGACGATCTTCCCCGCCGCGCACGCGCCTACGCCAAGGCGATCACAAAGCCGCTGCGCAAGCTGGGCGTGCACCTGATCCTCGAGCCCGGGCGCGCCATCGTCGGCCCCGCCGGCGCTCTCCTCACCCGTGTCCTGTACGTGAAGCACAACGGCGACCACAAGTTCGCCATCGTGGATGCCGCCATGAACGATCTCCTCCGCCCGTCCCTCTATGGCGCATATCACCAGATCGCGCCCGTCGTCGCTGACGACCGCCGGCCGGTCACTGACGACTGGGATATCGTTGGCCCCGTCTGCGAGACCGGAGACTTCCTTGCCCGCGACCGCGAATTGCCCGCCCTCGAGCCCGGCGAACTGCTGCTGGTCCTCGACACGGGCGCCTACGGCATGTCCCTGGCTTCGAATTACAACTCCCGCCCCCGCCCCGCGGAGGTCCTGGTGAACGGCTCCAAGGTCACCGTCATCCGCAAGCGTGAAACCATTCGTGATCTGATGGGGCAGGAGCGTTAGAAAGGCGTATGAGTCCCGTCGGGGCGTCTGAGACTAGCCCGCCGCTCCAGCGGCGGATGAGGCGCCAACGCTGGGCTATGCGCCGCTAGGCACGGCTGACGGCAACGATCCCGGCGATGTCGGCGCTCCCGGCGATCTCGGCGATTCTTATCTCTGTCCCCAGCTCAGCTTGGTGCGCAGCACGTCGAAGAAGCTGCGCTTGCCCAGCTTCAGCAGGCGGACGTTTCGGGCGGACTTCTTGCAGGTGATGCGGTCGCCATCCAGCACCGGCTCGCCGATCTGGCCGTCGATGGACAGGAACGCCTCCTCGCCCACGCTCTTCACCAGGACGACGATCTCGCGGTCGTCGCGCACCACCAGCGGCCGGTTGGTCAACGAATGCGGCGAGATCGGCGTGATGACGAACGCACTCACGCCAGGCGAAACGATCGGTCCGCCTGCGGCCAGCGAGTATGCCGTCGATCCAGTCGGGGTGGAGACGATGATGCCGTCGGCTTTGTAGTTGGTGACCAGTTGCCCGTCCACCGTGACTTCGAATTCGACGATGCGGGCGATGGCGCTCTTGGCCACGACCACGTCGTTCATGGCGTCGTAGTGCACCACGCGCTCGCTGCCCCGCATCAGGTGGCAGTGCACCATGGAGCGCGGCTCGACGTCGCAGCGGTTCTCGACCAGGGCCTCCAGCGTCGGGTAGAGCTCTTCGACCGGCACCTCGGTCAGGAAGCCGAGCGAGCCCAGGTTCACGCCCATGATGGGGATGCCGGCCTGGGCCACCGCGCGCGCCGCCGCCAGCATGGTGCCGTCGCCGCCCAGCACGATCACGAACTCCGGCTTCTTTTCGGAGAGCTTCTCGCGCTCTACCACCTCGTAGCCGGGCGCGTGGGGCGCGGTTTCGCGGTCCACGTAGACGGTGTAGCCGCGCTGGGCCAGCCACTGCGCCACCTGGGGCGCGACCCGGTTCGCCTGTTCCGACGGCTTGGAGATGATGGCGGCTGTTTTCATTCGAATCTTGCGTACAACAGGAACTCGCGGTTCCCTTCCGTGCCCAGGATCGGCGACTCGATCACGTCGGTCGATCTGGCGCCGAGCGCTATCGCGGCGTTTCGGACCTTGTCCGCCGCGGCCTGCTGCGCTTTCTCGTCGCGGACGATCCCGCCCTTGCCGACCAGCTCGCGTCCGACTTCGAACTGCGGTTTCACCAGGATGACCGCGTCCAGCGGGCGTGCACAGGTGGCCAGCACCGCGGGAAGCACGAGTGTAGCAGAGATGAATGACACGTCCATGGCAAGCAAGCTCGGAGATTCGCCGATGTCTGCCGGCTTCAGATAGCGCGCATTGGTTTTCTCCAGCAGGCGCACGCGCGGGTCGTTGCGAAGACGAGAGTCGATCTGGCCGTAACCGGTATCCACGGCGACAACGCTCGCCGCGCCGTGTTGCAACAGGCAATCGGTGAATCCTCCGGTCGAAGCGCCCACGTCCATGCAGGTGCGTCCGTTGACGTCGAGCTTCCAATGGTCGAGCGCCTTCTCCAGCTTCAGCCCGCCGCGGCTGACGTAGCGCAGGTCCTCTCCCAGCAAACGGATTGGAACGTCCTCTTCGACCGCGGTCCCGGCCTTCTCCACTCTCTGTTCCTTCACCAGCACCCGCCCAGCCAGGATCATGGCCTGCGCGCGCTCGCGCGAGGGCGCCAGTCCCCGTTCCACCAGCAGCTTGTCGATTCGCACTTTCATCCCGGCGCGCCGAATTATACGGCCCGCGAATCCCTCGACGGGCGGCTGCGCGGGTTCTTGCGTTTTGGTAGACTCCGGCGCATGGGGGATCGCGAGGTTATTCTCTATTCGCGCAAAGGATGCCACCTCTGCCAGATCGTGAAGGAGACGCTGCACAAGTGTCACCGCCGCGGCGGCTTCACCTGGCGCGAAGTCGACGTGGACTCCGACCCCGATCTGCACCGCCGCTTCACCGACGAAGTCCCGGTCGTCTTCATCGACGGGAAGAAGGCCTTCAAGTACCGCATGGAAGAACGCGACTTTCTGCGTCGCCTCTCCTCCTGACCTCTCCGGGATAGGGATACAATCAGCCGCCCATGCGCCCCAAGCCTCGTACGGAGCTTCACGGTGATCCCCATGGCCGGTTCGTCCACGATCTGGTGCTTGAGGCTTGCCGCCGCTTTTCCGAGAAAACTGCGCTCGTCGACGCCTCCCTCCCCGAACCGCGCAGGATCTCGTATGCCGAGTACGGCGAGACGGTCGAGCGCATCGCGCGCAACCTGGTCGCGGGCGGGGTCCGTCCCGGCGACGTCGTTGCCATCTACCTGCCCAACTCCTGGGAATTCTGCGTCAGCTACCACGCCGTGACCCTCGCGGGCGCGGTCCCGACGCCGCTCAATCCCAGCTACCGCGAACGAGAGGTCCGCTATCAGCTCGAGAATTCCGCCGCCGCCGTGCTCCTGACCGACGCGCCCGTTCTTCAGCAAACGAACCTCTCGGGCCTGCCCGCACTGCGCCGGGTATACATGACGCGCCAGGTAGCCGGCGCGGCCAGTGCCTTTACCGAGCTCCTGCGGCCGACTACCACGGGTATCTCCTCTTCTCCCGACTCGCCGACGCACGCGCTCGCCGCCCTCCCCTTTTCCAGCGGCACCACCGGCCTTCCCAAGGGCGTCATGCTCTCGCACTCCAACCTGGTGACCAACGTCTATCAGACCATTCCCGCCGCCCGCATCTCGACCGGCGATGTGACGCTAGGTTTCTTGCCGCTCTATCACATCTACGGGCTGAACGTGGTGCTCAATCCCGTGCTCACCGTCGGCGGCAAACTCGTCCTGCTTCCGAGATTCGACCTCGACCGCGCCATGGGTCTGATCCCGCACGAAGGCGTCACCTGGGTCCCCATGGTCCCGCCGGTGATGAACGCCCTCTGCGTCGCCGCCGAGCAGGGCCGCTTTCCCCGCGAGCATCGCGTTCGGCGCGTTCAGAGCGGCGCCGCGCCGCTCGCCCCGGAACTGGCCCGCCGTTTCACCTCCCTGACCGGCATTCCCGTGACGCAAGGCTATGGCATGACCGAGGCCTCGCCGGTCACTCACATCGGCACCATGGAACCGTACCGCCCGGACTCCATCGGCATCCCGGTGGCGCTGACCGATTGCCGCCTCATGCGCGACGACACCACCGAGGCCGCTCCCGGCGAGCCCGGCGAACTCGTCATGCGGGGCCCGCAATTCATGCTCGGCTACTGGAACAATGCGGAGGCGACCGCCGCCGTCCTGCGTGACGGCTGGTACTAGTCGGGCGACATCGCCCGTATGGACGAGGACGGCCTCTATTCCATCGTTGATCGCCGCAAGGAGATGATCAAGTACAAGGGCTTCCCTATTGCCCCCGCCGAGGTGGAATCCGTCCTCCTCGAGCATCCGGCGGTGCGCGACGCCGGTGTCGTCGGCGTCGCCGATGACGACGCCGGCGAGATCCCGTGCGCATTCATCGTTCTGCGTGACGGACACCCTGGTTCCCGGAAGATCGAGGACGAACTGCGCGGCTTCGTCGCCGAACGGCTCACTCCCTACAAGCAGCCTCGCAGGATCCAGTTTGTGGCCAACGTCCCGCGCAATCCTTCCGGCAAGATCCTCCGCCGAGACCTCCGCAAGCTGCTCTAGAAACACCACGGCCCGCCTCGCGGCGGGCCTGGAGAGCTTTCGCGGTCTCTTTGCGTCACGGCTCCGAGGGGCTGGCTTCCGTACAGTAGGAACTCGGCGCGCAGAAAGTCAAAATTGACATGCCAACCACCGCGGCCGCCGCCGGCAGATAAATCTTCGTGCTTCCCTGCGCCACGCTGTGCACGACGATTTCACATGTGGCTCCCGGCCGGTTCATGCTCACGGACTGTCTCGGAGCGATCGTTTGCCGGATGGTGCCGTTGTCGACCACCGCCCAATTCTCGAGCGCGGTGATCTTCACCGTGCCGTTCATCTGCGAGACTTGGATCTTGGTGATGTTTTGCGCCGCCGGCGTCACCGTGATTCCCGCTACTCGCACCATCGTCCCCACCGAAGTCGTCACCACCGCTTCGCCGCAGCCCAGGTCGAGCGTGCGGCTGGTGAAGATAGCCGTGGTGTTCGGATCGAGCTGCACCATCACCCCTTGCGAACTGATGGTGGCGAAGCCGGCCGCGGCGGTCTGGATCCGGTCGCCCGCGAATACGGTGGTCGTGCTGGGAACTGCCGTGCCGTTGACTGTGACCGTGCCCTGCGCCAGGATTGTTCCCTGCGCCGGCGACGCGTTCATCACGCCAGGGAAAATCAGCAGGAGGCACCAGGCAATAGTTTTGAGGAGGGTTGGATTTCGCATCTCCGGCTCAGAGTAGCTTGCCTGCGGTTGCAGGGCAATGAGTTGCCCGTTAACGAAGTAAGTTCCTCCCCCGGCAACGGCTTAGAGGAGTTCTAGAACGAACGGGAAGGAATGATGACCAGGGCCGGCTCACACGGCCCCGGCGCCGCCCTCGGTGAGCAACGCGACAATCAATATGCAGCCCGCAGTCAGGGTGAGCAGGAATGCCGCGTCCGCCATCATTCAGAACCTCTCCGGGCGCAGCAGCGCATAGCGGAGATAAACCATCAGCAGAGCGCTGACTGCGAGCACGATCACGGATTCCGTACTCATGATGTCTTACCTCAGTTCAAGCGATCGCAAAATCGGGCATAGGCCAGAGAAACCATGAAGAACGCGATGGTTACAGCGCTGAAAATCAGGTCTTGCATATGGCCACTCCTACCAAGCTCCCTGCTTCTGCCCGAACCACCAGACCAGACCCACGGTCGCCGTGTTCTGTTCCTTCTCCAGAACGCCCGAAGCGTCGGTCAGGAAGAACGGGTGATTGGAAAAGTCTCGGCGCCACTCCGTGCGCACCAGAAAACCCTCGGCGAATTTGTACTCGTAGGTCAGTGTCGTCTCTTTGAGCGCCTGGGTGGTGCCGCTGAACAGCCCGCCGCGATCGGAAAGATATTCCGCTCGCGCGGCGAAAGCGCTCTTCGGGGTGAATTGATAGCGCGCGTAGATGGCGCCGCCGCTGACGTGCGCTGGCGCGGACTCCTTGAAGACCCGGTTGATGACGTAGTCGCCCTCCAGGGCAAGAGTCAGCTTGGGTGTCGCCGTCCAAGCGACATACGAATCGATGATGTGGAACCGCCCATCGGGCGTCGGGACCACCGGCGTGGTGGACAGGCCGGGCTGCGTCGGCCCGACTGGCAAGCCGGGATTCAGCAGGGGAAGTACGTCCCGCTGTTCCCGTCCGTCGTGATAATTGACATTCCACGAGACGTTTTTCGTGGGCTTGAGGGTCAGAAACAGCATCTGGGACTTGCCACCGTTGAAGTCTTCGGTCTGCTGGACGCCGTTCACCACGGCATACGTCGCCGTCAACCAATCAGCGAACTTGTACGTGGCGCGCACGCCCATGTGGTAGAAGGGCAGGAAGTTGAAGAAGTAGGAGCGCGAATAGTTGATCTGGTCCTTGGAGTAGTTGTTCTCGATGCCCATCGCGCTGGCGAACTTCCCGAAGTCCACCGTCAGCCCGCTGCCGATGGGAGCAACGTAGGTCCCGTAGGCCTGGAAGATCGGCCGGTATACCTGGGGGCGAGGTTCGTTGGCGGCGTTGCCCTGCAGGGTATCGGTGGCCTGGCCGAACTGGAGATCCAGGCGCCCGCCGAAACGCCTGCCGGCGGAGACGTCGGGCGCGCGTTCGATCACCAGGTTGGCCTGGTTGAGGCTGAAGCTGTTGCTGGAAACGTCATAGGCACGCAGCAGGTTCACGCGCCCGACCGGCTGATTGAAGTTGTAACCGTAGTAGCCGTCCACGGCGAGGTTGATAGTCGTGTCGCGAAGAAAATCGACCGTACTACGCTCAGCGTCACTCAAGGCGCCAGCCGGAGCGACTTGCGCCGGAGCCGTATTGATTGCGGTGGCGGCCTGAACCTGCGGTGGCGCGGACGGGCGAAAAGCGCCACGCGCCTCGAGCGCTGCCACACGGTCGCGCAGTTCGCGCACCATCTGCCTGAGCTCCTCGACCTCCTTCTTGTCGGCCGCTGCATCGGAGGCTTGCTGCGCATGAGCCGCCGGCAGGGAGAGCAGAATCGCTAGCAAGACCATCAATGCGGCCTGCTTGTGCCTTCCGCGACTCTGCGCCGAGGTGACCGGCATGGATACGACCTTCGAACTGCGAGCCGATGGTTTTTCGATGCACGCGACGTTCACTCTCCGCCTCCTGTATCGCCTGTCTTCGTGAATGAAGTTGCACAGACACCACAGAAGAAAACAACACCGGCCGAACTGAAGCCCGTGACTGCAACAACCGGAAGGATCGATCTCATCGCCGCTTGCATTCCGCGCCGTCCTGAAACGATTGGACATCTGCGGCAATAAGGGTGGGATAAAGGGTTCGTAAAACGTTCGTAAAGACCCGGACGGGAAGGAAGCTAGTCGCCGGGGGTGAAGCGGTATCCGACCCAGGGCTCGGTAAGGATGTAACGTGGAGTAGATGCGTCAGGCTCGATCTTCTTGCGCAATTGGCCGACGAAGACGCGCAGGTATTCCGGCTGCTCGGTGGCGTTCGGACCCCAGACGGCAGCAAGCAGCGCGCGGTGAGTCACCGCCTTCCCTGCGTGCCGCGCCATATACACCAGCAGGTCGAACTCCTTGGGAGTGAGGTGGACGTCTCTGCCGCGGAGGGCGACCGTATGGGCCCCCAGATCGATGCGAAAATCTCCGTCCTCGATGACGCCGCCCTCTTCCGGTTCGCCGCCCGGCACGCGCCGCAGATTGGCACGAACGCGGGCCAGCAGTTCACTCATGCCGAAGGGCTTGGTGACGTAATCGTCGGCGCCCACGTCGAGCGCCTGCACCTTGGTCCGCTCCTCGCTCTTGACCGAGAGCACGATGATGGGCATCTGGGCCCTGGCGCGCACCCGGCGGCACAGTTCGAGGCCGTCCATGTGAGGCATGGAAAGATCGGTGATCACCAGGTCGGGAGTCCAGTCCTTCATGATCTCCAGCGCAGTTTCGCCGTCGTTGGCGACGCGGATGTCGTAGCCCTGGGAGGAGAGGCTGGTGCGCAGGACGCGGGTGATCTGGGGCTCGTCGTCCACGACCAGGATGCGGCGGTGGTCCTTGGCGGTCACTTGGCCTCTTGGGTGACGATGTGGACGTCCACGGACGGCGCATCGCGCAGAAACTTGTGGATGGCGGAAAAGTAGAGGTGCTTGCGCCAGCCCCGGGATGCTGACCGGCCGAACACCACTTGCGTGATGTGCTTCTCGCGGACGAATTCCGCGACTCGCTCAGCCACGCTGCCGCCTTCGAGCCGGACCACGGTCGCGCCCAGGTTCTCCGCAAAACGGATGTTCTCCGCCAGCGTGCGGCGATCTTCATCCCGCGAATCGGCGCCGATATCGACGTACACCACGTAGAACTCGGCGTCGATGGCCTGCGCCATGCGCGCGCCCCGCGCGATCAGATACTGGGCGGCCGGATTGGAACTGATGCATACCGCGATGCGCTCGCGCACGCCGAGATTGCGCTCGATGTGCTCTTTCGCCAGGTACGATTCGAGGGTCTTGTCCACGACCTGGGCGACCTGGCGGAGGGCCAGTTCGCGCAGGGCGATGAGGTTGCCGGGACGAAAGAAGTTCGACAAGGCGCGCTCCGCGCGGTCGAGCGGGTAGATGTCGCCGCGCTTCATGCGCGTTTGCAGCGCCTGCGGGGTGAGGTCGGCCATCACGATCTCGACCGCCCGCTGGACTACCCAGTCGGGAACGGTCTCACGCACGTGCACGCCGGTGATGCGCTCGACTGTTGGCGTCAGGCTCTCGATGTGCTGCACATTCATGGTGGAGAGGACGTCGATCCGGGCATCGAGGATCTCCATGACGTCCTGGTAGCGCTTGGGATGCTTGCTGCCCTCGATGTTGGTATGCGCCAGTTCGTCCACCAGCACCACCTGCGGCTTGCGCGCGATGATGGCGTCCACATCCATTTCTTCGAAGACCGTGCCCTTGTATTCCAGCTTCCGCTTCGGGACGGCCTCGAGCTTCCCCGCCAGCTCACCGATGGGTTTGCGGCTGTGCGTCTCCACGACGCCGACGACGACGTCCTCGCCGCGGCTGTAGCGGCGGATGGCTTCGCTGAGCATGTTGTAGGTCTTGCCCACGCCCGGGGCAAAGCCAAGGAATAGCTTGAAGACACCTTCCTTCTTTTCCGGGCTGGCCTCGTCCAGCCATTGTTCCGGAGTCCTCTGCATGGGGCTATTGTCCTTGAGCGCGGAGGAATTGTCGATGTCGGCTACAATGCGGGCGTGAAACGGTCGCCGGCCAGTTCGTTGTTGCGCTTCGTGGTGACGGTGGGGATCGTTCTCGCCGTCGTGGGCGCGTACCGGCACGTGGTGCGAGTGAATCCGACCACCGCGGCGCTAACCTTCCTTCTGGCCGTCCTGGTAGTCTCCGCCACCTGGGGGCTGAAGTACTCCGTCGTCCTGGCGCTGCTGGCCACTCTGGCCTTCAACTATTTCTTCCTGCCGCCGGTGGGGACGTTCACCATCGCCGACACCCAGAACTGGGTCGCGCTGTTCGCATTTCTGGTCACCGCGATCATCGCCAGCCATCTTTCGGAGCGCGCGCGGCGGGAAGCCCAGGACGCCACCCACCGACGTCACGAAGTCGAGCGGCTGTACGCGTTCAGCCAGCAGATGCTGATAGCCGACAACGTGGTGGGGCTGCTCAACACCCTTCCCCAGTACCTGGTGGAAGGGTTCGGCGTCAGCGCCGCAGCGCTGTTCGTCACCGGGCGGGAGAACATCTATCGCTCTAGCCCGAGTACGCGTGAGCTGGATGCGGAGCGCCTGCGGACCGCGGCCGCGCGCGGCGAGCCGATCGTCGACGCCGGGCACGGGCTTCGCTTCCTGCCGTTGCGGATGGGCGTGCGCGTGGTAGGGGCCATCGGGGTGGCCGGCGGCGAATTGACCCGCGAAACCCTGGAAGCGGCCGGCAGCCTGGTCGCCATCGCCATCGAGCGTGCCGGCGCGGTGGAGAAGCTGGGCAAAGCGGAAGCGTCGCGCGAAGGCGAAAAGCTGCGCTCCGCGCTACTGGATTCGGTCACCCACGAGTTTCGCACTCCGCTCACCGGCATCAAGGCATCGGTCACGAGCCTGCTCTCCGACGGCAATCTCGATCCGGCGCAACAAAAGGAACTGTTGACCGTCATCAACGAGGAGAGCGACCGCCTGGATCGCCTAGTGGGCGAGGCCGCGCAGATGGCCCAGTTGGACGCCAATCAGGTCGAACTCCACCGCGAGCCGCACCAGATCAAGGAGGTGGTGGAGCGGGCCGTCGAGGAGTCGAAGCAGGCCCTGGCCGGCCACCCGCTCGAGGTTGTGGCGCCCGAAGAACTGCCCACTGTGCGGATCGACCTTGACCGGATCAAAGACGTGCTCAACCATCTCCTGGAGAATGCGGGCAAGTATTCTCCGGCCGACTCGCCGATCCGGATCACGGCAGAGGCCAAGGACCGGCGCATCCTGGTGAGCGTCGCGGACCGCGGCCCCGGCATCGACGACTTCGAACAAACGCTGATCTTCGACAAGTTCTACCGCGGAAAGGACCAGCGTTACCGCGTCCAAGGCACCGGAATGGGACTCGCGATCGCGAAAGCCATCGTTGAGGCGCACGGCGGATCGATCAATGTGACTAGTCAATTGGGGCATGGATCGGTGTTCTCGTTTACGCTGCCTATTACTTGAGGGGCCGATGGCCGATTCATCGCGCATAGGTGCCATCAAAACCCTTTATTCCTAGGCTTCCCACGAATCTTGGAAAGAATGGTGGCCAGGGACGGAATCGAACTTGAGCCGCTGAGCGGGCGTGAGCGGTCCGAAGGCGCATCCGAAGGGGCGTGGGAGCCCGCCGCGAATGAACTGTCGCAGGTGACGACGGTCATAGCCGAACAGGAAGAACAAATGGTATCTATGGCGACTTGAGCGCCGCCCGCGCGGCAGCTCTCATCCCGAATCCTCTATGCCGGACCAACCATTTATCCAGTTCGACCCTGGCAGGATGTCTCCAGAGCAGTTACGCCATGCCTTCGCTGGTCTGCTGCCCGGCCAAGCCACTCGCGAGGAGCGGATCTCCGCCATCGAGGCTGCCCTGGGAAGCCCCATGGGGCGGGCGCTGCGGGCCGACATGGGAACGTGGATCGTGGACAACCTCGTTCCTGCCGAACACCTGGTCCCGGAGGCCTACGCGGCATGGCGAGCCCCGGTACGAGATGCCATGCTGTTCGTGGTCGCCCACCTATCGGACGCGCGCCTCGCGCCCAAGCTCCTGGAACAGATCGAGCTGCCTCCCAGGACACATCCGGAGACGCGTTTGCTGCGGCTCATCGCCAAGGTCCCCGGCCTGCAAAAACTCGGCCAGGTGCTGGCGCGAAACCGGCATCTCCTTCCGGCCCTGCGCAAGGCGCTCTCGAGATTGGAAAACGGCATCCGCGACGTGGACGCGGCAGGGATCTGCGAGATCATCCGCCGGCAACTGGGTGCGCGGATCGGGAAATTCGCGGTGGAGATCAGGCCGGCCGTGCTGTCGGAAGCCAGCGTCAGCGCCATCATCCGTTTCACCTGGCGCAATCCCGAGACCGGCGAACGGGAGCGGGGAGTCTTCAAGGTCCTGAAGCCGCACATCCCTGCATGCTTCGCTGAAGACATGGCAATGCTGCAGGAACTCGCTCAATACTTCGGACGAAGGCATCGCGAGTACGGTCCGGGAGCTCGCCTGATCCCGGATACATTCAAGAAAGTCCGCAGGTTGTTGCAGCACGAGGTGGATTTTGTCCGCGAGCAGAAGACATTGGTCGAAGCTGGGGCGCTCTACCGGGGAATTTCAGGGGTCCGGGTCCCGCGCGTGATGCAGCCATTATGCACGGCCACGATCACGGCGATGTCCGAGGAGGCCGGGTCCAAGGTGACAGACGCAGCCGCCCGCATGCCGGCATGGCGACGCAGCCGCGTGGCCGACCAGCTGGTGGAAGCGCTGGTCGCCGTCCCCCTGTTCGCATCGGGAGAGCTTTCGCTGTTTCATGCCGACCCTCACGCCGGCAACCTGCTGTACAACGGCGCCACCGGGCAATTGATCCTCATCGATTGGGCGTTGCGGGAACGGTTGAGCCGCGATCAACGGCGCCACCTGGCGCTGCTGTTCCTGATGGTCGCATTGCGCGATCCGGTCGGAGCATCGAACGCCATCACCGCGCTGGGAGAGCAGCGGGGGCGGCGCGGTGCACGACAGGCGCAGACCATTCGCGATTGTGTGCGCCACTTTCTCGACGTCCTGCCGCTGAAGCATATTCCGAGCGCGGTGGATGCCATGCGGCTGATGGAGCAGGTCGCCTTTCAAGGCATCCGGTTCCCGGGCCCCCTGGTCATGCTGTCGAAGGTGGTGTTCACGCTGGATGGCATCCTGGTGGATATCGGCGGGAGCAGCACCTCGATGGGCCTGGTGCTGGCACGCCACATCGCGCGCCATTGGCTTGCCGATCGCAAGGCATTCGCCTCGCCGCTCACTGCCACCGACTGGATCACGGTGCAATGCAGCGCGCTGCTGTACGGCAGCCGGTTATGGGTAAAGAGCGAACAGACGATCCTGAACCGATTCCTCCCGCTTGAGTCGACGACTTCGCCGCCGCGAGCGAAAGCGGCCTCGCAGGCGCGTGGCTAGCTGGGGGCGCGACCACGCCGCTTGTCCGAAGCTTCCGCCAGGCGGTCGGCGACGATGGTGTACACGGAAGGGTTGAAAACCAGCCCGATGTGGGTGCCCGAGACCTCGAAGTCGACGTCGCTGTTGCCGGTCCGGCAATATCGCCAATCCGCGATGCCATCATCGCGGGTGTAGATCGCAGTCTCCTTCACGTGGCCGGCCATCTCGCAGCGCAAGGAATTGACGAAGTCGCAGGTGCAGTGAGACGTGTAACACTCGGGCAGGACGTCGGAACCGTGGTGGTCGAGGATCTGCCGCCGCACCGCGGATGCCACCTGCATCACCTTGTGATGGAGGACCTTCCCGCGGAAGGGAGCGGCCAGCGTGATGACCGAGGCGACGTCCTTCGGCCTCTGGGTGGCGATCGAGCGCGCCATCATGCCGCCCAGGCTGTGGCCGATCAAGTGGATCTTTCTCCGGGTCTGCTTGAGCGCTTTTTCGATGGCCTCATGAAGGCGGTACTTGATGAGCAGGTTAGGGCATTCGGCGTTCAAACCGATGCCGGAGAGATACGCGCGGTAGCCGATGCGTCCCAGCCAGGAACTCAGGTGCGTGAGATAGACGTCGTTGCCGAGGAAGCCGGGGATGACGACGACTGCCGAGCCGTCTCCGCGGGGTATGCCAAGGCCGTAAAAAACAGGCGAGGCGTGCAGGAGAAGAAGTTCGGCGCCGAACAGCACTTCTTTCCAAATTGGGATGTCAGCCTCCGCGTCATCGTTGCGGACGCTGTAGCGGTGCGGGGCCATACAGTGCGATGCCACTGTTGTTTTTTTTCTCACTCGACCGGGACCGTGGGCGACCCACATGAAAAGGTGGGTCAGTATCTCTTGTCCTGTGGATCGATGTCTACGATTTTCTTGTCGCTCGGGAAACACGAATTCCGCAGTTGGGACTCAATCAAAGCACGTCGATCTCCGCGTTGAGCCGCAATCAAGCAGGCCGACCGGCAGAGGCTACGAAGGAGATGCGTGCCGTTGCGGAAGCAACGGCACGCCCTTCGATCATGCTGCGTTCAGCCCGATACCAGCCGTCCGCCCTTCTGCTCTCTGCATCAAGCCGCGGCTGCGCGGGCCACTGCGGTCTTGCGCCGCGGTGGACGCTTGGTGTGACGCTCCGCCACGTGTTTCGGGCCGCCGCGAGTCCTGACCATGGAGTCGATCAGCGCCTTCTCCGCGGTCACGAAGCTCTTGATGCCTTCTCCGGTGATGTTCGCCATGGGCAACAGCCGGGACGGTGTGATCAACGCCATCGTCTTCGTCGCCGCCTTGAGGTTGACGTTCATCTGCTGGCCAGCGACGTCCAGCAGCTTCTTTTGGGCCTCGATGAAGGCGTTGCTGGCGTCGCGCGCAAGCTTCGCCAGTTCGGTCTTCTTGACCATCTTGGCCTTCTCCGCCTTGCCGGCGGCCAGCCGGTTCGTCTCCTGTGCGACCACGTCGAGGAATTTCTTTTGGGCGTGGACGAAGGCCTCAATCGCTTCGCGGGCGAGGTCGACGACATGAGTGCCCATGTATTTGCCTTTCTTCGTTGCCTCCAGCCAGTCAAGCGTCTGCTTGCTGGAGATTTTGAGGAATTCGTGCTGCACCCCCAGGAACGTATCGATGGTGCGGCGCATAAGTTCAGTCACGGCGGTCGCCGGGACGGAGCTCGCGACCCGTTCCTTTACGCCGTTCATCAGGATCTCATTCTCCTGCTGCGCCAGGTTGAGCAAGATCCTCTGCGCTTCGATGAAACTCGAGGTCCCCTCGACCGCCAGTTCGGTCAGGACCGCGACGGGAGAATGCTCCGGGTCTGACAATCCGTCCCGCAGGCTCTTCATCGCGACTGCATTCTGGCGCATGGCAATGTCGACCAGGATCCGCTGGGTGGCAAAGAAGCTTTCAACTCCTTGCTGCACCCAGCCCGACAACAGTGTGAGGAAGGAAGATGGATGATTGGTGGGGGCGGGCTTGGTCTTTTTTGGCATGATGGCCTCCGTTCTTGCTGCATTGCAGCATCAGGAAAAATATAGTGTTTCCGCCAGTTTATGTCAATATAGGGGCAGCTTTTTATTGCACTGCATCATGAAGGGGATTGCGTGAAGACAAGGACGATCGTTATCAAGAAGTACGGAAACCGCAGACTCTACGACACTTCCGCGAGCCGGTACATCAACCTGGACGACATCGCCCGCTTGGTCCGAAATGGGAAAGACGTCCGTGTGATCGATGCAAAAACCGGAGACGACCTTACACGGGTGACCCTGACGCAGATCATCGTGGAAGATGCGAAAGAACAGCCTGCCGGCCTGCCGCTGGAACTGCTTCGCCAACTCATCGTCGCCACCGACCACGTCGGGCGAGAGTTCGTCATGTGGTACCTGAAATCCGCATTCAGCACCTACCAGAAAATGCAGAACGCGCTGCAAGGCGGGCTGACGGAGGTGCGCTCCGCGGCGCTGTCTCCGCTCGATGTGATGAAGGACCTTATCCAGGGCAAAACGGCGGAGCAGACGGACAGCGGCGAGTTGCGGAGATCGCGCCGCAAGAAACCCACACGACGCGGGAAGCGCGGACGGACGACGCGCTGACCTGGGTGCCGCGAGATTGCTACGCGCCGATGGCCGCATGGATTGCCCTGTGCTTCTGATCGCCCTCAGGCGAAGTCGCAACTTTTTCCGGAAAACGGATCACTGGCGTTGTCGGCTTGGCGGCCGGCGCAGGCGGTGACATTTCGGGTGCGCTGCCATGTTGTGTCGGCAGCACGTGACTTCGCCGCGCTGGATGGTCGACACCGGTCTCCCTTTGCAATTCGGCAAAACTTGCCCGGAGGAACTTGGGAAACAGTTCAACATCGGAGACCGCGTGCACGTCGGCGGTAAATCCGAAATAGGCGGTGCCGTTGTACGTCAGGATCGCACAGTTCATGCCCATCTCGCCGCCGATCGGCACGTAGGGATAACAGGAGAGCATCTTGTGGCCGAGCAGGTACAGAGGGGTCTTCGGGCCGGGCACATTGGTGCAGATCAGATTGCATACGCTCAGCGGCAATTGGCTGGCGACGGGCCCGATCGCCGCCTGGAACGGCGCTGGGATGGCCCCCAATAATGTGCCTGCGAGTCCGACCAGTTCCGCGACATGCGTGCTCTTTAGCAAGGCCACGTTCTCGTGTACGGCGGCGACGACACTCCGAAGCCGACGGATATCCAGCGGTATCGTGACAGGAATGAAAGTGATGTGGTTTCCCAGTTCCCCCATCTCGGACTTGGCGCGCATACTCACGGGAACAACGATCCGCAGGCGACGGCCACGTATCTTGAGGCCATGCAGTTGGACATAGCGGCGCACCGCGGAGGTCATCAAGGCCAGCACGACATCGTTGAGAGTGGCGCCGCAGGCGTGCTTGACGGCTTTCAGTTGGGCAAGCGGGATCTCCGCGCAAGCAAACTTCTGCGGACCGCGACAGACGATGTTGAATGGCAACCGCTCGGTCGGTCCAAGCAATTCCGGAAGCAGCCGGTTCAGATCCTGAAGGGACGGGATCGGCGTATCGGAGTTGAAAGGAACGTTTAATGCGGGTACCGGTACCGCCGTCTCTTCCTCTTTTTCCGCAGCGGCGACCAGATGCTGGGCGATATTCAGCAACTGCGATTCCGCGGTCAGCACCCGTTGCACAGCGTTGAAACAGGAGTCGACGAGGCATTGCAGAACCGATTGCGGGTGCTGGCCGTTGGTCGGCGCAGGCGTCCGCTTTCCGGCCGGCAGGACCGGTCGAACCGGGCTCGAGTCCATCAAAACGGTCATCAGTCCAACCCCCGAGAGACCATCGGCCATCGAGTGATGCACCCGGGTCAGAATGCCGGTGCGATTCCCTTTCAGCCCTCGGAGCAAGGTCAAATCCCAAAGCGGCCGCGCGCGATCCATGGTGGAGCTCAGGATGCGGGAGGCAACGGTCCTCAGCTCAGCTTCGGTGCCGCGCCTGAGCGTCACCTCACGGACGTGATTGCGTATGTCGAAGCCGCGATCGTACTGCCACGATGGCAGTCCGACGTTCATGGGCGGGGCTACGACGTGCTGGCGATAGCGCGGGATGAGCGGCAGTTTCGATTCAACGTAGCGGATGCAGTCCTGCAGCGAGATCCGGCCCTCGAAGATGGAGAGCGAGGCGACGTGAAGTGGCATGCCCTCGCGTTCCAGATTCAGAAAAAGAGAGTCTCCGAAGGAGAGGCAATCATTCTGTTCGGAAGCTGCAGTGGTGCTCATGCGCTGCCTCCACGCTCAGCCGTACCGCTGGTCGAGCGCCTTATGAAAGGTCTTATGAATCCGTCAATGAAGACATCTAAGACCCCATTATCGTAGTTCCGCTTTGGGACGGGCCGCACGGACATCATCGAGGATAATTTTCGACGGTTCCAATTCGGTACTGTTGAGTTCTTCAACAGGTCGCGTGATGACGTTTTGCCCGGATTGCCAGCTCGTTCCCGGGAATCCTCGGCGGTGTCTTGCCAAGCTGTCTCTGTAGCTGCTGGAATGAAACTCATCGCTCGTTCGGCCAGGGCGGTGATCGTCAAGCTCGGATTGACTCCAAGATTCGCGGCCACCACCGATCCATCGCACAGGTACATATTCGTGTAGCCGTAGACCCGGTGACGATGATCGACCACTCCGGTGTGGCGCGAATCGCCGATCACGCACCCTCCAATACAGTGCGCGGTGCCGGGTACATTGAACAGGATCTCCGGCAACATGCTCATCGCGGTCCCGCCCGTGAGACGTGCAAAATGTCCGGCGAACTGGTTTGCCTGCGGGATAAACGTGGGCACCTTGTCGCCACGGCTGACGAGAGACTTCGTGAAGGGCCAGAACCACGGGCGTCCCCAGCGCATATCGATGTGGCCCTCCAGCGCCTGCATGCAGAGCAGGATGATGCTCTCGCGCGCCCAGCCCCAGGGTTGAAACAACCGCAGCGTTTTGAACGGATGCCGCAGCAACGCCGCGGCGACATTCTGGATCCAGAGCGCGATCCGGACGGGGCCGGGACGGCCGTCGGTGAGGATGGTGGCCAGCAGGCTCATCGCATCCGAGCCGCTGGGATATCGCACGGCTTCGATGTGCGTGTGCTGGTCGATGTAGAGGCCGGACCCGATCGCGACCCCTTGCGAGAGGTCCTGGCGAGACCGCGGGATCCGCACGCCGATCAGCGATTCGGAATTCGTCCGCACGCGCCGGCCCAACTGATCGCTGATCGCCGGCAAGGAGCCCGTTTCCTTCAGATGGAACAACAGTTCCATGGTGCCGAGCGACGATGCGGAAAACACGACGCCGCGGCAGTTGAAGCGTCTCCGGTTTCGGCGTATCCAAGCCGTCGAGCAGACGGTATGCACCTCGTACCCATCGCGACCGTCCGCGACACCGTTCCGCGCGCACACGTCGACCACCCGGGTCTCCGGGTACACCCGCGCGCCATGCTTTTCGGCGAGGTACAGATAATTGAGGTCCAGGCTGTTCTTGGCGCCGTGGCGACAGCCCATCATGCAGCCGCCGCAGGCGATGCACGTCGTTCGCTCCCTCCCTTCTCCTCCGAAGAACGGGTCCGGCACGGTCTTGCCGCCGGAGTCTCCCTCGGCCGGCTGGAAGATGGACACGCTCGTGCGATAGAAGGTGTGGCCGAGGTTGAGCGATCCTGCGGCTTGTTTCAGCAGATCGTCGGCGGGGCCGAGGATCGAATTGGGCACGACGCCGAGCATCCGGGAAGCCGAGTCGTAATGCCGCGGCATCTCCGCCTTCCAATCCGAAAGCCCCGCCCACGAGCCCATGTCCCAGATCGTGTCCGGCGGCCGCAGCAGAGTGCAGGCAAAGGTGATGGAGCCGCCGCCGACCGCGCAACCGTGCAGGATCGTTACGTGCTTGAAGAAACGCATGTTGAAGAAGCCGCGCAGCCCCAGTTTCGGGCGCCAGAACCAACGATGGATGGCCCAGCTGGTGCGGGGAAAATCGTCCGCCTCCCAGCGCCGCCCCATTTCCATGACCGCGACTCGATATCCCTTTTCCGTGAGACGGTGCGCAGCCACGCTGCCGCCGAAGCCGGACCCAATGACGATGAAGTCGAAATCGAATTCGTCACGATGAGGAGCCGTCATGACCCGGCTCCGGGTCGTGCCCGTTCCGCTTGGCGGCGTCCTAGACATCCTGGCGAAGGCGCGGTATCGTCCGTCGCTGGGACGAGGATCTCCTGCCAATGCGAAAGCTCACCGAAGTCGAAGAGGCAACGGCGTTGATGAACGAGGCCGTGGAGTGGTCTGTGATGAGATGGCTGAAGGAAAAGAAACGGGTGCGCAAGATAGCGGACCGCGCCAACGATGCTCTCGACCAATCGATGGAGCAGACGAAAGCCCGCTGGAGTCAGGATCTGCTGGCTGCCTACGCTGAATTGGCCGGACCGGAAATTGCGAAGGACGCACGGACCGCCGATGGCGGATTGCGGGCCTTTGCCAAGGAGATGAAACGCGCCGCCGAAGACGCCTATCGCGCCAGGATGGACGCCGAGGACACGTTTGACGAAGCCGAGAGCCAATTAAGCACCCGTTTGGCCCGAGAGGGATGTCGAAAAGCCATTCACTCCTGGGATCTGCACGAGAAGGCCATCCGAAAAGCCGAAACCGCGATCGGCTCACGTCAATTCGCCAGCTAATCCGGTCACGTCCAGGATTCAGCCATCAACTCTTGCCACCAGAACGTGTGGGCATGCATGGCGGCATCGTACGCGCTGACACCCGCATCGTAATCTCTGCGAAAGTCGTATGCCCAATTCTTCCGCCAGGCGTCCATCTCCATGTGCATGGACGCAAGGGTCGCCCGCACCTCGTTGAGCCAGGTGGTGTAGTCGGGTCTGAACTCTAGGACCGGAATCTGTCTTACAGCCGCCATTCTGGCCTCTCATCAATCTTGAAAGTAACTCATTGTCATGCCGCGACTAGGTCTCCGCTTTTCGCAGCCGCACGGCCACGCCGTGAAGTGGTCGAGGGTGGTATTTCTGCACTCGCGGCCTGGGGCGGCTTCAGTTTGTATGCGCCGGCGGTTCGTTCCTCAAACAGGAGTCGGCGCAAAGAACGAAGATCATTGAGGATCCGAACGCCTTTGTTCACGTGGCCCTCAAGCTTTTCCAGGTTGTACGACGCTACGCGCAAGGCATCGAGACGGCGCGAACCCTTGGCACTCTCTCGTTCTACATCTAGCTCGATTTCGTGCTTCGCTTCCGCGACACACTCGGACAAGACTCGTAAGAATTCGTGGGCGCTCTCGATGCCGTCGAAGGGGGTTCCGGAATGCTGGTCCATGCGGATTCTCCACTTCAAGGTTCGAATGGTTGACGCATCGATAGACGGCGGCGGGCTACCTCGCGCTAGAGATTCTCATGTAGTGCGATGTGCGTCTGTGATGTGGGGCACGAAGTCCGGTGATGCGGCGGTGACGCTGTATTCCGCTCCGGCCACATTGCCATGCGCCTGTGACGCGCCTCACAGACCAGTGCGTCAGGCGGAAACATAATCGTTATCCGCCAGCCGGGCATGATCCGACTCGGCTGCCGAGTCGCCACTCCCGACCGCAATCGCCCGAGTACCTGAGGAGTCCCAGACTTGGGTGCGGAGGCAGCCCCATATGGACGACAGCGCAGCAGCCGTCAGCGCTCTCCCCGTCTCCAGTGATCCCATCGCGGAGTCGGCAGCTAAGCCGAGCGCCGGTCTCGACGACAAAAGTCTTGAACTCAGCTTGAAATCGCTACGGGACTTCGCCAAGGACCGTCTGCCGGACGAAAAGCTACTGGAACTTGACGCGCGGGACGAGTGTCCGCTCGACATTGTCCGCAGCATGTGCGGCGCGGAACTGGGCATTCAGCTCCTCTTTATTCGTGAAGAGTTCGGCGGCATGGGTGGGGGCGCGTTCGATGTGTATCGCGTGTGCGAAGAGATGGCCCGGATCGACCTGGGCATCGCGACGGCCGTGTTGGCGACATTCCTGGGCAGCGAGCCGATCAGCGTCGGCGGCACCGCCGAGCAAAAGAAATACTGGATGACTCGCATCGCCGACGAGGGGTTGCTCTTCGCCTATGCCGCGACCGAACCGGAAGCCGGAAGCGATCTGGCGGCGCTCCGCACCACCGCGGAGCCAGTCACGAAGGACGGTCGGGTCATCGGCTACAAGATCAACGGCAGCAAACAATGGATCAGCAACGGTGGCATCGCGGATGCGTACAGCGTACTGGCGACGGCGCCCGGGGGGCCCAGCTGGTTCATCGTTGAAAAGGGCGCGCCAGGGCTGAGCCACGACAAGCCCGAGAATAAGCATGGGATCCGCACCAGCAACACCGCCGCCCTGTCCTTTGACGACGTCGATGTGGATGTCGACCGCCTCGTCGGCGGTGTGGAAGGCCTGGGGCTGATCCAGGCACAGGCGGTGTTCGGATACACGCGCTTGATGGTGGCGGCGTTTGGGCTCGGCGCCGGCTGGGCCGCGCTCGATCGAGCAATCCCTTACGCGGCGGAACGTATCCAGGCGGGGTCGCCGCTCTCGGAAAAGCAGGGATACACCCACAAGCTGATCGTGCCGCATGTGGCCCGCCTGGAGGCCAGTCGTGCCTACATCGAAGAATCGGCGGAGCGCATCGACTCCGGCGAAGGAAGCTTGAACACCGAAGGGTCGATCGCCAAGTACATGGCGTCCGAAGCCGGGAATCTGGCTGCCGACGCGGCCATCCAGGCGCTCGGCGGCTACGGCTACACGCACGAATACAAGGTGGAGAAGATCAAGCGCGACGTCCGCATCACCACGATCTACGAAGGCACTTCGGAGATCATGGAGATGACCATCAGCCGCGACCGCTGGCAGCTCCACCTGAAGACGCGCGGGCAGCATTATCACGACGAGGCGCGCCGGCTGGAAGCTCTGCACGCCCGCTATCCGGCTGCTGGTGCTGATGTCGCGGGGCTGGCTTTCCATGCCCTGGCCGAAGTGATGGAAAAGGCCCGCCTGGCTCGCCTGACACGGTATCAACACATCCTTTTGCGCCTGGGCGAGCTGATTGCTTTCGCGGAGTGCGCCGGCAGTCTCGTTCGCCGCGTCGGTCTTGCCTCGGAGAACCGGCTGAACGAAAAAGCCAACCGGCGCTTCGACGTCACGGCGCTAGCCGCCCTGAGCCGCACCTTCGCCCGCGAGGCGGCGCTGAAAGTAGCGGAAGACGGCTTGCGCTGGATCACTGGGGCCGCCGCGATCAGCGATCCCGAGATGGCAGCATTCGAAGCGGCCTTGGGACTGGCCAAGATCCATCGTGCGCAGGCAGGGCTGATCGCGGACATGGATCTGATCGCCGACGTCTTGTTCGATCGCAACACCACGCGCGCAGGACAGTCCGGATAGCCGAAGGCCGCATGAGCGTCGCGAACTATAGATAGAGATAAGGAGCGTCATGGAAAAGACCGCTGGACGAGCGACGGCGATCGTCGGCGTGGGAGCCGTCCTACCCGATGCCCCCAACGCAGCGGCATTCTGGGAGAACGTGAAAAAGGGACGCGACAGCATCAGCGAAGTCACGCCCGACCGCTGGGACCCGGCGCTTTTCTACGATCCCGACCGCACCGCTCCCGACATGACTTACTCGAAGATCGGTGGCTGGGTGCGCGAGAGCGCATGGGATCCCGTGAAGTGGCACCTGCCCATCCCGCCGCGCGTCGCGATTGCGATGGACCAGACGCAGAAATGGGCAATCGCTGCCACCCGCGAAGCCCTGGAAGACTACGGGTATCCCAAGCGGACGCTGGACCCCGATCGCACCGCGGTGATCCTGGGCAACGCGATGGCCGGAGAACAGCAGTTCCTCACCGTCTTGCGCGCGTATTTTCCCGAGTACGCGCGCGAACTGGCGGAGACGGCTGGATTTGCCGCTTTGCCCGAGGCGCTTCGCCGCGAGATCACGCGCGAATTGCAGCAGCGGATCGGCAAGCATTTTCCCGAGATCACGGAAGATACGATGCCGGGCGAACTGGCCAACTGCATCGCCGGCCGCATCGCCAACCTCTACAACTTTCATGGCCCGAACTACGTTGTGGATGCCGCGTGCGCGTCGGCGATGGCGGCGATCAGCGCGGCGGTCGACGGGCTGGCGGAGAACGATTTCGACCTGGTGGTCACCGGCGGCATTGACCACAACATGGGCGCATCGACATTCATCAAGTTCAGCAAGATCGGCGCGCTTTCGGCGACCGGCACTCGGCCCTACGCGGACGGAGCCGATGGCTTCGTCATGGGAGAAGGCGGTGTCATCCTCTTGCTGAAGCGTCTGGCTGACGCCGAACGGGACGGCGACAAGATCTATGCGGTGCTGCGCGGCATCGGCGGCTCGAGCGACGGCAAGGGCAAGGGGATCACCGCTCCCAATCCCATCGGCCAGAGGTTGGCGATCCAGCGAGCCTGGCAAAATGCCGGGCTGTCGCCCGCCACCGCCACGTTGTTCGAAGGCCACGGCACTTCCACCAAGGTCGGCGACGTGGTCGAAGTCGAATGCCTGGCGGAGGTGCTCAGCAGCTTTCATCTGCCGGCGAGATCGGTGGCCCTGGGCTCGGTGAAATCGAATATCGGCCATCTCAAAGGCGCCGCCGGGGCGGCTGGACTTCTGAAGACCGCGCTGGCACTGCGCGACAAAGTGCTTCCGCCGAGCCTGCACTGCGAGCACCCCAATCCCGACATCGACTTCGCCCACACTCCGTTGTTCGTCAACTCCGAGCTGAAACCGTGGACCGCTCCAGCCGACAGTCCGAGGCGCGCCGGAGTGAGCGCCTTTGGTTTCGGCGGGACGAACTTCCATCTCGTCCTGGAAGAACACATTCCTCAGAAGCTGACCGGCAACCACAAGCGCTCGGTGACGGTCAGTGCGATCCCGCCCACTCTGGCGAAGGACGCAACTATGAATGTCAAAGAGCTTTCCTGCAGTTCTCAGGTTGGATCCTCGTTCAAAGCGCCGTTGCGCGGTGCGCTGGTGATCGGCGCCGCCACCGAGGCCGCATTGGCCGAGCGTCTGCGCGCCGTGCAAAAGAACGCTGAGGCCGGCCGGGCCCCTGCACCGACGATTCCCGCGGAATCGGATCTGCGTGCGCCCGAACGCGTGGCCATTGACTATGCCGACGCGCCTGAATTGGCGGACAAGTCTGCCCGGGCGCTCAAGGCGCTCCAGGCCAATCACGGAGGAACCTGGAAGGCTCTGCGCGCCAAAGGCATCTTCCGCGGTCGTGGTGCTGCGCCCAAAGTCGCGTTCCTGTACACGGGTCAAGGGTCGCAGTACGTGAACATGCTTCGGCCGCTCCGCGACACCGAACCGATCGTCGCTCAGACCTTTGCCGAAGCGGATCGCGCGTTGGCTTCTTTGCTCGGCAAGCCGCTCAGTGAGTACATCTTTGTCGACGAAACCGACGGCGCGGTCGCCCGGGCTGAACAGGATCTGCGCCAAACCGCCATCACCCAGCCCGCCGTGTTAGCCACCGACATTGCGTTGACTCGGCTCCTGGCGGCTTACGGCATCACCCCAGACTTAACCATGGGCCACAGCCTCGGAGAGTACGGAGCCCTGGTCGCTGCCGGCGCCCTCCCGTTCTCCGACGCGCTGGAAGCGGTCAGCGCGCGGGGCCGCGAAATGACACGGGTATCGGTAGCGGACAACGGCCGCATGGCCGCCGTCTTTGCTCCGCTCGAACAGATCGAGCGGATCTTGAAGTCCGTCGAAGGCTATGTGGTGATCGCGAACATCAACAGTGAGAACCAGGCAGTCATCGGGGGCGCGAGCAAAGCGGTCGAGCAGGCAATCGACGTTTTCCAGAAAGCGGGATGCCACGTGATCGCGTTGCCGGTCAGCCATGCCTTCCACACCTCGATCGTCGCGCCGGCCAGCGAGCCGCTGCGCGAGGTGCTGACGCGGCTGCGGATGCAATCGGCACGCGTCCCGGTCATCGCGAACGTGACCGGCGAGTTTTATCCGATGGGCGCTGACGTCGTACCGCAGATGCTCGACATCTTGGCGCGGCAGGTGGCCTCTCCCGTGCAATTCGTCAAGGGCCTGCGCACGCTGTACGAAGCCGGTGCGCGCATCTTCGTCGAAACCGGGCCGAAAAGAGCATTGCAGGGATTCGTGGATGATGTGCTCGGCGAGCGCGACGACGTGATGTCGCTCTTCACCAATCATCCAAAACGCGACCTCGAATCCTTCAATCAGGCGCTGTGCGGCTTGTATGCGGCCGGGCTGGGCCACGGACAAGCGACAACCGCGCACGAACTCTCCACTAAGCCCGTGAAGTCAGTGTTCGCTGTCGGATCGCCGACGTATGTCCCAAAAGCCGCTTCCATCCCACGTTCTCAGGACGATATCCCGACCGGTTCGCCGGTGGTGATCACGGGCGCGTCGTTGGGACTGCCTGGCACCGAGCGCATCTTCGACGACTCGAATGTCAGCCGCATCCTGCGCGGTGATCAATTCATCGATGTGATCCCGACCCGCTTTCGCCGGGCCATGCTCGACAAACACATCACGCGGCTGGTCAAGAGCGACAACGGTGGACCGACGTTCGAGTCCATCGGCGACCTGGCGGACGTGATCAAGCTGGCCGGCCGTGGCGGCGCATTCGACGTGGAAGAAGAATTCGGTGTCCCCGCCGATCGCGTGGCTGCCCTCGACCGGGCCACCCAATTAGCGATCGCGGCCGGCATCGACGCGTTGCGCGACGCCGGCATCCCTCTGGTCATGCGGTACAAGACGACCAGCAAAGGCACGCTGCTGCCGGATCGGTGGATGCTGCCGGAGTCCTTGCGCGACGACACGGGCGTGATCTTCGCCTCCGCCTTCCCTGGCTACGACGCTTTCGCCCAGGACTTTTCGCGGTACTACGCCGACCTCGCGCGCCACCAGCAGATCGCAACGCTGGAGAGCCTCCGCTCACGAGCGGCGGAGATCAATGGTCATTCGACCCTGGGTCAGGAGATCGAGCGCCGCATCAACGAACTACGCGCGGCCATCGAGAAGGACCCGTACGTCTTCGATCGGCGGTTCCTGTTCCGGATCCTCTCCATGGGACATTCACAATTTGCCGAGTTCATCGGTGCGCGCGGTCCCAACACCAACGTCAATGCCGCCTGCGCGAGCACCACGCAAGCGCTCGCCGTGGCGGAGGACTGGATCCGCACCGGGCGGTGCCGCCGGGTCATCGTGGTCTCGGCCGACGACGTCACTTCCGACAATCTCATAGAGTGGATCGGCGCCGGTTTTCTGGCCAGCGGAGCGGCAGCGACCGATGAGGTCGTGGAACAGGCTGCCATTCCCTTCGATCGCCGCCGGCACGGCATGATCATCGGCATGGGCGCCGCGGCCCTGGTGGTCGAGAGCGCAGAGGCCGTGCACGAACGCGGCATCCGTCCCATCTGCGAGGTGCTGAGCGCGGTGATCGCCAACAGCGCCTTCCACGGCACGCGCCTCGATGTACAGCACATCGGCGACGTGATGGAGGGCCTCGTCTCCCAGGCGGAGTCGCGCCGCGGCATAAAACGCGGAGAGATCGCGTCACAGATGGTGTTCGTCTCTCACGAGACCTACACACCGGCACGCGGCGGCAGCGCCGCGGCGGAGATCCACGCCCTGCGCCGCGTCTTCGGCGAGAACGCGGATCGCATCGTGATCGCCAACACCAAGGGCTTCACCGGCCACCCGATGGGAACGGGTATCGAAGACGTTGTCGCGGTGAAAGCGCTGGAGACCGGCGTGGTGCCGCCAGTGGCCAACTTCAAGGAAGTCGACCCCGAGTTGGGCGCCCTGAACCTGTCAAAGGGCGGCATTTATCCGGTCGAATACGCTTTGCGTCTGGCCGCCGGGTTCGGCTCGCAGGTCTGCATGGCGCTGTTGCGTTGGGTGACCAGCAAAGACGGCCTCCGCCCCAGCCCGAACGCTCTGGGATATTCATCTCGTGTTGACGATAAACATGCATGGGAAACCTGGCTCAGCAAGATCGCCGGCTTCCCGAACGTAGAGCTCGAAGTGGTCCACCGCACCCTGCGCGTGCGCGATCAGCGGCAGGCAGCCCGGGTCGAAGAAGTTGTTCCGGCGGTCCGAAAGATTCCATCGCCCGCACCTACGGTGCAGGTACCGCCGCCCCCGCCAGCCCCGCAGTCCAAACCCGCCGCACCGCCGCCAACCGTCGCGGTCGCCGAACCAAAGGCGCCACCTCAAGTCGCCGCACCGGTTGCACCTGCCCCATCAAAACCCGCTCCGACCGGAGATTCAGTGAAACAGCGGATCCTGGCGATCGTGGCCGAAAAAACCGGCTACCCGGTCGACATGCTCGACCTTGATCTGGACCTCGAGGCGGATCTGGGTGTCGATACCGTCAAGCAGGCGGAAGTGTTCGCCAGCGTCCGCGAAGCTTACGGCATCGCGCGCGACGACAAACTGAAGTTGCGCGACTTCCCTACCCTCGCGCACGTGATCGGGTTCGTGCACGAGCGCCGCCCGGAGCTGCGCAGCGAAGCGTCGTCTCCCGCGACGGGATCAATCGCACCAGAAACACCCAAGCAGGAGATCAAGGTCGTCGCTCCGGCGCCCCCGATTCCACCGGCAGAAGACGGCGCCGAGGATGCCGTGAAGGAGCGCGTGCTGGCCCTGGTCGTCGAGAAGACCGGATATCCGCAGGACATGCTGGACCTGGACCTGGACCTGGAAGCAGACCTCGGCATCGACACCGTCAAGCAGGCGGAGTTGTTCGCGGCGATCCGCGAGATCTACAACATCCCTCGCGATGAGAGCCGCAAGCTGCGCGATTATCCGACGTTGGCGCACGTGATCCGGTTCGTTCACGAGAAGCGGCCGGACCTCGCCGCTGCGGCTCCGGCGAGAATCGAGCCGATCGATTCTCGCGCGATTCCCGTGCCTGCTCCGGTTCCGATCGCAGGCGAACCTGCCAGCGATGACGCCATCAAGGAAAAGGTCCTTGAGATCGTTGCCGAGAAGACCGGTTACCCCAAGGACATGCTGGACCTGGACCTCGATCTGGAAGCAGACCTCGGCATTGATACCGTGAAACAGGCGGAGATGTTCGCGGCCGTGCGCGCGGCATACGACATCCCACGCGATGAACATCTCAAGCTGCGCGACTTCCCAACCCTGGCTCACGTGATCCAATTCGCGCAACAGAGACGGTCGGGGCAGAAACCAGCGCCCCCGCCCCCCGCTTCCGAGTTGCGGGGGATCCTTGAACCGGCTGCGGAAAGTCCGGTAGCTGCGCCGGTCGCAGCGCCTATGCCGACTTCGGTCGCGCGGCCAGCGCCCGCATCGTTCGACGCCGCAAACCGTATTCCGCGCCGCGTGCCCGCGCCGATCCTCCGACCTCCGCTCAACATCTGCAAGGATACGGGAGTGAGTCTGGGCCGCGGCAGCCGCGTGGTCCTCATGCCGGATCAAGGCGGTGTCGCCGACGCTCTCGCGCAACAGCTGCGGAGCAAAGGCGTTGAAGTCCTTCGCCTCGAAGCCGTAGCCGATGCGGGTGCGCTGACCAGCCGTCTGAAGGACTGGATCTCGGACGGTCCCGTACAAGGGGTCTTCTGGCTGCCCGCCCTCGATCACGAAGGCTCGCTCAGCGCAATGGAGCCCGCAACCTGGCACGAAGCTGTGCGGGTCCGGCTGAAATCGCTGTACACGACCATGCGTGCTCTGTACGAGCAAGTGGCGGCGCCCGGCACGTTCCTGGTATCGGCGACGCGGCTGGGCGGCCAGCATGGTTACGACGAAGCCGGAGCAGTCGCGCCTTTGGGTGGCGCGGTCGTCGGGTTCACCAAGACGTACAAGCGCGAGCGTCTCGACGTGCTCGTCAAGGCGGTCGATTTCGAGATCGAGGCCAAGCCGTCGGAGCTCGCCGGCATCCTGATCGAGGAGACGCTGCGCGATCCCGGCGCGGTCGAGATCGGTTACAGCAAAGGTCAGCGCTGGTCCATCGGATTGCAGGAACGACCTGCGGCCGACGGTCAGCCCGGGCTGAAGCTCGGTAAGGATACTGTTTTCGTGATCACCGGCGCAGCGGGAAGCATCGTCTCGGCTATCACAGCCGACCTGGCGGCGGCTTCCGGCGGTACCTTCTACCTGCTCGATCTTGTTCCCGAGCCTGATCCGAACGATCCGGATCTCAAGCGCTTCGTGAGCGACAAGGACGGACTTAAGCGCGACCTGTTCGCGCGCATTCAGGCTCGTGGCGAGAGGGCCACGCCGACGCTGGTGGAGAAGGAACTGGCGGCGCTGGAGCGGGCACACGCCGCGTGTAGCGCCATCGAGGCAGTACGAGCGGCTGGCGGCACCGCGCTCTATTTCAGCGTGAATCTCACCCATGGCGACGAGGTCGCCATGGTCATGCGCGAAGTGCGCGAGCGCAGCGGCCGCATCGACGTATTGCTGCACGCCGCCGGCATGGAGCGCAGCCATCTCCTGCCCGATAAGGAGCCGCGGGAATTCGATCTCATCTTCGACGTCAAGAGCGACGGGTGGTTCAACCTTCTGCACGCCATCGGCGACATGCCTTTGGGGGCGACGGTGGCGTTCAGCTCGATCGCCGGCCGTTTCGGCAACGCAGGACAGACGGATTACAGCTCCGCCAACGATCTGTTGTGCAAGATCACGTCGAGCTTCCGCACCACTCGTCCCGCGACCCGCGGCATCGTCATCGACTGGACCGCCTGGGGCGGCATCGGTATGGCGACGCGCGGTTCCATTCCCAAGATGATGGAAGTTGCAGGGATCGACATGCTGCCGCCGGAAGCGGGCATCCCCTTGATCCGCCGCGAGCTCACCGAAGGGGGGACGAGCGGTGAGATCATTATCGGCGAGCGCCTCGGCATTCTGTTGAGTGAATGGGACGCGACCGGTGGGCTCGATCCAAAGGCAGTTGAGATTCCCGGCGCGGCGACCGGACCAATGGTGGGCAACATCACAGCCATGACCGTGGGAGAAGGCCTCACCATCGAGACGACGCTGGACCCGGCCGTCCAACCCTTCTTGCACGATCATCAAATCGACGGCACGCCGGTGCTGCCCGGCGTCATGGGCATCGAGGCGTTTGCGGAGGCCACGCTTTGCATGCTGCCGGATTGGCACGTCGAGAGCGTCGAAGACGTGAACTTCCTCGCGCCCTTCAAGTTCTACCGCAGCGAGAAGCGCGCGTTGACGATCCAGGTGGCGCTCCATCCGCTCGGCGACAGCTTGGAGGCGGACTGCCGGCTGACCGGTCGTCGGGTGCTTCCGGGGCAACCCGATCCCCAGATCACCACCCACTTCACCGCCCGCCTGCGGCTGGCGAAACATCCGCCCAAAGGTATGCCCGGTACACCCCCGGCACGTCTGGCTGGATCGATCATCGAAGCCGCCGACATCTATCGCGTCTATTTCCATGGACCGGCCTACCGCGTCATCGAGGAGGCGTGGTGGGACGAGAACCGGATCGTCGGGCGCATGACCAAGGACTTGCCCAGCAATCACCAACCACCCGAGCAGCCGACGGTCATGGCGCCGCGGCTAATCGAGCTCTGCTTCCAGACTGCTGGTCTCTGGGAGCTCGGGATGCAAGGACGCTTTGGCCTGCCGCTCCATGTCGATCGGGTCTGCATCTTGCGCACACCGGATCTCGCCGAAGGCCGTCTGCATGCCGTCGTCACTCCGAACCCGGAGCAAGGCACATTCGATGCGGAGGTCCTGGATACGGCGGGAACGCGCTATCTCCAGTTGACCGGCTATCGCACAGTCGCCCTGCCGGGTGGCGTTGATGCCGACGCGTTGAAGGCGCTGCAGTACGTCGTGCGCGAGGAGTGCGAGGTCGAACCCGTGTGACGGCCGCAGATCGCTCGCTCGCATCGAGCAGTTGCATGGATACCTATTGGCTGGAGCAGACAGAGGCCGAGCTGCCCGAGGACGATGCGTGGCTCAGCGCCGTCGAACTCTCGCGCCTGCGCGGCCTGCGTTTTCCCAAGCGCCGAGCCGACTGGCGGCTGGGACGCTGGACGGCGAAGTGTGCAGTGGCCACGTACTTGAACCTGCCCAGTGATGCACGCACGCTTGCCACCATCGAGATACGCGCGGCGGCATCGGGAGCGCCTGAGGTTTTCCTCGCTGACAAACCTGCTGCGGTCGTCATTTCACTGAGCCACAGTGCCGGCACAGCGGCGTGTGCCTTGGCGTCTCCCGGCGCGTCGTTGGGTTGCGATCTGGAGATCGTCGAGCCGCACAGCGACGGTTTCATCGCTGATTACTTCACCGCAGACGAGCAGGCGTCGATCGCGCGGACCGTCGCCGCCGACCGGTCGCTGCTTGTGGCCCTCCTCTGGAGCGCGAAGGAGAGCGCACTGAAAACGCTGCGCGAGGGACTTCGGCTGGACACCCGCTCCGTGCAGGTTAGCTGTGGCCCGGAGCAGCAGCAGTGCACCCGGGCCTGGCATCCGCTGCAAGCGCGTTGTGCGGACGGTCAGGTCTTTCACGGATGGTGGCAACGCAATGGCAACCTGGTGCGAACCTTGATTGCCGTTCCGGCGCCGTCCCAGCCCATCGCCCTGAACCTGGGTGCAGCAAATCGCAGCCAAGGGGCGCCAACCAAGCGTGCAAGTCGTTGAATTGATGGTGGCCAGGGACGGAATCGAACTTGAGCCGCCTAGCGGGCGTGACCCGGCGTAAAGCGACGGGGAGAGCCCGCTGGCGAAATCCTGAGCCGCACTTTGCGGCGAAGGACCTCTCCCGAAGAATTTCAATCTTGACTCTGAGTATGGTGGCCAGGGACCGAATCGAACCGCCGACACCAGCCTTTCCAGGGCTGGATTCTCCCGTACCTATCCACCTGAAATCAGGACAGTTGCGCTCAAATTCCCTGCCCTTTTACCCCAGTTTAAAGCAGCCAAATTGCAGCCAATTCCGCGGGTGCGGTGTTTGCCTCATCCAGGAAGACCCCAGCCGGTGACGGGTTTTGTCTCTGGATGCCCAAGTTAGTGGCAGCCAATTCACAAAGGGCTTCCCGGGAGGTTGTGGTCCAACATCGACCAATTTCAATCCAGCCTCTCAGGAGCCCTCGACTCTTCCAACAAAATCTTCCAGCAGCTGGATACGGAGCTCCCGAGCTTGGAAGCTGTCGCAAAGAATTGGGCCGTCTTTGGCCAGCAGCTGCGGGTGCTCGCGCAATCAAAAGGCCAGGCTTTAGGACGTGAACTGCGGTCAGATTCGGAACCAGCGATAGCGCGAGAAACGGATTCTCTCCTCAATGGCCGAGCATTGACAATCGCCGAGTTCAACGACCTGCAAGCGCGAGTCGTGACCGCCACGAAGTTTATTCCAACTTGGCTGGATCTCTGGAGCAGATTGAAAAAGCTGGGCCCTGGATTACCGGAATTCGTCCAGTCACATCACGACTACGTAGAGGCCCATCGGGACAAGGTTGCAAAGGTTCAACAAGCCGCTGAACAAACGTGGGTCGAGATTTGGGGGCTTGATAGCGCAGATGCCACAAAGGTAAAGAAGGCTCACGAGGATGTGAGCTCGCTCGAGAGTGCTTATGCACAACTGCTCGTCGACGCTGGGGTGACGACGCCAGCATTGGCAGTCCAAGCGCCGGTGCTCGCAGGCTTTGGCCTGTACAGCCCCAGGACATACGGAGCCTATCGCTCGACTCGTTCAGCGGCTGACTATCTGGCCGAGATCAAGCATCGAGATCGTCTGTTAGGCATGCTTGCCTACTTAACCGCCATCCTCACCGGCCTCAGCATGAATTACTTCGGGCAGAACTTTGGGACGGTTCATGACTACGTCAAGCTATTCCTGTGGGCATTCGGCGCAAAGGTGGCGGTAGACGCACTCGCAAATAGCTTGGAGCGATGGTTGAGACCTGGAAGTCTTTGATTGTGGGATTGCGCGAGCGTTGCTGAGATTTCAGCTGAATGACTCCCTGAAATGCCGTGGGCATATGTCCGATTAGGGCGATAACTTATCTACTGCTTTGCGGGCAAGGCGACTGTCGACTTGGCCGAGACAGAAGCAGGGACGTTCAAAGACAAGCGGCACGGTCGACATTGCATCGTCGTGGACCGTACAGAATTGCTGGCATGCGCGCTCAGGGGCACGCGTGCCTACCATCTACTTCCTATCGTTTACCCAGCTTTTCCATTTTCGCGCTAGCCCAAGTCCGGCCCAAGTTCCGAAAAATCAGCCAAGGTCAATTGACGACCGCCGCTCCCGGTTGGCTCAGAATCGCCGCAAGCGCATTCCGAAGTCCGGCCTTCACGCGCTCCTGGGTCAGCGCCCGCTCAAATTCGGCCACCGCGACAATGATCTGGAACATGAGCCGGCCCGAGGGCGTGCTGAGGTCTAGGTTGTCGCGCAGGCGGACGAACGCCACTCCAAGGGCTTCAAGCTCGGCTAGTGCGTTGATGAGGTGCCTTAGCGACCGGTTCGAGATCGGCGAGGATCAAGTCCACTTTCCTGGCAACGAACAACAACACGGCAAGTTGGATGAGAGACAGGAGGAATCGTTTGTGATCGTGCAGGTAGGTGGGCGCCGCTCTAAACCAATACCATCGCCCCGGGGACGCCGCTGGCGATGTCGCGGCTTGCATGCGGCAGGAGTATCACACCCACGCCGAAAGCATCCACTGAACAATGGCGGGGACGGTCGTCGCATACACCGCGAATTCGATTGCCTGCGACGTAACGCAGGCGGAGAATTGGCGCACCCCGAAGATACCAGTCCGCCTTGGAGGTCGCATGGCGCGCCACTGCGTCGCATACGTTCTCATGGTGTGTTTCGTTCTTCCCGCGCCAGCTTGGCCGCAATCGGATCAAGCCGCGCCCGAACCGCCTGTCCCAGTACAAACCCAAAACCCACCAACCCCAAACGCAACTGCGGGCGGGGATTCAGCTACCCACACTGGAGCACCGGCACCTCTCGCTGAGCCGAAGAAATCTGGCCCACCTGAAACCACAATCAATGCCAGCGCCACGGTACCCAGTACGCTGCTGTTGGAAGACGGCACGCCTGTGAAGCTGCGAATTGCACAGACTGTATCCTCGGCGGATGCTCACGTCGGGCAACAGCTTGACTTCGAAGTACTCGAAGAAGTCAGATTAAACAGCGTGCTCATTATTCCGTCGCAAGAAGCGAGACCAGCTTGATGCGGCCCTTGCGTGTGGTGGTGATCGACGACGACGCGGACACGTGTGCCTTCCTGCGTGCCGTATTCTCCGCGGAAGGCCACGACTGCCAGGCCTTCCTCAACGCGGAGAGCGCAGAACGGCACCTCGCGGCCAACAAGGCAGACCTGGCGCTGGTGGATATCTATCTCGGCTCGGCCAACGGCATCGACCTGCTGGGCCGTCTCCAGGCGCTGCAGCCTGAGCTTTACCCGGTGGTGATGACGGCGCGAATCAGCGTGGAGACCGCCGCGCGCTCGGTCGCGGAAGGCGCCGTCGATTACGTCAGCAAGCCGCTGACCATCGAACAGATACGCCAGATCTGTACCCGCGCCGACGGATTCCGCTCGCACAGCCGCAAGCCGCCCGCTCCTGCCCAGGTCCGGCTGGAAGACTCCGCGATCATCGGGAGCAGCCCCAACATGCTGGAGGTGTACAAAGCGGTGGGACGGGTGGCGCCCAGCAACGCCAATGTGCTGGTCACCGGCGCCAGCGGCACGGGCAAGGAACTGGTGGCGCGAGCCATCCACCAGCATTCCAAGCGGGCGCCGCAGCCCTTCATTCCCGTCAACTGCGGGTCGTTCACCGAAACCATCCTGGAAAGCGAACTCTTCGGCCACGAGAAGGGAGCGTTCACCGGCGCCGAGAAGGTGCACAAGGGACTGGTGGAAGCGGCCAACGGCGGCACGTTGTTCCTCGACGAAGTGACGGAAACGACGCTCGGCTTCCAGGTGAAGTTGCTACGGGTGATCCAGGAACAGCAAGTACGGCGCGTCGGCTCCAGCGCCTACATCCCGGTGGACGTGCGCATCCTGTCGGCCTCGAACCGGGACGTGCCCGCGATGATCAAGAAGGGGCAGTTCCGGGAGGACCTGTATTACCGCTTGAGCGTAGTCCAGATCGCAGTCCCATCGCTGGACCAGCGGCGCGAGGACATCCCGCTGCTGGTCACGCATTTCCTCCAGCAATTCAACGCGAAGAACGACCGCAATCTGACCATCGAGGCGGGCGCGGTCGAGCGCCTCCAACAGATGGATTGGCCGGGCAACGTGCGCGAACTGGAGAACACAGTGAACCGCCTCGCCATCTTTGCCCCGACCGGCCGGATCACGTTGGCGGACATCCAGGCCGAGGCGCAGCGGGCGTCCTCCACCCCCACGCCGCGCACTGCCGCGGCTGTGCCGCCGGACCGGCTGCTGGAGCTCGAGCGCGAGCACATCGTGCGCATCCTGAAGGAGACGCGCGGCAACAAGTCGGAGGCCGCGCGGCGTCTGGGTATCGAGCGCAAGACCCTTTACAAGAAGGCGCTGCGGCTGGGGATCGACCTGCACACAACGGAAGAGCCATGAGCGCGAAGATGCCACGCGGAGGCGGCTGGGGCAGGACTTGTGGTTTGTCGGCGATGCTGTTCGTACTCGCGGCCGGCCTCTCGGTCGCCCCTGTCATCCGCGAACTTCAGCTTCGTCTCACCGACACGTATTTTCACGTCGCGCCTCAGCCGGCCTCGCCGGCCACCGCTATGCTGGTCCTGATCGACGACGAAAGCCTGCGCCGCTACGGGCGCTGGCCGTGGTCGCGTACTCTGCTGGCACAGCTCACGCGGAACCTGGAGGATGCGGGCGCGGGTGTGATCGGACTCGACATCCTGCTGGCTGAACCGCAGTCTCCTGCAGCCGACAGCCGATTGCGGGACGCACTCGACCAGCGCACCGTGCTGGTGGACAAGATCGGAACCTATCCGGACGGGCCGCGCTGGACCGAGCCGCTGCCGGAGTTCGCGCGATCGGCTGGCGCGGTCGGGCATGCGCTCGCCGTCCTGGATCGCGACGGAGTCTGCCGCCGATTCCCGCCGCGCGAGCTGACCACCGACGGCCCGCGCTGGGCATTCGCGGTGGAATTGGCGCGCCGCGTCGATCCCCGCCGGACGGCGCAGTTCCTCTCCGCGTATGACATCCCCTTCCAGGACGATGCGCTCGTGGCGACCATCGCCAAGCCGGTGCTGGTGCCGATCTCGTTCCGGCGCGGCGGTTTCGAGACCGTTTCTGCGGCAGCGGTGCTGCAAGGCAAGGATCTTGCCCGCGTGCGTGGGAGGCCCGTGCTGGTCGGCTTCGGGCCGGCCGAGATCAGCGACCGAGTCATCACTCCCCTCAGCGGCGAGTTACCGACGCCGGGCGTGGAAGTGCACGCGCATATCTTCGACAGCATCATCAGCGGGCGCACGCTGCGGGACATCCCGATGGGGTCCTCCGCCGCGCTGCTGCTGGTGACTTGCGTGATCGTGGTGCTGGCCTTCAGCCGCTTGCGCGGCTGGCCCGCGGCCGGCGTTTTCCTGGTGATGGGGGCGGCGGTGTACGGTGGCGCGCTGGCGGTGTTCGCGCTCTGGTTCCGCATCGTGCCCGCCGGCTCCATGATCCTTGCCGTGCTGCTAGGCCCGCTGCTGGTCTACACCTCGGACCTGGTGATCGTGGAGCGCAGCCACCTCCGCCAACTGCGAGAGTTGAGGCACTGGCTGGCGTCGCGGCGGCACAACGTTTCCCTGGCGGACAAGGCCGACCTTTCCTGGAGACTCGAGCTGTTGCACGATCTCCAGACGGAACTCGGCTCGCTCTACGAACTTCACGAGACGCTGCTGGAATCGACCCAGGACCTGGTGGCGATCTTCGATGACGGCGGACACTTGCTGCTCAAGAACAGCTCATTCGCCCACGTCTTCCAATGCGAAGATCAGCCAAGATTGGCGCTTGACGACGTGCGCTCGCGGTTGGCTCCGAAGGAAGACGCCCCGCTGGTCTCCACCGGGCACACCGTCGAGGGCGAGGCGTTTATCGGCGATGCGCTGTATTTTGTGCGCATTGTACCCCTGCCTCCGACGACGTTGTCGCCGGGCGGCGGGACCGTGGTTCTGCTCACCGACCTGGCCGCGCGCGTGGAGCGCGACCGTGCCCGCGCCGAGGCCCTCGGATTCATCACTCACGAACTGCGCACGCCCTTGGTCTCCATCCAGGGCTTCGCCGAGGTGATGATGCAATACCCCGACTCGCCGTCCTGCGCCGCGGCTCCGGAGACCATCTTCCGGGAATCGAAGCGGCTGCTGGCGCTGATCAACAGCTATCTCGACGTGCTGCGGCTGGACGCGGGGGCAAGGCCTCTCCGGTCGGATGCCGTGAATCTCGATGAAGTCGTGAAGCAGGTGTTCGACATCCTTCAGCCACTCGCCGCTGCTGCCGGCTCACGCCTGGTTTTCGAGGGCCAGGAACCGGTTGCGATCTCCGGCGACGCACCACTGCTCACCGGGGCCGTACTCAATCTGGTAAGCAATGCAATCAAGTACGGGAAGCCCGGCAAGGACATTCTCGTGAAATGCGCCTGTGCGCGTGACGCGATGGTACTGAGCGTGCAGAATCAAGGGGTGCCGGTCAAGGAGGAAGACGTCTCCCGGCTCTTTGAGCCCTTCTACCGAACTCCGGAAGCGGAAGCGAACAAAGCGGGATGGGGACTCGGCCTTGCTTTCGTGAAACGTATTGCGGAAAAGCACGGCGGTTCGGTACACATCAGTATTACCGCAGAGGGCGCTTCGTTTGAGATTCATCTTCCGGTCAGGTCACTGGCGCTAGCTGCGAAAGGCACGACATGAAATCTCGTACAGTCTGGCGCATCGCGTTCCTGCTGATGTTGGTATTGCCGCTGGCGACAGGGCAAGCTCCGGCCCCGCAGCAGACATCGCTGGCGGTCGGACAAGGAACGATTGCGGCCATCAAGGGAAACGTCTCCATCCATTCGGTCCAGGGAGCCGCGGTTCCGACGCAGCGCGGACAGGTCCTAGCGCCGGAGACCGTCATCGAAACCGAGAAAGGAAGCGTTCTTCTCAATCTGCAGGACGGCTCGCAAGTACAGATCAAAGGCCACAGCCGCGTCGTCCTGAAAGATCCGACCCAGGGCAAGAAATTCTCGCTCGAACTGTTCATCGGCGAAGTCTTGACGAAGATCCAAAAGAAATTGGGCAGCACACCCTCATTCCGCATGGGGACTCCGACCGCCGTCATCACGGTGCGCGGGACCCAGTTCCTGACCGAAGTGGACAAGAAAGGCAAGACATCCCTCTACGTGTACGAAGGCGTCGTCGAGGTCCGGGGCATGATGATCGGAGCGCGTCCAGTGCTTGTGGGGCCTGGGTACCGGACGTACGTGCCGCGGGACCGGGATCCGGAACGGCCACAGCGGATCAACAACCTCGACGACAACAGAGGACCTGGTGGCCGATCAGAGCGAGAGCAGCCCGACTCTTCGCGCGGGGATTCGAGCTCCAGGCAGGAGCGCGACCAACAGCAGCAGCAGCAACAGCAGCAGCCTGGAAGAAGCCGCGAGCCCGATTAGCTCCGTTGTGATTTTCCGCAGTTGGGTACTCATCGGACCCAGTGTGGGTCCGATGGACACACCTGCGCGTCCTCCCCGGACGATTTCGGCCGACTCCCGCCCGGTTTTTCCGCCTGACAAGCGCACCGCTCGAACAGTCCGCACCCCTCTCCGCGATGGACTGTAACGTGCACTTCCCTTGGTCAAATCCAGGCGGGGGTGTCTATCGGCGGCCATGAACCTGTGTGCCACCGTGGCGCGCACATCGACGCCTGGGAATCAAAGGCCACTCACGTGAAAACGGCTGACGGCAAACTATCGGCGCATGAGCTCCCGTCAGCCGTTTTTTTCCTTCAGCCGACACGTCTCCCCGTGTGGCTGACCGGGAGAGGCCGGGGCTGCCTGGCCTTGCTGGTAGTGACGATGGCCGCTCTGTTCACCCCGGTTGCGGCAGCCCAGCTCTCTCCCGGCCCTTTGTCGAAGGCGCACTCCCGCCTCAGTGGCCCCGCCGGATGCACGCGCTGCCACGAAGTTTCGGCGGGTTCGCCGAATTTCCGCTGCCTGGATTGTCATCAAGAGATCGCTACGCGCCTGCAGCAGAAGAAAGGCATGCATCCTGTCTATGTCGGCGCGAGCGGCGGGAATACGTCCTGCGCCCGCTGCCACTCGGAACATAATGGCGAGAATTTCGCGCTCTCGCACTGGGACCCGTCACCCGCCCGGTTCGATCACTCCAAGACCGGATTTTCGCTCGACGGGAAACACGCCGGCTTGGCCTGCGCCAAGTGTCATACGCCGGACAAGTTCCCGCCTGGGGAGCGGCAAAAGCTCACGGCGACTAACCTGAGCCACACTTTTCTCGGCCTCTCCACCAGCTGCGCAGGCTGCCACGAAGACAAGCACCGCGGCCAATTGGGGACGAACTGTGCGCAGTGTCACAACGCCACCGACTGGAGGATCGCCCGCAGCTACGACCATTCCAAGACGCGGTTCGCATTGGCCGGCCTGCACGCACAGGTAGCCTGCCAGAAATGTCACGTGCCCGCGGCCGATGGCGTGGTGAAGTTCGTCGGGCTGAAGTTCCAGCAATGCGAGTCCTGCCACAGCGACCCGCACCGCGGCACTTTTCAGCAAGGGTGCGAATCGTGTCATAACACCGCCGGCTGGAAGCGAACGTCGTTCATGGCGCGCTTCGATCACTCGAAGACCAGGTTCGCGCTGTTGGGAAGGCATTTGGAGGTGCATTGCGACACCTGCCACCGCGGCGGCGATTTCAAGACTCCGCTTGCATTTCAGGCTTGCGCCGATTGTCACAAGCCCGACCCGCATAACGGGCAGTTCGCCAAACGCGCCGACGGCGGCCGTTGCGAAAGCTGTCACACGGTGGGTGGCTTCAAGCCGGCGAAGTTCGAGCTGGCGGAGCACAACCGGACCGGGTTCCCGCTGCGCGAAAAGCACGCGACCGTACAGTGCGCCAAATGTCACGCGCCCTCGGGCCGCGCCACGCTGTTCAAGGTGAAGTTCGCGGCCTGCACCGACTGCCATACCGATGCGCATCGCGGGCAGTTCGCGCGCGCCCCTTATTGGAACCGCTGCGAGAAGTGTCACACCGAATCCGGCTTCAAGCCGTCGATGTTCACCCTCGTCCGGCACCAGGAGAGCACATTCGTGCTGACCGGCGGGCACATTGCGGTCGCCTGCATCGACTGCCACAAGCCCGCGGAGGCCGGACGCACCATCAGTTATCACTTCGACGCGTTGGCGTGCACCACCTGTCATTCCGATCCGCACCGCGGCGAGTTCGTGCCGCGGATGCAGAGGGCCGCGGCCAACAGGCGCTCCGCGGGATGTGAGGCGTGTCACTCGACCAAGTCGTGGCAGGACCTCACGCGCTTTGACCATGACAGCACGAAATTCCAACTGGTGGGCACGCACCGCGCCGTGGAGTGCGCCGGGTGCCATCGCCCACCGAACATGGAACGGACGCTTATGCACGTCAACTTCAGTTCGGCGCCAGCAAAGTGCGAGGAGTGCCACGAGGACCCACACGGCGCCCAGTTCGCGCGCGCGGACAAGGAGACACGCTGCGCCGAGTGCCACAACACCACCAAATGGCGCCCCTCGCTGTTCGACCACGAGAAGACGATTTTTGGGCTCAAGGGGGCGCACAAGGACGTCCGTTGCGCCGGTTGTCACACCAATGTCCGGGCGGTGAGCGAAAGGAAAGTCGTGTTTTACAAGCCGACGCCGACGGCCTGCGCCGCCTGCCACGGCGCCACGGTCGTGGTTACGAAGGGCCTATAGTGCGCGGGCGGTAGGGCACCGAACGCCGCGTTTGGTCCGAGGCGTGCAGTGTAGGTAGTGATTTCTCTGGCCGAAAGGATGCGGGGGATTTGAAAGCAGGGCTGATCTCGCTGACGTTGGCGATGCTGGGATTCCTGTGGCCGATGCCGCAGGCGCAGCAGCGCGGAGCTGCGCCTCGTCCCACGACCCGGAGCCCGCACGGAGCCCTCTCCATCAATTGCGACAACTGCCACACCAACACAGCGTGGAAGCCGATCCGTAACATCCCGGAGTTTGACCACAACAGGACGCGCTACCCGCTCCGCGGCATGCATGAACGCGTAAGCTGCCGCCAGTGCCATACCAGCCTGGTGTTCAGCAGCGCGCCCACCAAGTGCGCCGATTGCCACGCCGACATCCATCGCCGCCAGTTCGGAGCCAACTGCGAGCAGTGCCACACGGTGAAGGGCTGGATGGTATCGATCCAGCAGATCCGGCAGCACGACAACCGCTTCCCCCTGATCGGCGTGCACGCCACGGTGGAATGCGATGCCTGTCACAAGAATGCCGCCGCCGGCCGCTTCGAAGGGCTGTCTACCGATTGTTACTCGTGCCACCAGAAAGACTTTGCAAACAAGGCATTCGACCATCGTGCCATGGGCTTTCCCACCACCTGCCAGACCTGTCACTCCATGGACACCTGGCTGGGCGCGAAGTTCGACCACGCACGATTCACCGGGTTCGCCCTAACCGGGATGCACGCCACTCTGGACTGCACCTCCTGCCACGTGAATGGCAGGTTCCAGGGCACACCAGCCACCTGTTACGGCTGCCACTCCCAGGACTTCCTGGGGACCACGAACCCGAACCACGCCAAGGCAGGGTTCCCCCGCGACTGCGGGATGTGCCACTCCACTGCGACCTGGCTGAACGCAAAATTCGATCACACCGCTTTCACCGGCTTCCCGCTCACCGGCATGCACGCGACCGTGCCGTGCCAGCAGTGCCATGTGAACGGGAATTACAACCTCACCTCGACGGCGTGCTCCTCCTGCCACATCAACGACTACAACGGCGCAACCAGCCCGAATCACAAGGTCCTCGGCTTCCCGACCGACTGCTCCATCTGTCACACGACCAGCGGCTGGACGCCGGCCACGTTCAATCATGCCGCCACCGGTTTTGCGTTGACCGGAGTGCACGCCACTCTGGCCTGCGTCTCGTGTCACGTGAACGGCAACTTCACCAACCTGGGGACGACCTGCGTCTCCTGCCACCTTACCAACTACAACAACACCACCAATCCGAACCACAAGGCCGCCGGGTTCCCGACGGATTGCGCGGTCTGCCACTCGACTTCGGCCTGGCATCCCGCCTCCTTCAACCACAACCTGACGCCTTTCCCGCTCACCGGAGCGCACGTAAACGTGGCCTGCGCAAGCTGTCACGTGAACGGACAGTTCGCCGGAACTCCGACGGACTGCTTCTCCTGCCATGCCAAGGACTACAACAGCGTCACCAATCCGAACCACGTGGCCGCCCACTTCCCGACCACTTGCGGCACCTGTCACAACACGGCGACGTGGCTGGGAGCGACGTTCAACCACACCTGGTTCCCCATCTACTCCGGGGCCCATGCTGGGCAGTGGATGACGTGCAACGACTGCCATGTCAACCCGAGCAATTTCGCGGTGTTCTCGTGCATCACCTGCCACGCGCATGACGCCTCGGTCGTGAATCCCAAACACACCGAGGTTGGCAGCTACAACTACAACGCGACCAGTTGCTACTCGTGTCATCCCACCGGACAGGGAGGTGGCTAAGCCATGCCGCGCTGGATCCATTGGGCGGTACTGATGGCCTGCATGATGGCGCTCTGCGCGTCGGACAGCGACGGTCAGGTCTCGGAGCAGGGTGTGCAGACCACCTTCCGTATCCGTTACGTGACGCTCGGCGCCGTGTACGTCGAGGGCGGCCGCCGCGCCGGACTCTCTGAGGGGATGAAGCTGGTCATCAAGCAGGCCCCCAGTGTGACCGCGTCCAGCAGCAGCAACAACAGCGACGAGCCGGTCGAAGTGCCGCTCATCGCAGAACTGAAAGTCGTGTCGGTGGCGGAGACATCGGCAGTGTGCGAAGTGGTCTCGCACACTCGCGATCTTGTGGCCGGCGACGTGGCCACCCTTCCCTCCGACGAGGTGGAAGTGCTGGTACAAAAGCGCGCGCTCAGCAGCACGCGCAAGTATCCCGCCGTGGTTAGCTTCACCGAGGGCGACCCCATGGACGAGGAAGTGCGCGACCTGGTGCCCCGGCCGCCGCTGCCGGAAGTAAACCAGGCGCGCGGGCGGATCGGCTTCGACTACAGCGGCATGAGAAGCGGTGGAGCGTTTGCCTCGAGTTCCTCGGAGGTGGGCCTGGTGCTGCGCGCCGACATCACCCGCATCAACGGCTCGCACTGGAACCTGAGCGGCTACTGGCGCGGGCGCATCGACTCACGTGCCTCCGATGCAACACAACAATCGATCCAGGACCTGCTCAACCGCACGTATCACATGAGCCTGACCTACGTGAACCCTGATTCGCATTGGGTGGCGGGCCTGGGACGCATGTACCTGCCGTGGGCAAGCAGCCTCGAGACCATCGACGGCGGCTACTTCGGGCGGCGGCTGGCGCAGGGCACGACCGCCGGGATCTTCGCCGGGTCCACGCCCGACCCGGCTTCCTGGAGCTACAACCCGAACCGCCGCATCGCCGGATCGTTCATCAACTTCGAAGGTGGCTCTTGGGACGCGGTCAAGTACAGCAGCACCTTTGGATTCGGAGTGGAAACGCTGGGCTGGCGGATCGACCGCCCCTTCGCCTTCGCCGAGAACAACATCTCCTACAAGCGCGTGTTCTCGCTGTACCACGCGGTCCAGATCGACAACCCGCGCTCGCCCGATCCCACCTTGCCGCCAGTGGGAATGGGCATCGGCCACAGCTATCTCACCCTGCGCTTCCAGGTCCATCCGCGCGTGTCGCTCGACCTGAACCACAACTATTTTCGCGACGTGCCCACCTACGACCCGCAACTCGTCGGCACCGGCTTGCTCGACAAGTACCTATTCCAAGGGGTGAGCGGGGGAGCGCGCGTGGAGCTGCCGCAGCACGTGACCGTGTACACCAACATCGGCCGCAGCAGCAGCAGCGGCGACACCAAGGGCTCGTGGAACACGATGTTTGGAGTGACGCTGGGGCGCATCTGGCGGACCGGGCTGCGCGCCGACCTCCGCTACTCCAAGTTCGACAGCGCTTTTGCGCAAGGCTCCTACCGCGCCCTCTCTTTGTCCCGCAACTTCCGAGAGGCGATCCGCTGGGAAGTGCAGGCCGGCTCGCAGGTATTCGTCTCGCCGTTCACCACGGACAACGGTTCGCGCTTCATCAACACCCACGTGGACCTGAATCTCGGGTCGCGCTACTTCCTCGAGGGCGGGTTCACGCTGCAGCGTGGAGCGATCCAGAACTATACCCAGTGGTACACCAGCTTCGGCTACCGGTTCGACAACCGGTGGCGCAAGCAGGAGAAGGCCGATGCCGAACAGAAGTAGGGCGCGTCTCGCCCTTGCCCTGGCCATGTTCCTGATCCGGGCGGAGCCGCGCGCCTGGGCCCAGGACACAGACCTGGAAAAAGTGCTCGACAAGACCAGCCACCAGGTCAGCGCCTTCCTGGACCAGGTCTCGGACGTGAAATGCACGGAGCGGGTCACACTGGAGAAGCTCAACAAGGGAGGCCACGCGGAATACACCGAACATGGCACCTACGATTACCTCGTCCTGTTGTCGGGAGGGAACGACGATCTGCAACTGAACGAATCGCGGATACCGTCCGCGCAGGACCGCAAGACAAAGAATCTCCCCATGCTGATCAGCAATGGGTTCTCCACCCTGTTCTTGATCTTCCATCCCTACTACCGGGGTAGTTTTCGCTTCGATGCCGAAGCGGATGACACGATCGACGGACAGCGCTTGCTGCGCGTGCACTTCTCGCATGTCCCAGGGTCGCGCACACCGGCAGCGCTCGCGGTGCGTGGCCGGGAGTATCCGCTGGACCTGGCCGGCACGGCGTGGATCGACCCCGCCACCGGAATGATCGCGCGCATCGACGCCGCCGTCGCCAAGGACATGCGCGACGTCGGCTTGAGTGCACTCTCTACCCATGTCGACTACGCCCCCATCCGTCTGCCGGGGTGGACGCAGACATACCGCTTCCCGGTACTGGCGACCGTTGACGTCGAAACCCTTCGCCAGCATTGGCGCAACGAACACCGCTTCAGCGAATACAAACGGTTCATGGTCGACACCCAGGAATCGGTGTCCAGCGACATAGGAAAGAAATGAGCACTCCTGCAACTCTGACAACCTACGTGGCGCCCGCGGCTGACAAGGAACGCGGGCATCGGATGCGGGTGTACGCGGCGGCCATGGCCTCCGTGGTGCTGCTGTCCGCGCTAGCCTTTTACGGCGCCGACTACTACGTCCTGGGCGCTGCGGACCGGCCCCTCTCACCCAAGCACGCGCTGCTGAAGCCCAGCGGCCGGATCGGGACCAAGCTGGGCATTCTCGGCGCCGGCTTGTTCCTGTTGATCTTTCTTTACGCGCTGCGAAAGCGCGTGCCGTGGCTGGCGAAACAGGGCAAATCGAAACACTGGCTCGATTACCACGTTGTGGCCGGACTCACCGCGCCGGTGGTGATCGCCCTCCATTCTTCGTTCAAGTTCCACGGCATCGCCGGGATCGCCTTCTGGATCATGGTGGCGGTCGCCATCAGCGGGATCATCGGGCGGTACATCTACGCCCAGATCCCGCGGTCGCTGGATTCCGCCGAAGTGTCCCTGAAGGAGTTGGGGAACGAACAGGAAGAGATGGAGAGCGAACTCGCGGGACAGCGGATCCTCGCGGCTGCGGACCTGCAGCGTGTACTGCGCATGCCGGGCCCGGAGGAAGTGCGGCGTATGCCGCTGTACCGGGCATTGCTGCTGGTGATCGCCCTCGACCTGATGCGCCCCTTCCAGATCGCGCGCCTGCGCCGCCGGGCCCTGCGATGGACCGGCATCGCGCTCTCGCTCGGCGGGCTGTTGAGTACGGAGAACCCGGAAGTGGAGCGCGTCATCGAAACCGCGCGGCGCAAGTCGGCGCTCTCCAAGCGCGTGGCCTTCCTCTCTCGCACGCAGCAGGTGTTCCACCTCTGGCACGTCGTGCACCGGCCCTTCAGTTACTCCTTCGCAGTGCTCGCGCTGATCCATATCGCGGTGGTGCTGTTGCTCGGCTACTACTGATCTATGTTCGAATCGCTGCTCACATTCTTGCTTGCCGGTGCGGTGACGCTGTTCTTCGTGCGCGGATACCTGAAGAAGCTCACCGCTGCGAAGAGCGTGCGCGGCGCAGGGGAACACCAGGTTCCGAAAAAAGTCCGTCCCTGCCCGCGATGCGGCAAGTCCATGGAACTGGGAACCGCCTTTTGCCCGCACTGTGGCGCGGCCATGGCTATGTGGACTGTGCACGGGGCCGCCGCGCAGCAGGGAGAAGCAGCGGCCGCCACGGGGAAGCCCAAGCCGGTGATCAATGCCTCGCTGTGTATAGGGTGCGGAAGCTGCGTCCACGAATGCCCGGAGACCGGCACGCTGGAGCTGAGCGCCGGCAAGGCGATCCTGGCTCATGCCGAGCGCTGTACCGGGCACGCCAAGTGCGTCGAAGTGTGCCCCACGCAAGCCATCACGCTCTCCTTCGGCGGGGTCTTGCAGACCCTGCGCGTGCCGCTGGTGAAGGAGAACTTCGAGACCAACGTGTCAGGCATGTTCATCGTCGGCGAGCTTTGCGCCATGGGGCTAATCAAGACCGCCGTCAATGAAGGCAAGCTGGTCATCGATCACGTGCGGAAGCGGCTGCCTGCGGAGGGTTCAGGAGTTCAGACCGATGGGATGTACGACGTCGCCATCGTGGGCGCTGGTCCTGCTGGGCTGAGCGCCTCCCTCAGCGCGCAGCAGTTCGGGCTGAAATACATAACGCTCGAGCAGGGAGAGATCGCGTCCACCATCCGGAATTACCCGCGACAGAAGTTCCTCATGGCGGAGCCGATCGACATCCCGCTTTACGGGGCGCTCTACGTCGGCGACGGCACCAAGGAAGCGCTGCTGGCGGTCTGGGAGACCATCATCGCCAACACCGGAGTGCGCATCAACACCAACGAGAAAGTGGAATCGGTGCAGAAGAACTCGTCCGGGTTCCATGTCAAGACCATGAAAACCGACTATCGGGCGCGCTACGTCATACTCGCCATGGGCCGGCGCGGCACGCCCCGCAAGCTCGGGGTTGAGGGGGAGGATCTCCCCAAGGTGTCGTATCGCCTCATCGAGGCCGATACCTACGACGGCAAGCAGGTACTGGTGGTCGGAGGCGGCGATTCGGCTATCGAAGCGGCGCTTGCACTCTGCCGTTCTGGGAAGAACACGGTCAACTTGTCATATCGCGGCGATTCCTTCCGCCGGGCGCGCGAGCGTAACCGGGAGCACCTGGAACAGGCACGCAAAGGCGGGCATGTACAGGTCATCCTGAATTCGAATTTGGAGAAGATCGCGACGGACCACGTTGTCATCAGTAGCGTCGAACGGCAGGCGATCCGCATTCCCAACGACTACGTCTTCGTGCTCATCGGCGGCGAATCGCCCGAGGAGTTCCTCCGCAGGGTGGGCATCGAGATGGTGAACAAATCCCTCTCCGCATAGGAAAAAACGGCAGCCTGCCAGGGCATGCTGCCGAAAAGATCTGCTGTCACCGGCCCCAGCGGTATCCCCGACTGTGACCTGGCGAGTTTTAGCCTCTCTCGTAGCCTGACATGTAACCCTCCTGACGAGTCTGCTGGAGGGCAACGCTTATAGTGAATCGACGCGACGAGGCCGATTGCTTGTCGGACCACTTCCTTGAGAACGGGGTCATCCGCTTTCGGTAGCGTGCGAGGCGTCTTTGCATTGGATGTCAACGTGTAAGCCTTTGCTCCGCAGCTATCATCACCAGCTGATTCGAAAAACCAACTGAGGCCAGCCGAAGTGAAATAACCAGCAAACCAGCGCGGAGCGATACAAATGGAACATAAGTCGGTATCGAGCCCTTCGTGTTGTGGGAACCCACAGGTGTTATGCGCATCTGAACTGAGGGTGGAGTCGAAAACCAGACTGATAAACAACAACTTGCGGTTAACCGGGCGTGGACGTCGGGTCAAATAGCCACTGCAACTCCATCCACTTTCCTAATCCAGCCACGGAAATGTGAAGACGTCGATGAATCTTCCGCCGTCAGGGCCGTTGGGATGCCCGGCCCCATATTTCAACCTGAGCGTGTAAGAGCCTTTCGCTGTTTGCAACATGAGTTGCCGCGGATCCCGCTCCCGTTCCTACAGAACACACGTATTCTCAGCCGGCGACATCTGCATGGTGGGTTTATTGGGCGGGATTGCGGGGGAACTTCAGGTAGGGCATGCGCACGCCGTTGATGAATACCTGGTCGGCGCGGATGTTGAGGGGCGCCTCGAAGCCGAGGCTGCCGCCGTTGGCGACAAAGTCGTCCTGCTCCACGCCGTCGCCGCTGATGCCCAGCCCGCCGACCAGCACCCCATCTCTGTACAGCGGGACGCTGCCGGGGAAAAAGACGATGCCGCTCTGGTTCGGACCCGGCGGCTGTGAACCCTGGGTGCACGGGTTCGCGACGTCGAACTGATAGAGACTGAAGAAGAAAGGTCCAGGCCCGCTGCCGTCGATTCCAGGCGGGAAGAATGGTTGTGCGCCGAAGCTGATGGTGCGATTGGTGCTGGCGGTCCCGGGCGGGATGCCGGGAAGATCGCCGATACCCGCGGGCGAGTTGAAGTACACCATGTTGCGCGCCTTGGCGACGGCCACGTCGATGCTGAAGACGGTGGAGTCGGGCATGCGATGGAGGCCGATGATGGTGCCGTCCAGGTCGGCGACGGCGATGGCCATACGCGCGCGGGAACCCAGCGGCAGGCGGATGACGGCGCGCGTGATGCTGGCGGTATCCACGGCATTGGTGATGATGGACTGAACCTCCGCTGCCGTCAGTCCGCCGATCGGGCCCGGTTGTGGAGCCATCAGGCCGCCTTCCGGGGGCGGTCCCGGACTGGCGATGGGGCCGACGACGTACCCTCCGACGATGGTCCCGGGGTTCGAGCCGACGGGGCGCGTGGTTTGGTTCACGAAGGGCAGCGACACGCCGTCGATCACGACCACGCCGGGCGGCGCGGGATTGGGGCCAAACCCTGCACCAACGGCGCCCGAGAAGGCCGCGAATTCGGCGACATTCGGCGCCACGCCCGCGACTCCCACGCCGCCGACCAGCACACCATTCTTGAACAGCGGCACGCCGCCGGGATCGACCGCCGTCTGGTCGGAATCGTTCACATCCACCTTGCCGGTCGCGATTCCGAGGCCCAGAGCGGCGCCGCTGATGGAGCGCGCCGGCGGAAGCGATTGCCCGGGAAGGTAGGGGATGTTCAGGGGGCACCCGCGGTTGGTGTTCTCGATGCCGTAGAGCGCGCCATTGGCGACGAACTGGATGCCGGGAGGGAAATGGGTCCCGCTGATGAAGCGCACGGTACGCGACGACAGCGGCGCCTGGTTATTGCTGAAGAATGCTCCGGTGCGGGCGAGCGAGACGGCGAGCTCGTTGGTGTCCACGACGGCGCTGAAGTTGCCGATGGAGGTGGGGGGCGTGCCGGGCTTCTGGAAGACGGCGAGGATGTTCCCTGAGCGGTCGGTGACAGCAACAGCGAACGGCGCATCCACGGACTGGACGGCGTTCTGCACCACCGACTGGACGTCGGCCAAGGTGAGCGTCTGGGGCGGCAGCGGTGGAGGCACTGGAAAAGACAGTGAGCCGCCACCATTGCTTCCGCAGGAAAGCAGCAGCGCAGCAAGACAAAGCGCCAGCGCCAGTTTCCAATCCCAGATTCTTGCAGGCACGAGCCGGTCCCCAAAAGAAACTCATACCATACGACAGCCTGCGGTGAAGATGATACTGGTCTTTTGGCCGTCTTGTGATTGCCGGACCATTGTGATAGCAAAGACGATTCCGTCTCGGGGCAGTGCAAGGAGCAAGCTGAGTGCTGGGTCGCGTGGGCCGCATCGGGGTGCTGTGTGCGCTGGCGATGTTGATGGCGCCGTCGGCGCACGCCGCGCAGCGCGAACAGCGGATCCCGCGACAGACAACCAAGCCGACCGGAGCGGTGCTCGGGCTGGTGCACGGGCCTGATGCCAAGGGCGTGCCGGGCGCGGCAGTCACTGTCCGCAACGTGCAAACCAGCCAGACACTGACCTTGCAGACGTCAGGGGACGGCGTGTTCCGCGCCGCGGAGCTTAAGCCGGGACGGTACATCGTGGAAGCGGCGCGAGAGGGCTTCCAGGCGTATCGAAGTGTCGAGTTCGAGGTGAAAGCGGGCGACGTGCTGCCGCTGTCCATTGCGCTGACACCCGGGGAAACCGGCGTCGCCGTGGTCTGGCGGGGTGTGGGTCCGCCGCCCAGCCTGCCGGAATCGGAATCCGGACCGTACCGTGAACTGCCGCGCGCGGAGTCGGCGCCGCCGGAGCAGTCGCCGGAGCGGCTTCCTCTCGCGGGCAGCGTGTTCGTGGCGAAGTCGGACCGCTGGGACATCGAGGTGCCGCCCAACCGGCGCTACAAGAAGAAGGGCGAGTTGCAGCAGCAGAATAAAGGCACGTGGAACCCCTTCGAGCGCAACAAGCTGAAGGGCGATTACCCGATCATCGGGCAGAAGACGTTCCTCAACATCAGCGTGATCTCCGAAAGCCTGCCGGAAGGAAGGCGGCTGCCGGTAGCCAGCGGAGTCAGCGCGGCCAATCCCGGCAGCATCGAGTTCTTCGGACACGGCGGGCAGTTCTTCTTTGCGCAGAACTTCCGCTTCTCCGCCGACCTGTTCCACGGCGACACGGCGTACAAGCCGGTGGACTGGCGCATCCGGGTGACGCCGGTGGCGAACATCAATTACCTGCAAGCGCAGGAGAACGGGATTGTGAATATCGACGTGCGCGCGGGAACAAGCCGGCTGGACGGTACAGTGGCCTTGCAGGAGGCGTTCGTCGAGAAGAAGATCCGCGACCTCAGCCCGAATTACGACTTCGTCTCGGTGCGGGCCGGCATCCAGCAGTTCACCAGCGACTTCCGCGGCTTCCTGTTCGTCGAAGAACAGCCCGGAGTACGCGTCTTCGGCAACCTGAAGTCGAACCGCATCGAATACAACCTCGCATATTTCTATTTCCTCGAGAAGAACACCAACAGCCAGCTCAACACCTTCAATGCGCGGCACCAGGAGGTGCTGCTGGCGAACGTGTATATCCAGGACTTCATCTGGAAGGGTTACACCACCCAGTTCAGCTTTCACCTCAACAAGGACGACGCGGGCAAGAAGTACGACGACAACGACTTTCTGGTGCGGCCGGCGCCGATCGGACTGGTCGCGTCGCGCCGAGTGAATGCCAAGTACGTCGGCTGGACGGGGAACGGGCACATCCATCGCATCAACATCAGCCACGCGTTCTACCAGGCCTTCGGGCACGAGAGCCTGAACTTGATCGCCGGGCGGCCGGTGGACATCAACGCGCAGATGGCCGCAGTGGAGGTCTCCTACGACAAGGACTGGGCGCGGTTCAAAGTTTCGGGTTTCTACGCCTCGGGCGACGGCAACCCGCGCGACGGCACCGCGCGCGGCTTCGACACCATCGTGGACCAGCCGGCGTTCGCGGGCGGGATCTTTAGCATCTGGAACCGGGAAGCTATCCGGCTGACGAGCACGGGCGTCGCGCTGGTGGGACCGGACAGCTTTCTGCCCAGCCTGCGTCCGAACAAGTTCCAGGGCAAGGCCAACTTCGTGAATCCCGGCATCCTGCTATTCAACGCGGGCAGCGACCTGGAACTGACGCCGAAGTTGCGCGCGATCCTGAACGCGAACTTCATGCGCTTCGCGCATACCGAGCCGCTGGAGCTGTTGCTGTTCCAAAGCCCGATCCGGCACGGGATCGGGGCGGATTACAGCGTGGGGCTCCAGTACCGGCCCAAGCTATCGGAAAACATCGTGCTGACGGGAGGGGCGTCGGTGCTGACGCCGTTCCAGGGATTCCGAGACATCTACAGCAACCATGATCTGTTCTCGATGTTCACCAATGTGCGCTTCCGTTTCTAAACGAATCACGCTGGCGGGGCTGGTGGTCCTGGCGCTGCTGCTGGGATGGACGGCGGCGCGCGCCCGTCCGCAGCACTCCGATGCCGCGCCGCACGAGGTGCTGTTGACGCAGCCGCAGGAGGAAGCGGACCGGAAGAGCGCGGGCTGCGTGACCTGCCACACCGCGACCGATGAGCCGACGATGCACGCAACCAGGACGGTGCGGCTGGGGTGCGTGGATTGTCACGGCGGCGACACGAGCGCGCGGGTCGAGCAAGGAACGGCTAAAGATTCGGCTTCGTACGGGGCAGTGAAAGAAAAGGCGCACGTGCAGCCGCGGCGGCAGCGCGACCGCTCGTTCGAGGCTCCGGTGCGCGCGTACACGGAGTGGCTGAAAGAAGATGCGGCGTACATCCGGTTTGTGAATCCGGGCGATCTTCGGGTGGCGGACCAGACGTGCGGGACCTCCGGATGTCACGTCACGGAAGCGCGCGCGGTACGCACCAGCATGATGTCGCATGGAGCGATGCTTTGGAGCGCCGCGCTCTACAACAACGGCGGCGTGTGGTTCAAGAATCCGCGGTATGGAGAGAGCTACGGCGCGGACGGCAAGCCGCAGGAATTGCGGACGTCTCCGCCACCCACGCCGGAAGAGACGCGCGCCAAGGGCGTGCTGCCGTTGCTGGAGCCGCTCCCGCGCTGGGAAACGTCGCAGCCGGGCAACGTGCTGCGGGTGTTCGAGCGGGGCGGCGGGCCGCGGACGGAGGTCGGGAATCCGAACCTGGAGGAATCGCAGAACCCGGGCCGGCCCGACGTCAAGCTGAGCGACCGCGGTTTCGGCACGCTGCTGCGCACCGATCCGGTCTTCCTCGGGTTGCAGAAGACGCGGCTGCTCGACCCGTTGCTGTCGCTCCCGGGCACGAACGACCAGCCGGGCGACTATCGCGGCAGCGGATGCACCGGATGCCACGTCGTCTACGCTAATGATCGGGCTGCGGCGCATTCGGGGCCGTATGCGGCGTTCGGCAACGACGGTCGCAGTGCGTCGAGGGACCCGACGATCAACAAGAACGAGTCCGGACATCCGATCCGGCATGCGCTGACGCGGGCAGTGCCGTCGAGCCAGTGCATGGTGTGTCACGTCCATCCGGGCACCAACATGGTCGCCAGCTACTTCGGGTACACGTGGTGGGACAACGAAGTGGACGGCGAAAGGATGTACCCGAAGGAGCAGCGAGACCCGTCGGCGAAGGAGAGGTTCGAAGTCACGCAGCGGAATCCGGAAGCGTCGGCGGCGCGCGGGCTGTGGTCCGACGTCAATTTCCTGAAGCAGACAGGCACGCCGGAGTTCAACGCCAGGCTCGACAAGGCGCAGTTCGGCGACTTCCACAGCCACGGGTGGATCTTCCGGGCGGTATTCAAGCGCGACCGCAAGGGAAACCTGCTCGATGAGGACGGGAAGAAGATCGAAGACGGCGATCCCAAGAAGTTCGAGAAGGCGGTGCAACTCGCCGACATCCACATGCAAAAGGGGATGCACTGCGTCGATTGCCACTTCACGCAGGACAACCACGGCAACGGCAAGCTGTATGGCGAGACGCGGAACGCGATCGAGATCAGCTGCGTGGACTGCCACGGGACGATCCGCGAGCGCGCCAAGCTGGTGACCAGCGGCCCGGCCGCGCCCGCCGCCGGCACACACCTGGAGCGGCTGCGCACACCCAGCGGCGAGCGCCAGTTCTATTGGAGAGATGGAAGGCTGTACCAGCGCTCGATGATCGATCCGGACAAGGAATGGGAAGTGGTGCAGGTGCTGGACACGATCACGCCGGGGAATGCGCACTACAGCGAGCAGTCACGGCTGGCCAAGACGATCAACAAAGACGGGCGCACGTGGGGCACAGTGCCGGCGCACGGGACCGACCTGGCGCATCCGGACGAGCGGATGACGTGCTTCGGATGCCACACATCGTGGACGACGAGCTGCTTCGGGTGTCACCTCTCCATGACGGCGAACCAGCGGCGTCCGATGCTGCACAACGAAGGTCTGATGACGCGCAACTGGACCAGCTACAACTTCCAGGTGCTGCGCGACGACGTGTACATGCTGGGGATCGACGGCACGCCGACCGGCAACAAGGTGGCGCCGGTGCGGTCGGCGTGCGCGGTGCTGGTGAGCTCGCAGAACCAGAACCGCGATTGGATCTACTACATGCAGCAGACGGTGTCGGCGGAAGGGTTCAGTGGGCAGGCATTCAGCCCCTACATGCCGCACACGGTGCGCGCCAAAGAGACGAAGCGCTGCAGCGATTGTCACGTCTCATCGGCGGGCGACAATAACGCGTGGATGTCGCAGGTGCTGCTGCTGGGGACCAACTTCCTGAACCAGATGGGCCGCTGGGTGTACGTCGCGACCGGAGAGCACGGCTACGAAGCGGTGGCGGTGGCGGAGCACGATGATCCGCCCGCGGTCTACGGCAGCGAGTTCCAGAAGGTCGCGTATCCGCAGGACTATCGGAGGTTCGTCGCGGGTGGACGCGAGCTGACGGAAGCGCACGAGCACAAGGGCCACGTGGAGAGCGTGCAGCTTCGCGGCGAGTATCTCTACGCGGCGATGGGCAAGGGCGGGTTCCGGGCGTTCGACGTCGCGAACATCGACAACAAGGATTTCTCGGAGCGGATGGTGACGGCGCCGGTGTCGCCGCTGGGGCAACGGCTGTACGTGAAGACCGAGGATGCGGCCGACGTGGCGTCGCCGTCCACGCTTGCGGTGGACCCGCTGCGCGCGCGGCACGCGGAGAATGAAGAGCAGCCGATCCACCTGATGTACGGGTTCCTGTACGTCGCCGACCGCAAGGAAGGGCTAGTGGTGGTCGGGGACCCGGACCTGAAGCATCCGACGCCCGGGGTGGGCACGCTGCTGGACGGAAACCCGGCGAACAACTTCCTGACGCGCGCACTGGCCTTCAACCCGGAGCACGCGCTGGATGGAGCGCGGCGGATCGTGATCGCGGGGACATTCGCGTACGTGCTGTGCGATCGGGGGCTGGTGGTGGTCGATCTGGACAAGCCGCTGGAGCCGCGTGTGACGGCGGCGGTCGGCGCGCCGTCGCTGGACGATCCGCGCGGCATTTCCATCCAGTTCCGCTACGCGTTTGTCGTGGACCGGCAGGGCCTGAAGGTGCTGGACGTGACCGACCTCGCGTCACCGAAACCGGTGGAGCGCGCGCTGGTCCCGCTGACCGACGCTCAAAATGTGTATGCAGCGAGGACGTACGCGTACGTGGCGGGGGGCGCGCAAGGGCTGGCGATCGTGGACGTGGAGCGGCCGGAGCATCCCGCGCTGGAGCAGATGTTCACCGCCGAGGGACAGCTCAACGACACGCGCGACGTGAGGATTGGGATGGTCAGCTCGTCGCAGTTCGCATTCGTCGCCGACGGGAAGAACGGGCTGCGCGTGGTGCAGTTGTTCTCACCGGAGACGCCGGGGTTCTACGGGTTCAGCCCGCGCCCGACGCCGAAGCTGATTGCGACGCGGCGCACGCGCGGGGCGGCGCTGGCCGTGTCAAAGGGCATCGACCGCGATCGTGCGGTGGACGAGAGCGGAAACCAGGTGGCGGTGTTCGGGCGGCGCGGGTCGCGTCCGTTCAACCGCGAAGAGATGCGCCGCATGTACCTGCGCGACGGCAGGCTCTACACGGTCAGCGACGATCCGCCGCAGCCCGCGAAGTAACGATCACATTCCCTTCAACAATCTTGGGATCGTGTAGCGGCCGTTGACGGGAACCTGCTTGGTCCAGTCGTGGTACTGATGGCACTCGAAGCAGCGCGCCTGCGCGGAATCGGTGGGCGCGGTCTGCTGCGAGGCATGACACTGGCGGCAGGTGGCGATGCCGGGGAGCAGGACGTCGGCGGTTTCCTTGCTCTTCGGCGCCTGCGCATGGCAGGCGGTGCAGTCGAGCATGCGGTGCGGGTCGTGGCTGAAGACGGAATGCGGCAGCCAGCGCACCGCGATCTGGGCCTTGGGGATCTCGGGGAGCGGCGTGGCGCCGAATTTCACCGCGTGGCACTCCTTGCAGGTTTTCTTCCAGAGGAGCTGCTCGGCCTCGGCGACGCGCATCGAGACCCAGTCGGCGGCATCGCGCGCGGGGCGGGTCTCAATCTTCACTTCCGGGATCCGCTGAACAGGGACTTCCACTTGGCGGATCGCCTCCGGATGCGCGGTAATGTAGTCGGAGAGCTTCTTCACGACAAACTCGTGGACGACCCTCGGCTCTTTGTGGGGCACGGGCTCGGCGAAGCGGCGGTCGAAGTTCAGCAGATGACAGGCGGCGCAGTGCTTCTCGTAGTTGACTGGTGACATATAGGCGCGCGTGGGCTGCGGAGCGAGCGGGTCGGGCGCCGCGGCAGCGACCGGCTGGTTCTGCGGTGCCGAGTATGGCCAGGCGCGGGCGTCGGCTGGCGACCGGTGGCAGTCGGCGCAGACCATCTGTACCGGGCCGCGCGGTCCTTTGAGTCCCGCCTTCAGGTGCACTTCGTGGTCGAGTTTGACGGTGCCGGGATCCTTGCCGCTTCTGACCGGGGCGAACTCGGGATGCGCGGTGTTGAAGTTGCCGATCGCGGTCTCGTAGCGCGCGTGGCCGTCGCGGGTGCGGAGGTCGGCGTGGCACTGGGTGCACATGCGGTCGGCGACGCCGGCGAGCTGCACGGAGCCCTGGTGCTCGACATGGCAGGAGGAGCAGGCCGGCGTGAACATCTGCCGGGACTGGTGCACGGGCCCGTCGTGGCAGGATTTGCAGGAGTCGTCGTCGACGTGTTTGAGGAAGAAGCCGGCGGTGGAGGTGTGGCAGACCTCGCAGCGTTTTCCCACGAAGGCGTGCGCAGGCGACATTGGGCCGGCGCTATAAGGCCTCTGGTGGCCGGTGATGGTGGTGGCGACGACCCAGACGACCGCGATCAGCGGCAGCGCGAGGGAAAGGATGAACTTCCACCGGCGGAACGGGTGTAGGCGCTTGAAGTAGTCGAGGTCGATGCGCTGAGCGAGGGTTTTGGCGGTGCGGCGGCGCGGCACGTCAGTACCTCAGCGCCTGGACGGCGTGGACGACGGTAAGCGCCAGCAGCGCGTAGGAGAGCGGGACGTGGACCAGGAGCCACCCGTGAAGAAGGTGATGAAGCTTTTCCTGGCGGTTCAACTCGCGGGCTTCCTCCCAGATCTCTTCCAGGGCAGCGACCGTTTCGTGCAGCGCGGGGGGACATAAGGTGCGGAGTGACAGAAAGGTGCCGCGGGCCGCCACGCGGTCGGACAGCATGTCGGGAGCCTGCGTACCCGCAAGCAGGCGATGGATCTCGAGGTCGTAGAAGGCGCGCAGGGTCGGGATGGCGGAATCCGCCTCGGGAGGTGCCAGGGCAGCCGGTGCAGCAGTAGCGCCGGCTTTCGCGGCAACCGCGGCAGGAGCAGTCGCCGCAACAGTCTTTTCGGCTGCGGCGAGGAGTTGCTCACACTCTTCGCGGAGCTGTTCGCGGACATGGTCGATCTGCTCGTAGATGGTTTCCAAGGGAAGCTGGCGGGTCATCACCTTGGGAACAAAGTGCTGGATCACGGCGCCAGCCCAGCCGCTGACGCTCACGAGGATCAGAAGGGCCATGAGGATGCGGGTCAAGGTGGCATGTCCCATGCTGAACCCGCCATGGAGGAAGACCAGGGGCAGGGCGAGGGACCCGAGCCAGAGGTGGGCGCGCATCCAGAACTGCATGCGCCCGATCCTCCAACCGGGCACCTTGCGGCGCGCGCCGAGCAGACCGGCGATCACCATGAGGAGGGACGCGGAGATCCCGTATGTAAGGCCGGCCGCGCTGCCGCCCGAGACGCCCTCCGGCCTCGACATCGAGTAAGGCACGAAGAGCACTCCGCAGAGGACGATCGTCCCGATGGTCGCGATAGCCCACGGCTTGTGCGTGCAATCGATGACCACGGCTAGAACCTCGTCGCATCCGCCCGGTTTTTGTGCTCCATCCTGCGGAAAAACTGGCGTGGCTCGATGCGGTAGGCAGCATCGTGCGGGCAGGCGTAGACGCAGCTGGGCTGGTTGAGGTCGGCACAGAGATCGCAGGTGATCGCCTTTTTTTTCATGGCCGCCTTGGCGATGCGCTCCGCGTCTTCGGGACGGGCGATGGCATGGCCGACCGCCTCGGCAGCTGAAGCCGCATCGCCGACAATCTTCACCGGATGCATGTTGATGTTGCCGTACGGGCAGTTCTTGGCGCACAGCCCGCAGCCGACGCACCAGTCCTCGATGATGATTTCGAGTGAGTTGCGCCGGCGGATGGAGCCGACGGGGCAGCCGACCATACACAAGGGATCGCGACACTGACGGCAAGAGGTCGCGACCAGGTAGTTGTCGAACCGCAGGCCCTCGCGGACCAGGCGGGTGATGCCATCGTGGGTGTCGGCGCACGCCCGCACGCAGAGGTCGCAGCGAGTGCACTTGTTGAGGTCGAGCACCAGCAGGTTCTGCGCCTCCATCAGGCCCTGGGAGAGGAAGTCGCCGATGGGGACGCTCTGGACAGTCCTGAGCTGCTCCTGGTTCTCCGCCTGGCGGGTACCCGCCACCTCCGCCAGCGCCTTGCGGACATCCGGAAGACGGTCGATCATTTCGCGGAACTCCGCTTCGTTGATGCGGACCACCTCCACGTGGTCCAGAGCGGTGCAGGTGGCGGTGCGCACGCCTCCGCCGAGCAGCCCGACCTCGCCGAAGTAGTTGCCACGTGAGAGATAGGTCAGCACGAACTCGCCGCCGGGATAGTTCTGAGAGACACGCACGAAGCCAAGGCGGATGAGAAAGAAGGAGTCGGCGGGCTCGCCCTGCTTGCAGATCACCTGTCCCGGAGCGTAGCGGACCAGTTCGACCTTCTGGCGCAGCTCCGAGATGAATTCGCGAGCGGCCAGGAGCTGTTGCAGGTTGCGACTCTGAGCGAGATTGGCGAACATGGGGACGCTGCGCAGGTGGTCGTCGAGAGCGCGCTGCCGGTAGTTCTGGTCGAGCTGGGCCTTGAACTTCGGGTTCTTCTGCAGAATGTCGAGGACGTTGCGCAACATCTCCAACATCACGCAGTCGGTGGCGGCGCGCACGGTCGCCGACCGCGGGTAGAAATTCATGCAGGTCATCTCGCCGAACAAGTCACCGGGGCCGAGCGAGGCGGTCGGGCTGTCGTAGGAGAGATCGACGGGAGCGTCGATGGGGATGAAGCGGCGCTGGCTCTCCTCGTCTCGCTGGTGAGCGGTGCGGGCGACCAGCTTGCTCTTGAGGCGGCTGAAAAACCCCGGAGCGCTGGCGTCGACCTTCACGTGGGCGATGGGGCTGGAAATGAAAACTTCAGCTCGGCCGTCGAGGATGTAGAAGGCCGTCGAGCCGAACTCGCCTTCGCGGCAGACCTCCTCGCCGGCGCGGAAGGTGCGGCGGACGACGGCGCCCCGATTCTTCTCCAGCAGGCCCTTCGACACGCCTTCGAAGATCGAGATCTTCAGCAGCTCATCGGGCTCGAGCGGCTCGCCGTGCCCCAGGGTGGTGCCCCAGCCGGCGGGAGCTTGCTTCGTGGCCTCTGGCGGTGAGAGGTGATCGCTCGTGCTCATATTCGGGCCCTATGCCGATCAGAAGCTGGGGGCTGGCTGATGGGAAATCACGCGCGACAGGATCCACCGCGCGCAAGAACAGTAGAGGGAAGATATAAGAAGAGCAAACCCATGTCCAGAGCGGGATTTTGGGGGACGTCCAACCGTACGATTGACGAATCGCCAGAGCGCGGATATAAGGCTGAAGTCCGTTATCCCGGGGCACCAGGCTGAGCACGTGAGATCCGACAGGGCCAGAACGACGACCGAGATGTGCTCGCCTATCGTCCTGTTCTCCGCCATCCTCTTTCTCTGCGTTTCCTCCTACGCGGCTCCCCAAGGCCCTGCGGCGTCCCAGTACACCGGCCCGGGATCGTGCGCGTCGTCGAGTTGCCACGGCGCCATCCAGCCAAAGACCGAGACCGACGTCCAGCAGAACGAGTACAGCACCTGGGTGGTCCAGGACAAGCACTCCAAGGCATACGCGGTGCTGTCGAACGCGCAGTCGAAGCGGATCGCGCGCAACCTGAAGCTGAGCGAGCCGGCGGAGAGGTCGGCGAAGTGCCTGGCGTGTCACGCGCTCGATGTGCCTGCCAGCCGCAGGGCGCGGACCTTCGAGCTGGACGACGGGGTCAGTTGCGAAAGCTGTCACGGGCCGGCGTCGGCATGGCTGGGACCGCACACCAGCAAGAACTGGACGCACGAGCAGTCGGTCCGGCTGGGCATGTACGACACCAAGGAACTGGTGAAACGCTCGGAACTCTGCCTGTCGTGCCACCTGGGGACGGCGGAGAAGGCGGTGGACCACGAGATGATTGCCGCCGGCCATCCCGACCTGGCTTTCGAACTCGACTCCTACACTGCCGTGATGCCGCGCCACTGGAAGCCCGAGAAAGATCCTTGGGCAAGTGTGCGCGGCTGGAGTGTCGGCCAGGCGGTGCAACTGCGCGAAGGACTGCGCCAACTGGACCGCAGGGCTCGTTCCGGCAACTGGCCGGAGTACGCCGAACTGGATTGCTTCGCGTGCCATCACGCTTTGACCAAGCCGGCAGATAGCTGGCGGCAGCAGACCGGCTATCCCAGCCGCAAACCGGGCACGCCTCCCTGGAACAACTCGCGGATCGCGGTGCTGCGGCACATCGTGCGCGATGCCGATCCGCAACTGGCACAGCAGCTCGACGGAGAGATGGCGAAGGTCGCCGCGTCGATGGAACGGCTCTCGCCGGCCCGCGAGGCAGCGGGGCAAACCGCATCCTCCGCCGGAGGGATCGCAAACCGGGCGGTGGAGCTCCTCGCGTCCAGGAAACATGGTCAGGCGTCCGCCTTGCGGCTCCTGGGCGAGATCTCGGCCGACGCCGACGCCATCAGCAATGGCGGCGAACGCAGCGCCGAACAGGCGGTAATGGCAGCCGACGCCTTGTACCTCGCGTGCTCGAGGAACGGGAAGCTCGCGAACGACGCCGAGCTGAAAGCCGCCATCGATGCCATGTTCCAACAGTTGGAGAATCCTTCCAGCTACAATCCGCAGCGTTTCCGCGAGCAACTCGGCAAGATCAAGTCCCACCTGCCCTGACGATTGCCAGATCAGCGTTGCCAAATCCCCTTGTTGCCACTGATCGTTATTGGTGAGAAGGGCTAACCTCCATCTCCACTACGATGATGTCGCCTACTGCGTTGAATGGCACGACCGCATCTGGCCGACTGAGGAGCCTCCGGAAGCGGCACCGGTTAAGAACTGACAGGGCTTGCGGATGAGACAAGCTATTCGGACGAGAATGTGGCTGTAATCAGGCCACTGACGCCTTAGAAACTGCCCTTTGCGCTGTTCCTTTGCCCTGACCCCTACCTCGGTCTTAGTCTCGGCCCAGGAGCGCCCCTGAGCGCGTAGAGAGCCAATCCTGGTGCTGTCCACGACAACGCGCGGCCTGCCCAGCCGCTTCCCTTTTGCACGAGCATTCCGCAGACCGGCTTTTACCCGTTCTTGGATCAGTGCGCGTTCAAATTCAGCGATTCCCCCGATGATTTGAAACATCAGTCGGCCAGATGGAGTACTGAGGTCCAGATTGTCACGCAGGCTGACGAATGCCACCCCCAAAGCGCCCAGTTCGGCTAGTGCGTTGACCAGATGCTTTAGCGATCTGCCGAAGCGATCTACCTTCCAGACAAGGACGGCGTCAAATCGGCGCTGACAGGCGTCTGCCATCAGTCGCGTCAGGGCCGGCCGCGTCTCCTTTGAGCCCGAGACGCCTTGATCGACGTACTCCTCGACGATCGTCCATCCGCGCCGGCACGCGTACTCGCGCAGGTCTCGTAGCTGCATCTCGGGATCTTGTCCGTTTAGTGTTGAGACGCGCGCGTACGCCCCGACGCGGGTGATGGTGGGGGGCAGTTCTTGAGGGATCTTCCATGCGGTGGTACGGTGATTCTTAGCCATTGTTGCCTCCTTCTAGGCGACTTTGGTTAGCGCCGTGTCGGTGTTCGAGCACCGATGCGGCGCGCTGATTACTCCCGCCTCTTGCCTGCAGCAGCTTTGGGCGCTTTTGCTCGGTCCCAGTAGGGACTCTTGCATCGGGCACAACGAAGTGGCTTGTCATTGTTTCTCGACTGCCACTCATGCCCGCATTGTCCGCAAATCCAGACGATCACGCGTTCGAGACGTTTCGGCATTACGGGGTAAGTGTACACCATTGGTGTACACTGTCAAGTTCAATTCTGGTAGGCGGCCTTGCCACCTTTGCCAGCCCTTCGCGGCCCAAAACGCGCCGCTCGCCGCGGCCTGAAAGTAATCACCACCCCAAATCGGGGCGGCCTGCGGCCGACCACCGGATTGGGCGAGAAAAACTGGTGTCGGGCAGTCGGTCTCGATAGTGCTCGCTGACATCACAACCACAATATGTGGGGGAGCAGTTCGTAGCTGGTGAGAAGGTCTGTTATCGACAGTGATTCTACTGCGCAGAGGTTTCCGATGCGGATCGGGGTAACCCTGCGACCTTCACAAAACTTCGAATCGAGCGCCTCATCCTCGCTTCTGCAAGACTCTCAAGATCCCCGTCAGGAGCATGCCCGGCGTTGGAGGGCAGCCCGGTATGTAGCCGTCAACCGGTATGATCGAGTCCACCGCGCCGGCCACGGCGTAGCTGCCCGAGAAAACGCCACCGCTGCAGCCGCACGCGCCCACGGCGACGACGAGTTTGGGTGAGGGAGTCGCCGCGTAAGTCTGTTTCACCGCCTCTGCCATGTTGCGCGTCACCGGACCGGTCACCAGGAGCATGTCTGCGTGCTTGGGCGAAGCCACGAAATGGATCCCGAAGCGTTCCAGGTCGTAGTAAGGGCTGTTCAGTGCGACGATCTCCTGTTCGCAGCCGTTACAGGAGCCCGCGTCTACTTCGCGGATGTTCAGCGCGCGCCCGAGCATCGCCCGAATGGTTTCCGCTGCCTTGGTCAATGCGGGTTCCTCGTTCGGGAACTCGGCTGCTGCATCCACATCCCAACGGCGCACCAGCCCGGCCTTGCCCACTCCGCAGCGGGACAGCTTTTCGGCGGCGAAGAACGCTCCGTCTCCGACCTCGATGCACCGGCCGCAGCCGATGCACTGGCCGTAATCCAACGTGAGGTGCTGCTTCGAGCCCGAGGTCTCCAGCGCGAGCGCCGAAGTCGGACAGGCGGCTACGACCCGCTCGGCGATGGCGCGGTTCAGCCGCGGCGCCTGTACCGCCGGCATGCGGCTGCCTGTTGCATTGCGCGCCAGCGCATCCACCGGAATGAGGACGTTCTCGCTTTGCAGGCTGCGTTTGGCGATGTCGAAGATCATCGGTCGCACCCGGAATAGGACAGGTTGAAGCTCTTATTGATCAGCGGAAAATCCGCGATGATGTTGCCCGGCATGGCCAGGGGCAGAGCCGGCCAGTTCTGGAACGACGGCGACTTGATGTGGCAGCGCGCGACGACCCCATCTCTCACCCGCACCCAGTAGAGCAGCTCGCCTCGCGGTGATTCGACCGCGGAAAATCCTTCTGCGCTTTGCTCCGGGGGGACAGAAGTGCTAATGGCGCCCGCCGGCAGCCCACTCAGAGTCTCGTCGATCAACCGCGCCGAGACCGCGGTCTCGTCGATCCGCATGCGAGCCCGCGCCAGCACGTCGCCGTAACGGTAGTGCGGGACGTTTGTACTGATGGTGCGATAAAGGCCGTAGGGATGGTCTACCCGCACATCCATGCGAACTCCGCTGGCGCGCGCGGCCGGGCCCACCACCGCAAGGGCGCGGGATGCTTCGCGCGTCAGGACTCCCGTGGTCTCAAAGCGGTCCTGGACCGACGGCGTGTCCAGCACCATGCGCGCCAAGGCCGCGAAGTCCCGCGCGGCTTCGGCAACGGTGGCGGACAGTTGGCGCGCCTCGCGTTCCAGCAAATCGCGTTTCACTCCGCCGGATATGGCAATGCCGCGCCAGAAGCGGGTTCCGACCGAGCGCACCGACGCCTGCAGCAACGATTCCTTGATGCGGGCGGTGTAGGCGGCAGGCACGGTGAACCCGACGTCACCGCACAGTGCACCCAGGTCCGCGATGTGGGCCACCATTCGCTCCAGCTCGAGGCCGACGAGGCGGATCGCCCGGCCGCGCGGCGGAACCGCCACCCCGAACGCGTTCTCCACCGCCTGGCAATATGCAACTGCGTGCGCGAAGCAGTGATCTCCGGAGACCGACTCCGCCAACAGCGGGCCGCTGAGGATGGGCGCGCCTTTGAACAGCTTCTCGGTTCCTTTGTGGGTGTAGAAATGGCGCAGTTCGAGGTGGAGCACGGTGTCGCCAACCACGCTGAACCGAAAATGTCCCGGCTCGATGATGCCGGCGTGCACCGGGCCGACCGGGACTTCGCACACACCCTCGCCCTGCACCCTCAGGAAACGATAGTCGCGATGCGCCGTCGGAACCTTGACGACCTCGTCCGTCATCGGATGTACCCCGTCAGGCCAGTTCTCATGCAACAGCAGCGGGCGCAGGTCCGGGTGGCCGTGGATCTCGACGCCGAACTGGTCGGCTAGCTCGCGCTCATACCAGGCCGCAGCCGGGGTGACCGCCGTGGCGGAGCGGATCGAGCCCTCCACCGCACAGTCGAGTACGCGGTACTCGCGACTATCCACGTCCACGACGTAGTGCACGCGGCGCTGCCCATCCTCGTCCAGACTGCCGAAAATCGAGACCAGGCGCACCCCGTCGGAACGCAACAAATCCAGCACGTCCTCGACCTTGGTCTCGTGGGCGCGTTGTTTCTCGGGAGTCATCGCAACACCGCCATGGCTCCGTTCAGCACGACGTTGAAAGCTGCTGGGATGCGGACGCCGAGCACCACCAGGCACATCGCGCAGATCGACATGGCCGCAAAATCAGAAGCCACGAAGCTCACCTTCGTCGGTGGCTGCTCTTTCTCGCCGCCTAGCATGTGCTGGAAGTGATAGAGCAGCGCGCCGAAAACCACAGACAGCACGGCAAGCAGCAGGACCGCAATGAAATAGTGCGCCGTGGCGAACGCCTGCGTCAGGATCATGAATTCGCTGACAAATAATCCGAAGGGCGGCAGTCCGACGATGGCCAGGCCGCCGACGATCATGGCGCCGCTGGTCCAAGGCAGCGAGTTGGCCATGCCACGGATGCGCTCGATGTGCAGGGTCCCGTAGTTCTCGCGTACATTGCCAGCACCGAAGAACAGCAGTGACTTAGCGATCGAATGGTTGAAGGCATGGAGTAGTGCAGCGAAGATGCCGACGGCCCCGCCGATGCCCACGCCGATGGCGACGATGCCCATGTGCTCGATGCTGCTGTAGGCCAGCAGGCGCTTGAGGTCGCGCTGCACGATCATCAGGAATGCGGCGACGGTGATCGACATCCCGCCGAACACCAGCAGCAGCGTGTGGCTGAAGCCGCTCCCGATGGCGCGCGATACGATCGCATCGAACCGCAACACCGCGTACATGGCGCAGTTCAGGAGCACCGCAGAAAGCAGCGCGCTGATGGGCGACGGCGCTTCCGCGTGCGCGTCCGGCAGCCAGCTATGCATGGGCACGAAGCCGACCTTGGTCCCGTAGCCCACCGCGACGAACACGAACGCCAGTTTCATTAGATCCGGCACGGCGCGGAGCTTCGGAGCGGCCGCCATCAGCGCCGCCCAATCGAGCGCCGTCTCCGGGCTCACGCCTCCGCGCACTGCCGCCAGGTACAGGGCGATAGTGCCGAACAAGGCAAACGCGATGCCCACGGTGCATACGATCAGGTATTTCCAACCGGCTTCGACCGCGCCCTCGGTGTTGTAGAAGCCGACCAGCAGGGCCGAGGCCAGCGTGGTCCCTTCCACGAAGATCCACAGCATCCCAAGATTCGCCGAGAGGTAGACCGCGACCATCGTGAACAGGAACACGAGCACCAGTGCATAAAACCAGCGCGGCGAGGAGAACCGGCCTTCCGGGATGTGGCGCATGTATCCGACCGAATACGCCAGCACCAACGCGAAGATCAGGCCGATGTTGATCAGGAAGAACGAGGTGAGACCGTCGGCGCGCAGGTAACGGCCGGTCTGCAGCGACCCGCTCACGTGGATCTTCCACACGGCGTTGCCGATGGCCGCCAGTTCGAGCGCGCCGGTCGCCAGCGCGACCGCTACGGCAGGACGCCGCTGCTTGCAGGCCATGACGACAGCGGCGCCGAGCAGCGGGATCAGAAGTAGAAGGGTTAATGTCATCGTCTTATCCCCTCAGCTTCCGCAGTTTGGAGACGTCGAGGTGCTCAAAAGTGTCGCGGATACGGAATACGAACAGCCCCATCAAGAACACTCCCATCAGCAGGTCGAAGAAGATCCCGATCTCGATCACCAGCGGCATGCCGAACGTAGTGGTCAGGGCGGCCAGGAAGATGCCGTTCTCCAGCACCAGAAGTCCGACCACCTGCATCAGCGCCTTCTTGCGGCTGACCATGAGCAGCATCCCGGTCAAGACCAGCGCCACGGCGGCGGCGAGCATGTCCTCATCCACGCCCAGCGTATGTACGTACGGTTGTACCGCGAAGAACGAAAGCAGGATCAAACCGGCGGCGATGAACACGGACTGCGCCGGGGTGGTCGAGGACGCCACGTCTCGCGGCGCATTCAGCCGCTCCACGATCCGGAACAGCGCATAGGGAATAGCGAGCACCTTCACCACGAAGACCATACCGGCAATCACGTACGCCTCGGGCGACTTGTGAACGAATGCCAGCGCCAGGATCTGCGACGTCAGCACCGCGCACTGCGCCCCGAAAAGGACGATGCAGGTGGAGATCCGCTTGGCCGACGCCATCAGCAGCACGGTGATGAACAGCAGCACGGCGGAAGACGCCAGCGTTTTCGTCGCCGCAAGTTCAACCAGTCCCATCCATCACCTCATCAGGGCGGTGAACACCACCGCCAGGATCGCCAGCGCCGATGCGACACCAAGGAAGTCCGGCACCATGTACATGCGCAGCTTGGCCACGCTGCTCTCCACCACTGCTACCGCCACCGCCAGCAGCAGCAGCTTCAGCAGGAACGCGAGTAGAGCTATGGCCAGCGTCGATGCGGTCACCGTCATCGCCATTCCTGGCGGCAGGAACAGCGCGATCAACAGCCCCGCGATGACGCTGAGCTTGATGGCGCTCGCCCACTCGATCAGCGCCAGACTCGGCCCGGAATATTCCAGCACCATGGCCTCGTGGATCATGGTGAGCTCCAGGTGGGTGGTGGGATTGTCCACCGGGATGCGGCCGGTCTCCGCGATCGCCACCAGCGCCAGCGCGGCGAAGGCCAGCGCATGCACCGCCGAGAGCTGGAAGAACTCCTGCCGGAGCGTCCACTGCACCATCGACGCGAGGCTCGCCGACCGCGCCTGGATCGCAACGGCCGCCAACCCGAGCAGCAGGGGCGCCTCGGCCAGCGTCGAAACCAGGGCTTCGCGGCTCGCGCCCATCCCGCCGAACGAGCTGCCGCCGTCCATCGCTCCCAGCACCAGGAAGAACCGGCCGAGCGCGAAGAGATAGACCAGCAGGATGAAGTCGCCATTCGTGCCCAGCAGCGCGGAGCCGTACACCACCGGAACGAATGCGGCGCAGACCACCGTGACCGCGAACAAAACGACGGGAGCGACGCGGAACAGCGCTGAAGCCGTGTCGGGGACCAGGTCTTCCTTGCGCAAGAGCTTCAGCAGGTCGGAATACGGCCGAAACACGCTGGCGCCGCGCCGGTTCTGGATGCGGGCTTTCACCACCGCGATGACGCCACGCAACAGTGGCGCGATGAGGATCAGCAGCGCAGCTTGCAGGATGTTCACCAGCATCATGCGAACCTCGTGAACACCAGCAGCGCCACCAGCGCCAGGAAGATGTAGAGCAGGTAGATCTGGATATTGCCGGTCTGTAACCGGCGGAGGCGGTAGGCCGCAGCGACGATCGCGTCCACCCCGGGACGGTAGAGCATGCGTTCGAATGAGGTCGTCCGCACCGAGCGGTACGAGATCGCGGTCGGGAAATATGTGCCCTCGGCGGGCGCGACTTCTACCGTCCGCTCCGGCCGGTACACGCGCGCGAAGACTCTACGCAGCGGCTTGGAGAACGCCGTGGAGGTGTACTGCATGCGGCTGTCAAGACCCGGCATGCCGCAGGCCCACGTGGGCGTGATCCTCGTCGCACGCCGGATCGCGCCGGCCAGCGCGGTGACCGCCATCACGGCGACTGCCACCCACGGGATCACCCGCGCGATCGAAAATGCCTCATCCGGCAGAATGCCGCCGGGGACGAATGACTGCACCGCCGCACCAAGAGGCCGCAAGAATATCGCCGGCGCGATGCCGATCACCACGCAGGCGGCTGAGAGCAACAGCATGGCCGCCGTCATCGGCAACGGAACCTCATGCGCGTGCTCAGCCTCAGAGCTGCGTGGCCTCCCGAGGAACGCCACCCCGAACACTTTCGCGAAGCAAGCGGCTGCCAATCCGCCGATCAGCGCCAGCACGCCCGCCATCAGTGGCAGAACGATGGCGGCGCGCACATTGGCGAGAGTGGATCCGGCGAGAAAACTGCGGAAGGTCAGCCATTCGCTGATGAAGCCGTTGAACAGCGGGAGCCCCACGATCGAGCAACACGCGACCAGGAACGCTACTCCCGTCACCCGCATGCGCTTGAGCAGGCCGCCGAGTTCCTCGATGTCGAGGGTGTGGGTCGCGTGCAAGATCGCCCCGGCGCCCAGAAATAATGCGCTCTTGAACAGCGCGTGGTTCAGCGTATGCAGCAGCGCCGCGACCAGCGCCAGCACGGCCCACCCTGAGGCGCCCTGCGAGATGAATACCAACGATGTGCCCAACCCGAGATAGATGATGCCGATGTTTTCCACGCTGTGATACGCGAGCAGCCGTTTCAGATCGTGCTCGCTGATGGCGTACAGCACGCCGAGCACGCCGGACAGCGCGCCCGCCGCCAACACCACATATCCCCACCAGGCTGGTCCAGCGCCGAGGAAATCAAAACCGAAACGAACGAAGCCGTAAACGGCCGTCTTGAGCATCACGCCCGACATCAGCGCCGACACCGGGCTGGGCGCGATCGGGTGCGCCCGCGGCAGCCAGAGGTGCAGGGGGATAATGCCGGCCTTGGTTCCAAATCCGACGAAGGCCAGAACGAAAATCGCTGTCCGTACCCCCTGCGTCATCAGCCCGGCGGCGGCGCGCATGGACGCGAAGTCCAGACCGGTCGCGCGCGGCAGGAACATGAAGAAGGCGCCGACCACGGCGGCTGCGCCCGCATGCATCATAAGAAGGTAGATGAAGACGCTGTGCCGCCGTTCGCCGGCATCGCCCTCGATCAGGATCAGTCCGGCCGAGAACAGCGTCATCAGCTCCCAGCCGAACAGGAAAGCGAACGCGGTGGAAGCGGTGACCACCAGCACCATCGATCCGAGGAACAACGGCAGCAGCGCCCAAAGCAATGTGCGCTTCCTGCCCTCGTAGTGACGCTCGACGTAGGACATCGAGAACAGCGTGACCGGCACGCTCACCGCGCAGATCATGAGCAGGAAGAATGCGCTGAGCCGGTCCACGGTCAGCGTGAACGGCAGCGGAGCCCCACCCGACAGATTGATTGCGAGCCCTTCACCTCGCCAGAAGCCGGCCGCGGCAACCGAGGCGCCCACACCGAGCGAAAACAGCATTAGGGCCGCGGTTCCAATCCGTGCGCCCTTCCGGCGGCCACCCAGCAGGAACATTGCTGGAAGACAAAGGAGTGAGACCAGGAACGCACTGAATGCTGTCTGGAACATCAGCAGGAAGGGTCCAACCTCACTTCTCACCCGTAGGCGTCAATTGCGCAAGGAGGTCGACGAGATGGTTGTTGAAGATGTTCCGCGTCTCATCCAGAAGACGGAAAATGGCAGGGTCACTCACTGAATAAAAGACGTTCTGCCCCTCTTTGCGGCCGGTGACGATATTGCCCCTCCGCAGCACCGCAAGCTGTTGCGACAGGGTGCTCTGCTCGACCTGGAGACGTCCGCACAGTTCGTTCACTCCCACCTCCCCCGCGCGGAGTGCGTCTAAGATCCTGATTCTTAAGGGATGAGCCAGGGCCTTGAAAAACTCCGCCGTAAATTGGGAGAGCTGAGGCATTGCTATATTCTAATGTCTATATATTACGATGTATAGACAGGGTCCGCAAGTAGGAATCTTGATGGACTGAACTCTTGGTTTTTCATGTCAGCGATCTATACGACTGTTTTCGGCCCGTGGGCATTCCGTCGACTGCTTGGACTCGGTGCATGACTGTTGAGAAATCCCCTTAGCACAAGTGTGCGCTTTCCCTTCGCCTCCGCTGGGCGTAACCGTTGATAAGGGCTGTTATCAACAGTTAGTCATTCCGGGATCGCAGTCGGATGAAATGGGTGCGAAATAGTAATCGTTCAGCGCATGCAGGCGGACCCTGGGCTAACGGTACCCGCCGTTGCCAAGTTCTTAGAGAAGGGCTGGTGGGTGTGCCATAGCACAATGATCCGACGAATAGATGCCTACACCCTCTCACGATGGGCGGACGAGTGGCCTCCGCGAGATGCGCCGAGTACCGCACGCACTTCTGTGACCACCGACACAGTTGCCAGTGACGCATGACTGCCGGAAAGCCCCAGCCTCGTCCGTATAATAGCCGAGGAGCACCGTAGGATCGACCGTGCCGCGCCGGTGACGACCAGAGTGCGGCGCGATGTCGCGATGCGTCGGGTTCCCCTGATCGTCACAACTTCTTCTTACGGGATCGTACTCATGGCCTTATTGAGGTTTCTGCGTTCCATCTTCCCACAGACCGAGACTGCCCGCCTCGATCGCGGCTGGATCATCGCCAATCACAAGCTAGTTTCCTTCCACGCCGCATTCTTGACCTCACTGCTCAGCATCTCCCCACTTGTCGCCTCGCGGCTGGATGTCATCCGCGAAATGTTTTTCGGGTTCGAGGTCTTCATCTCCATTGCGATGTGGTACGCCGCATGGCACGTCAATATCGCCATCCACGAGATCGGACACTACCTGGCCGCGGTTCGAACCAACAACTTGAGACCGGAGTTTGCCGCTCCGGCCCAGGCGTGTCTGAACCAGGGCCTGGTCGCCCGCTGGCTCTGGTACCTCGAGATGTTTGCGAAGATTCCCTACGGCGCGTTTCCGGGAGTGAATAAGGAGGCGGGCAGCTTCCATCCCAGCGTCAAGACGCAAAACCTCGCGGTTTCAGCTGCGGGCCCGGGGGCCAGCAAGGTGCTCGCCCAGATCGCGTTTTTGCCGGGTATCATCCTGATCTTGCTCGGCATGTACGGCAGAATCCCTGCGGCCGTGTATGCGGGAAGACTTCTTTTCACCATCGGCGTGGTCGCGCTCTTCGACTTCCTGATCGCCGACCCGGGAAAATACAAGGCATTCCACGAACGGCAGCGGGAGGCCGCCGCCCGCTCCGCGGAGGTCAGAGCTGCGGAGCCGGCCGCCGCCACCGCAGAAGGCCGCGGCGGCAAGCCAGCGGAGCTTCGCCGCAAGCTCCGGCTCCATCGTCTTCAGGAAGTGAAGCTGCCGGACGGCCGCGTCGTCTTTGCCCCCTGGGAGTTCCGCAACTCCATCATGGGCGGGCGTCACACCGAGGAGATGGGCGGGAACCTCAGCTTCCAGGAGCTGATGTTCATCCCCCTCACTGCGCAGGATTACATCGAGGCGCAGCGCGTCACCAACATGCTGCAAAGCCGCGCCATCCAGATCATCCAGGATTCCGAAGGCCTGAACTTCGTGGGGATCGGGCTTGAGGGCGGCATTGTCGCCTCCTACGCCCGCGAGAAGGGCGACATTCTCCCCGAGGAGCGCGCACTCCGCGTGGCCGTCCAGGCCATCGAGGAGTGCGGCTTCGTACCCGACCGCGATGTCTGCCTTGCCCTCGACCCCGCTGCCAGCGAGCTCAGCAATGCTTACCGCGAGAAGACCGGAGAAAAAGATTCCGTAGGCCAGTACTTGTTCTGGCGGGCCGAAGACCCAAGGGTTATGACCACCGACGAGATGGTCGAGCTCTATGAACGCTGGGTCAAGAAGTATCCCATCGTCTCTTTGGAGGACGCCTTCGCCGAGGACGACCACGAAGGATGGAAGAAGCTCATGAGGAGCCTCGACCAGGACATCCTCATCATCGGCGACGATCTAGTCACCACCAAGGACACTACGATCCAGAAATGCGCCGAAGAGGGGCTCATCAACACGGTGCTGATCAAGGCCAACCAGATCGGCACCCTCAGTGAGACCCTGCTCGCCACCCGCATGGCCAAGGACAAAGGGCTCTCACTGGTCGTCTCGCACCGCTCCAAGTCGCCGAACGAGGTCATGGAGGCCGACATCAGCTTCGCCATCGGCGCACTCGGCCTGAAATGCGGCGGCGGCGCCAATACCGAGCGTCTGGTCAAGTACAGCCGCATCGTCGAGCTGATCGAAATGGCCCAGAAGGGCCTCAAGATCACCCGCAAGCTCGATCCGAATTCCATCATCGCCGACATCTCCGCCCACGAGGAGCCGACCAACGCCGGCATTCCGACCGTCGGCGTGGTGGTGATGCTCGACAACGGCATGAAATTCGCCGCCGCCACCCCCCTCGGGACTTCCGCCGGCACCGACGAAGCCATTCACCTGATCGACAGCATTATCGAAGCCGGACCCTTGACCCGGAAGTTCCCCCAATACTTCGTCTCCAACGACCGGGATAAGACCTTCCGCTTCTCCGACGAGGCCAGGAAGTCCGCGCCCAAGGAGGGCGGCGAGCTCGCCGACCTCTGGATGCGGGCGAAGCGCTATGGCGGGAAAGGCTGTCTGAACGCCGTCGCCAACGTCACCGAAGTGGCAGCTCCGCGCTTCCTCGGCCAGAAGATCTCGAGCTTGGGGACGATCACCGACATCGACCGCGAGCTTCTGCTGCTCGAGCTCGATCTGGCCACCAAGCGCGGCAAGATCGCGCCCAACGCCCCCGCCGAAGAGAAGATCCGCATCATGCAGCGCAAGGCGAATCTCGGCATGAACGCCGTTCTTTCTCTTTCGCTGGCTCTCGGCCGCCTGATTGCCGCCCGCGATGGGAAGGAACTCCCTGAGGTGCTCCGCGACCTGGAACCCATCATTGACCGCGATTATCTGTACGGGCTCAAGGCTCAGGCTGCGAAGGAGGATAGGAAGGCGGCGGTGACCGTCTAGGCGTCGTCCGGTTGGGGCAGGGGGACACTTCCCTCCTGGCAGATCTTCTCCAGCTCTTTCACCGACCACGCCGCGCTGAAGTCATAGAACACCCGGTACGGCTGTTGCAGCAGCTCCAGCACCCGCCCCACCTGCGGGTCGCTCCAGTCCAGCATGGACTCTTTGGCTTCTCTCAGGGGCACGCCCGCCAGCTTCAACGTGATCAGCGCCTTTACGTTCCCGGGGTGAAGGTAGAGCTCGTCCAGCCCTTCCTTCAGGATCTTCTTGCGCGCCTGGAGCAGCTTGCGTTCCCCCATCTTGTGCAGCACCTGCATGTACTTCTCGAACAGGACCCACTCATTCACCAGCATGCCGATCTCCGAAGGAGTGAAGCACTTCCAGAAAGCCACCGGATAGCGGGACGACAGGAACCGCCCGATCATGAACGCTCCCGCCTCGTACCCGGAGATGCGGTCGCCCGCGCATTTCTCCAGCGCCCGCTTGAAGAACCGGATCTTGCGGTCCAGCGTCAGGATGTCGAACACCCGGTTCTGCACCAGGTGGTCGCCGATATCGCACTTCAGCACCTGCTCCACGTAACTCTGCTCGCGGTCGTCGAACCATTGGTTCACCAGTTGGCTGGCTTCCTCCGACTGGGTCCGAAGCTCGACATTCACCAGCCGCGTCACCTCATCCAGCGTCGAGATCTGCCCCACCGTCAGGCCCTTGATCAACTGCAGGTAATAGCGGTACGAGTAGGCAATCGAGCGGAAAGCTTCGGCCTCCTCCGGAGCGATCTCCACCGCCTCGCCTCGCATGTAGCGCAGCAGCCGGGCGGGCTTGAACTTTCCCTGCCCTTCGTACATCGCCTGCCGCCGCGACGAGACCGTGATCCAGTCTCCCTCCCGGATCTCCCTTCCGGCGGAGTTCACCAGCCGTCCGTCGGGATGCAGGGTCACGCCATTCTTCTCCAGGCTCAGCAGGGCGGGGATGCCCAGGTTCTGGCAAATGGTAACTACGTGGATGGCGGCCGAGGTCAGGCTGATGATCGCGTCCATTTCCCGCATCACCACCGTGTCGGTGGGAATGAACGTCTTCTTGCAGAGACACGCTTTCTCGCCCTGGCTCTTCGCCCGCAACGCCGCTTCGCCGGAGAAATACACTCTCGCCGACACCGCCGACCGCGGCAGCACCGCCACCCCGGTCGCGAAGCTGTTCAGCACGCTGTAGGCCTCCTGGTCGATGGCGTCGCTGCAAAGCTGCTTGATGTGGTACGGCCGGATGATCTCGGTCACACGCTTGCGCGAGATCGTCCCCGCCTTGTGCATGTCGACCACCGCGGTCAGCGCGGCCCGTCCCGCCATGCCCGTCTCGTTCAGTTGCAGCAGCGCGAACCACTGGTACCGGCTGGTCGCCTCCACCGCGAACTCGATCGTCACCGGCGACTCGAACTCGATCTCGAGCTCGGTCAGGTGCGGCGCGAAGTGGTATACGGCCGGGAACTTGCTCTTGATCTCCTCCCGGTCCGCGAACGCCGTCGATTCCACCTCCGCCGTTCCCGTCATCATCTCCTCGCCGAAGATGTTGCGCGCCGTCTGCAGTTCGCTCCCCGATCCGGTCTGGGTGTGCCGGCTGCACAGCACTCCCGCATACGCTTCCTCGGCCCGCACCGTGCACACCATCTTCTGCATGATCAGCGAGGGATACGGTTCGCTGCCCCGTTCGGTCCCCCGGCACAGCGTGAGCAGCAAGTCCTTGTTCTCCTCGTACTCCTCGTACGCGTGCTTGACGATGAACACGGCCTGCGTGAAGGGATCTTCCACCAGCCCGGGATCTGTCCTCCTTATGATCTCGGACAGTTGGTCGATCAGTTGCGCCACTTCGCTCGCCGACAGGCCGGAGCGCACCGCGCTGACTACCGCCGCGTACTGCTCGCTGTCCAGCGCGTTGCAGATATTCCTCAGGTTGTTCAGGAACATCCTGCGGGCTACGAACGAACCGTACATATTCTCCAGGCACGGCAGCGTTCTCTCCGTCACTCCCAGGTTCAGGTACGTGTCCATCACTCCCGGGAGATAGCGCGTGGTGGCGCTGCGGATGGCGAACACCAGCGGGTCCGGCGCGCTTCCCAGGCTCTGCAACGTGAGGATCTCCAGTTGCTCGATGGCCTCGGCCAGCTTCTTCTCCACCGGCACGTCGCGGTCCAGGTACGCCTGCGACGTCAGCACCACGAAGTCCGGCACCGGATACCCTTCCTGGCTCAGCCTCAGCAGGATGGACCCCTTCTGGCTGATGTCCTGGTCCGAGTGCGCTTCCTCACTGGTGCACGGGACCACGAATCGGCTCTCCGTGGCCCCACGTTTTGCCGTTTTGCCCAGGAAGGGATGTTTTTGCGTGAGGGCCAGCAGATCGCGCGCTGCTTGGGAGTCGCCGCCCCGCGATTGCAGGATCAGCGACAGGTAATGCCTGGACTTTTCGAGATCGTTGTCACACAGCAGAGGAATATCGATCTCGCTGACGACGATGCTGCCGCTCTCGCCCTCCTCCCCTTCGTAATCCACCACCGGCGGAGAATATCCGGGCAGGTCGGCGACCGCCTGCTCCCGCTTCAGATAGTGCTGCTCTTTCCGGGTCAGCAGGCTGCGCTGGTTGAAGTAATTCCCCCGCACTCGAAAATCGCGGATCTCCAGCGCTGTGAGCCGCTTCATACGCTTATTCTAACTATTCAACAGCAGCTCTCACTTCAGTTTTTATTCACTGCGCTGTGAAGCAAGTCTTGGCGCGAAGCGACGCTGAAGACTCTCTTGACGGCTGCCGCGGTGACTGGGGGACTCCCAAAAGCCAGGCCAGCAACGCCACCATAGGGGTCGAGCCTTGTGTCATCGACCGCATCAACCGCCTCAAGTTGCTGACCGTACAGGTCAGGGCGGGTCGTGCGCGGCGACGGTACAACCTGGTGAAATCGGACGGCCCCGTGGATCTAGTCTTTCAGTCGGTCAAGACGGGTGCGGCCATGCGCGACAACAACATCCTGTCGCGCCATATCAAGCCGGCCGCGCGCAAATTGGAACTGCCCTGGGTCAACTGGCGGTGCCTGCGAACCTCGCACGCCACCTGGATGATCGAGTCCGGAGCAAACCCCAAGGACGTGCAGGGTCAGATGCGGCACTCCCGCATCTCGACCACCATGGACATCTACGCTCAGTTCGTGCCGGAGTCGCAACGGCGCGCTCTGACCAAGATGTCCGAGATGGTGAATGCGCGCATGTCCCAGCCGACCGCGTCGAAGCCAGTGATTTCGGCAAAACCGCAGTCGCAGATGGTGAACTGAGTTCAATTGCAGCCAATTGCAGCCAAAATGGACGGGGACGCGCGATGCAAGTGATTGAAATGATGGTGGCCAGGGACGGAATCGAACCGCCGACGCCAGCCTTTTCAGGGCTGGCTTCGCCCATCGTCATCGTGTTCAATCACCAGCACTTAACTCCCCGAGCGGGCCGATCTTGGGCCAGTGTTTTGTGACCAAACGTGACCAATTGTGACATAGAGCTGTCGGTGTTTGCCTCACAGACACCAAGTATGCCGGGGTGGAAAACTCCTGGGCCTATCAACATCGAGCGACCGTAGGGGTAGCAACCCAAAGGGCGGGCTCGCGTACCTTCTCGCTGCTTCTTACGAGAGCGTGGAACGCCCGGCAGTCCTCCTCCTCGTGCACTCACGAACGACGATCTGTCGCACGAGGTAATCCTGCGAGCATGTCTGCCCTAACCACGAAGAATTCACACGATCACTCGTTCTGGCGGTAGAACGGCCCAGTCTGGTGTCTAATGAGCAATTGTGAGCAGACCGCTGGGGACGTCGAGAAGTAAGGATTGATCCGAGCGAACATCCTAGCCCAGCACCAGGAATGCGGAACGCGATGCTCGAAAATGCCCGGTCCAGACTGTTCGCAGTGCTGCTGGCCTGCGCCGCGCTGCTCCATCCTGGCGCGCTGCCGGCGGCGCCGGTAGCCGTGCGCCACACGGAGGGCGTAGTCCACGGCTTTCTAGTACTCCGCACGCTCGAGGGCAACGCCCTCGCTGACGGCGACGTGATTCAGGTCGCCCGTGGTGATCGGGTGACCAGCCAGCTGCTGTTCCGCTTCAAGGACGGCTCGGTGCACGACGAAACCGCTGTCTATTCTCAGCGTCGCAGCTTCCGACTCCTCCGTTATCACCTGGTGCAGAAGGGCCCAGCCTTCCCGCATCCGGTAGAAGTCTCCATCGACGGCTCCACCGGCCAGGTCACGGTCCGTTACACCGGCGACGATGGCAAGGAGAAGGTCGCGAGCGACCGCCTCCAACTGCCGCCGGACGTAGCCAACGGCCTGATCCTCACGCTGGTGAAGAACGTCGCACCGGATCAGCCGCGGACGACAGTGTCGATGGTGGCGGCCACACCAAAGCCGCGGCTGGTAAAGCTCGTGATCGCTCCCCAAGGCGAGGAGCCGTTCTCGATCGGCGGTTCCAAGCGCAGAGCCACGCATTACGTCTTGAAGGTTGAGATTGGGGGCGTAGCCGTGTGGCTGGCGCCGATGCTGGGCAAGCAGCCCCCAGACATCCACGTCTGGATCCAGAGCGGGGATGCCCCGGCCTTCGTTAGATTAGAGGGTTCGCTTTACCTGGGCGGCCCGATCTGGCGGATCGAGCTAGCCAGTCCAGCCTGGCCGGCAGCAGAGTCGAAAAACGGCACCGGCAAAGGCGAAAACAAGCGTTAGTCGGGCTTGCTTACGTAGCCGCGTCGCAGGGTCTTCCAAGTAGCTTTCCAGATGAAGCTAGGCACTAACCTGTACGGACACTAACTCCGGGCTGCACCGGGAGTTTTGGATGGATTTGACAGCGTCCTCAGCCGTGAATCTCCCCATAACCAGTGCCAGCTTACGGTCGGTTGTGGTCTGGACGGGAGTCCGATCGATCCGCAGCACGTAGGCAGGGGCACGAGTACCGCCACGGTTCACTTTTACGACAAATTTGGTGTTTTTCATGGTTTTTCCTTGGTCGTTCGTGAAGATAAAGAAAAGGAGGCGATATACGCCGCCCCCCATTTCTCTCACTTGGTGACGGTTTTACGCAACCTTGCTGTGAGCCTTGCCTTCGAGGGTCTTCTCGCCGCGAACATTGACCTTGATCTGCTTGGGCTTGGCTTCGGCCTTCTTGGCGAGGTTGATCTTCAGCACGCCCTTGTCATAGTCGGCGCTCACTTGTCCCGGATCCACGGAGCTGGGCAGCGTGAACGAGCGGGTGAAGCTTCCGTAGTGCCGCTCGACGCGACGGAAGTTCTCCTCTTTCTCTTCCTTCTCGATCTTGCGCTCGCCATGGACGGTGAGAGTGCTGTTCTCGATGCGGACATCGATGTCTTTTTCGTCGATGCCCGGGACTTCCATCTTCACGGTGATGTTGTGCTCATCTTCGTAGATGTCCACCGGCGGTGCGAAGCTGGTGGTTGTCAACGCCTCTTCCGGGCCTTCGGGGCTATACGACTCACGGAAAAGTCGGTTCATCAGGCTCATGCGGTCTTGCATGGTCGGAAACTCACGGAAAGGTTCCCAACGGGTCAATTGTGTCATGACTCAGTTCCTCCTCGGGGTGATCTAAGAGGGAAGACTTCAGATGGGCTGACTTAGTTCAGGGAACCTGAAAGAGGGGAAGGTGGTAACCACCTCAGTTGCATTATATCACGCGAGCAAGCTCGCAATGTTGCAGCCCCCTGGCCCGCCTGAATAAGTGATCCCCTGTCCGGTGCCAGCCTTACTTGACTTGAAATGAAAAAGCGCTCCGCTGGAGATGGAGCGCTTTTCTGTAAGAGGTCTGGGAACCTCTGTCTCTCAAGTAAGGTGACACTAACTCCGGCGGCAGCTTCAGACTGTTCAATATTGCACACTCCGAATCGCGGGTGGTCAGAACCGCCTGGATGCTGCTCTGGCCTGGCTTGTCGAGGGAGTCCGGCACATCTGATTAACGCGGTCGATTCGGTGTAACAGAAAAAGCCGCCCCGTGGGGCGGCTGACCTGTCCGCAGGAAATGCCGGGTGTGAAGCTTGTGGCGGATCAAAGCTGCCGCCGCTCCTACTGCGGCGTGGGTTTGTCATCCTTCTTTTTTTGTTCCTCGCGGGCTTTGTCTTTCTGGGCCTGCGTCTGCGGCGCCTCGGCCGACTTTACCGGTTGCGCTTTTGATGGTTGAACAGGTTGTGTACTCGGTGGCCGGTCGGACCGCTTTTGAGCGGCTTGCTCTTCGCGAGCCTTGTCCGCCTGCTGCTGGTAAGCCTTTTCCGCCTGCTGTTGAGCTGCTTGTTGCTGGCGAGTCTTTTCCGTCTGCTGCTGAACCGCCTGCTGCTCGTGAGCCTTCTCTGCCTGCTGCTGAGCCGCCTGCTGTTCTCGAGTCTTCTCCGCCTGCTGTTGAGCCGCTTGCTGCTGGCGAGCCTTGTCCGTCTGCTGCTGAACCGCCTGCTGCTGAGCTGCTTGCTGCTCTCGAGTCTTCTCCGCCTGCTGCTGAGCCGCCTGCTGCTCGTGAGCCTTCTCTGCCTGCTGCTGAGCCGCTTGCTGCTGGCGAGCCTTGTCCGTCTGCTGCTGAACCGCCTGCTGCTCGTGAGCCTTCTCCGCCTGCTGCTGAGCTGCTTGCTGCTCTCGAGTCTTCTCCGCCTGCTGCTGAGCCGCCTGCTGCTCTCGAGTCTTCTCCGCCTGCTGTTGGACTGCCTGTTGTTCGCGAGCCTTGTCGGCCTGCTGCTGTGCCGAAGGGGGCCGGTCGCCGCGAACTGGTTGAGGCTTCTCGGCTGGCACATTCGCCTGGACGTTGGCGGGCTTGCTCGCTGGCGCGTTCGACGGCTGCGCGTTGGCCGGCTGGCTGACCGGACGGTTTGTATTCGGCGTCGCGGGTTTACCCGGAGGCGCCTGCTTGACCATCGGGTGCTCCGCTGGAACGTTCGCCGGACGCAAACTTTCGACTTCATGCCGAGCGAGCGGCTGGCCGGGGTGCACTGCGAGCGCTTGCTGTTGCTTTGCAAAAGCCACAGGCGGCGGAGGCGGCGGCGCTTTTGCCACGACTGACCGGTTGGCGATCGCTGCCGGGGGCTGAGCCACATGGTCGGCGGCATGGGCTGATGTTCCAAGAACACTGTTCCTGGTTGGAGCCACCGCTGCCCTCGAAGTGACGGGCGCCGATGCAATCTGCTGCGGATTCACTGCGACAGCGGCCCTGGCCACCGGCTGTGCGCTCGTGAACGTGTTCTGTGGAACAGCGGTTACCCCGCCCCGCACTGTCCGGTTCGCGTATGTAACGTTCGTGATGTTGATGTTGTTTGTGGTTCGGTTGTTGTAGACGGTTGTGATGGTCGTGCTGCTGACCGTCGTGTTACTCACATTGACGCGGTCCACGTACCCACGGCTGGCGTTATAGCCGGGCACATAGACTTCTCTTGGCCCCAGAGGGAACCACCCCACATTGCCCCCGTAACCGCCTCTGCCTCTGGAATCCGACACGCCGAACTGCGGTCCGCCTATAAAGACCACCAGCGCGGGCGCATACACGGGCTGGACTTGCCTTGGTCCTGGCACCCAACCCCAGCTTCCTCTGATAGATACCCAACGGCCGTAGTGGAACGGTGCGTAACCCCACGGCGCGTCATCGACCCAGGTCCAGCCCCAGGGAGAGATCCAGGCCCAATGGCCATCGCGATAGGGAGCCCAGTCGGAAGCAACCCTGGTGGGCACCCAGACATTGCCGTAGCCCGGATCCGATCGCCAGGAACCGTAGTCGTCCAGGTCCTGGTAGCCGACGACGTCGGGCGAGACGTATCGCGCCGATTGGGATTCATCGTCGTGACGGTCGCGGCTCTGGCCCCAATCGTCAAAGTCATCATTGCGGCCCGCGTTGTAGATATCTCCATAGAGGTAATCCGTGCCGGTGAACGTGCCGCTCTGCCCGGCATGGAGGGTGTAGATCTGGCCACCGCCGGTCGATTCCCCCTCACCGCTGCGCACGGTCACGAACGTGGAGTTCCCATCTTCGCTGGCCTGAAGGCGGTATTGGCCTGGGCGCAGGATGGAAAACGCCTGATTGGACGTATCCACTTCGAAGATCTCGTCGCGGCCGAGCCGCTGCACGCGGATATCGAGCGTTCCTTCGGTGAGTTGGATCTGAACGGTGCGGTCGTCCAGGTTGAGGAAGGAAAAGCCAGTGCCGCCGTCCAGGCGGATCGTCGCCGAACCGGTATGCAATTCTGCGCGCGCCCCTTGGTCGGTCCACAGCCTGTCGCCGGTCGTCATGGGACGGTTGATGACAGCGGAGACCCAATCCGGTTCACCGGCCGGCTGGAAGGAGACCGAGCCCTGAATGTAGTTCAGGCGGGCCACGCGGCCCGGGGGATCGTTATCATCCGCGGCGGCCGCTTGCGGGAAAGTTAACGTCAGGAGCGCGGCCGCGAGCAGCGCGGCCATCCAACTCAGCCTCTTCTTCAGTTTTGTACTCATGGAAGTTGCTCTCTCTCTCTTCTCGCTAATAACGATTTTGGGGCAACGGTTGTCTGGAATGCACTGTGCCTCACAAGAATCGGCGTTTCGCTCAGCGCCCTCGGTATTGGTAAGGGGTAGGATTGAGGCCAATCAGAGGCACCCAGAACAGTACCGGGACGATCGGAGTAACCAGGACCAAACCCAGGCCGCGGCTCGTGGAATAACCCTACTGCCGACGGTACCAACCCGCGGATGGAGTCGTCTGTTCCGAAATGCTCACATCGACTGGGAAGGATCTATCAATCAAGAAGCGGGTGTAGGGTCACGGTGCCGGGATCCCTTCAATCACACGAAAGGCTGGCGACAGAGGTGGTTCCGAAGCCCAACGATACGGACCCATCTCAACGATGAGCATTATTGAACATCAAATCCCTTTCCCACTTGTTAGGATTTCACATCGCAATGATAAAAGCTCACAAATTCGTGCGCCGTGTCGGCGGAGCATTGGCAGTGTCGGTACTGTTTGTCTGCGCTCTAAGTCAGGTGTGCAGCGGCTACTCGGTGCTGACGCATGAACAGATCGTTGATCTGCTTTGGGACGAACAGATCAAACCCCTCTTGCTGCAGAAGTATCCCGGCACATCAGACGAGGAGCTGCGCGTGGCGCATGGCTATGCGTACGGCGGATGCCTGATCCAGGATATCGGTTATTACCCCTTCGGTAACCGGTTCTTCAGCGACCTGGTGCACTACGTCCGGAGCGGCGATTTCGTTCAGGCACTGCTTTCCGAGGCGACCGACGTCAATGAATACGCCTTCGCGCTGGGAGCGCTGGCGCACTACACCTCCGACATAACCGGGCATCCGTCCGTGAACACTGCCGTAGCTGACAGCTTTCCCAAACTGAGAGCCAAGTATGGCCCCCAAGTCACATTTGCCCAGAACAAGAAAGCCCACATCCAGACAGAGTTCGGCTTTGATGTCGTCCAAGTCGCCAAACAGCGTTACACGACGGACGCGTACCACAACTTCATCGGGTTTCAGGTCTCTAAACCATTGCTGGAACGGGCATTCCTGAAGACATACGGGATCGAGCTGAAAGATGTTGTGTCCAATATCGATCTATCCATCGGCAGCTTTCGCTGGTCCATCGGCCATGTCATTCCTGAAATGACTCGCGTCGCGCTCCTCGTCAAGAAAGACGAGATGGTCAAGGAAGACCCGACTTTCGCCAAGAAGAAGTTTCTCTTCAACATGAAGCGCACTGATTATGAGCGAGACTGGGGAAAGGGCTACCAGAAACCGGGGGCAGGCGCCCGGATACTCGCCGTACTTTTCAAGCTCGTGCCCAAGATCGGCCCATTCAAGGCGATCGGCTTCAAGATGCCAAGCCCGGAGACTGAGACCCTGTATCTGAAGAGTATCAACTCCACCGTAGACCAATATGGGATCTATCTCCGGGATGTGAAGGCGGACAAGCTCTCTTTGAAAAACACGGACTTTGATACTGGCAAGCCGACCGTAGCTGGGGAGTACGGGTTGACGGACGAAGCGTATGCCAAGCTGTTGGACAAGCTGGCGGACGCAAAATTCGCACACATGCTAGATTCACTGCGGCAAAACCTCCTGGACTTCTACAACACCACGAATGTTCCCGTTTACGCGAAGAAGAACCCCGAAAGATGGAATAAAGCGCTCAGGAATATTGCATCGCTCAAATCGATGGTTCCAGAAGCGACAACACCCGAGGCGCAGGAAGCACCTCGATCGAGCGACAACTTCGCACATCGATAATCCCTCTGGACCCTATGAATCTAAGCCGCCTCATCATCGCAATCGTGTTGGTAGTTTCTACCGCCGCCCTTGCACAAGGGCAAAGTCCCGTGGTGCCTGCGGGCGAACTCATTCATGCCGTCGTAGCAAATGAGCTCGGGGACCGCGTGCAGCAACTGAAATGGATGTATGTGATCGAGAAGCGAGTGGGAACCCAATCCCTCACGGAAGAGCAGGTGGAGACCAAGAGTGGCCCCGTCTACCGTGTACTCGCAATGGACGGCATACCGCTGACCCCTGACCAGCGGCAGCAGGATAACGCACGGATCGGCCGCCTTTTGCGCGATACCGGCCAGCAGTCGAAGCTCAAGCAACAGTATGACGATGACGAGCAGAAGCTGGAGACCCTCATGCGGGTGATGCCGGACGCTTTTCTCTACGACTACGATGGCGTCGATGGAGATCTTGTGCGGCTCAAATTCCGCCCCGACCCCAACTACAAACCCCCGAACTACGAAGCCCGGGTGGTGCACAGCCTTGCCGGAATCGTTCTGGTCGATCCGCGGCAGAAACGCCTGGCCAAGCTCTCGGGCCAACTCATAAACCGTGTGGAATTCGGGTGGGGGCTCTTGGGGCACATCGACGATGGCGGCACAATCGAGATTGGGCGCGTTCAGGTCGGACCTTCACAATGGAAGACGGCCCTGATCAATATTCAATTATCAGGGCGTCTGGTGTTCTTCAAGACGATCAGCAAACAGGAATACGAGACCCGGTCGGATTTCCGTACGGTTTCCGGTGCTCTTAGCCTCGTAGAGGCGAGCCAGCTTCTGGCTCGCTAGAATATTCTGAATAGTGTGCAAGATTGACCAGTCGCGCCATGTGCGCAAGCCGTACCATCCCGACCTGCGAGGCAATTCATAACTTCTGGAGGCTAATGATGAATCTAAAGATCGTGACGGGGATCATTGCGTTGTTCATGTTTGCGGGCGCGGCCGGACTGGCTATGGCAGAGGAGCCAACAAAGACCACCCATAAGAAAACGCGGACGCTCACGGGCTGCCTTCAGAAAGGCGAGGAAGCCCACGAGTACAATTTTGCCGCGAAGGACGGCAGCGCCTGGGAGATCAAGAGCGACAGCGTCAAACTCCACAAACATGTCGGGCATACGGTCAGGATCACCGGCGTGGTTTCCATGGCCAAACTGCACGGGATGAAGGAAGACGCGAAGGCGGAGATGAAAGAGCACGGCGTGGAGAAACACACCGCCGAGCGCGGCCATATGACGGTCACGCATTTGACCATGGTCAGCGACACTTGCCAGTAGTGACGCTCGGCACGCATGTTTCAGAGTAGGGTTCTGGACCCGCGGGTCTGTGGAAAACCCCGGCGGGCTGAGTTCACAAAGGCCTAACGCGGTCGTGATGGCGGTCCTGATCCTCTGGGACCGCCCTCGAACCTGAACCAGCCGCGCAGAAGCGGCGCAGCTCATTTCATGCTCTTGCCCGCAATCATCATGCCGGCGCCGCCCAAGATCATCACTGCACTGATGACCGGCGAGACGGTTTGACTGTGCTGAGTCTCAACTCCCATGGAGAAGTCCCCGGCCGAAAAGCCTTCACGCTCCTTGTGAGGAATGGGGACCACGAGCGACAGAACGCCCAGTATCAGCACGACGAGTCCAATCCAGGATATAGGTTTCATTGGTTTGGCCTTCCTTGCAACTCTCCGCTCAGCGTACCTGTTACCCCGCCGCATCTTGCTCAGTGGGCTGCTTAGGAGAGTTTGGGACGTCGCCCGATGCGAACGACAGTCTCATCGGAGCGCAGGCATCCTCACGACTACTTCGCGTGCAACGCCTTGCTTCACCCTACACGGCGCGGCGTCCAGTCGCCAGGTTGAAGATCAGGACCACCAGAGCCACAACCAGCAGCAGGTGGATCAGCCCCCCGCCCACGTTCAGGCTGAAACCAAGCAGCCACATAATCATGAGGATGACCAGGATCGTCCAAAGCATAATCGCCTTCTTCCGCATCGTCGGCACCCGAGACCTGACATTCTCCTCGGGTGCCACGTGCATTCCAGATCCAACTATTCCTTTACAACCTGTACGGCCTGCGCCTTCGCGCTTCGGACTGCGTTCAGGAACGATTCCGACTCAGGTGTCGCTGCGACTTTACCCAGCAGTACGCTCCGGGTCGTGACGTTATGCCCGTAGATGGCCTGCATGGAATCGTCGTCCCGACGAATCGAAGCACCCGACAACGTGAGCCCAGCAAAGGCGCCCTTGGCGCGAGAGTAGGTCAGGATCTCGGTCTCCAGCTTCCAATTCGTGTTAGCTGAAGCATGCCGTCCGACCGGTCCCGCTGCCGCCGAAGCGTCTGCTCCCAGTTGGAACTTGCTCGCCAGCAACTGCTGCATGCCTTTTTCATTCTGGATGATCATGACCAGGTCCACACCTTCGAGACCGATCTGCAATCCCCAGCTACCGCCGGTGATGGCAAAGAACGCTGGCGCGCTCCACCCATCGGCGGTGCGGCATGTGGCCACGCCGCGGCCATTTTCGGCACCGAACACAAGGCCACCCTTGATCATGTGCGGAACCACGGCTACGCACTTTGCGTGTTCCAGTACCTCTTCCGGAATGCCGTTATCCGGCGCGGCCATGATCTCGTGCAGCACTTTGCCTGCATTATTCAGGCGATCAATCGACGATTCGCGGTCCGATCCCGCCCAGCCCAGGCTGGTAAGACTCAGCAACGCGACTAACAAGATAAGTTTCTTCACAGTTCCCGCCTCTTTATCTTCTACCCCTGCGCCGCATTCGATCGAATTCGTAGCACACGGGGTACTTCTTACGTTAGACGGCTCACATGGCGCCGTCTGAGCAATAACGCTCAACCGACCGACGGCGATTCCCGGCCCCCAGTATGGGTTCTTGCACACGGTACCTATAAGTCGTCGTCGGGAAAGCCTCCGGTTGTTGGTTGGGCTCGCGCGTGACGGAAGGCAGAGAAACGAGGAGCCGGCCGCTAGCGGCCGGCTCTCTGTACGATTACCGATGCGTGGTTGCGCTTCGATTACCGAATTTCGCATCCATGGTCACTTTATATCGCGGCGGAGTCATTCACGGCTGTTCAACATTGCACACCCCGGGACAGGAGTGTTCAGGAAGCGGCGGGCGCCAAATGCGCTTTACGATAGCCGGCGATCGGCGTCAATGCGATCCGTGCATTGGGGCATCCTTCGTCAACCATTCGCGAAGAAGCTTCTTCCTCTTGGAAATGGCGATCGTTGCGCGTTGCTGAGACCCTGATCCGCGGAGACCTACTGGACTGGACAAGGCGATCGAAAGCATCTACGGATTCAGGAGTCTCCCACTGCACCGGCGGGAAGCGACGGACATTGTCCGGCCCCTCCAGTTGCCTGTTTCCGCACGATAGGCAAACTGCACCGAGCAGCTTGATCTCGGATTCCCTGGTGATTTCGCCCTCGCGTATGCCCGAAGATGCGGCGACGACCGGGCCTTTGCAATTCGTGCAACGATACAGTGACAAGTGAAGATATTGTTTTCGCATTCGGGATCCACTTTCGTCTGGCAAGTGAAGGTCCTCTCGACACCTAGTCGTTCAACGAGACGCTTGGAGCGTGCTCAGGGGATTCGCATCGGTGATCTGGTAATCGGTGTAATCAATCGTCAATTCGGCCCGGCCACCCAGGCGGATCCGGCTGACGCTGTGATTGTGTTGCGGAAGCCAGAAGTCGCTGACTTTGACATACACATGTTCGACTTCGGTGTTCTTTGTCCAGAAGGAAGGACTTTTTGAGGGCTCCGCTTCGATCCTGGTTACGGCAAAGTCGTCGCCGTCCACCCAGATCCGCCCACGGTATAGAAACTTGCTCTTCATCTTCGGCTCAACCGCAAGAATGTACGTTGAACCGGTGGGAGTGCTTTCGTATGCGGCCAGCGTGAAGACATAGTTGTCGTTGTCGAGAGCGGTGCGCCTTTGGTTCTCCGCCTCGAGCGCTTCCTGCTCGCTTTGCAGGAGTTTCTTGAACACCCTGTCGATGATCAGCTGGGACCCGGCCTGAGACTGGATAGTGAACTCTTTGGATTCCGGCGATCGGTACCTCACCGCCACCACCATCTCCGCACTTCGGGTGCCTGGGAAACCGCGGTATTCAATATGGTAGGTCCGGCTCCCCTGATAGGCGCGGAGTGCCTGTGCCCGCTGGCGGTTCATCCGAACGAGGTTCTCTACGACCTGCTCGGCGTCGAGCGGAGCAGGAGGCATGGAGACCGCGGACTGCGACTCTTGTGCGGCCGCAGGCTGCCGCAGGCCCGTCCCGAAGAACAGCAACAAGACCGCGAAATGGAAGCACCACGCTTTCTTCATATGGACCCCTGTACCGAACTTGGTGCCGAGATGCTGAGCTCGATCGGGAGGTGTACCATAACAAGAGTCTCACAGGGAGCAACGCGATACTGTGCACATTTGGCCACCGCAGCTCTGGCGGCGGTTGGCTCCGGGTAAGCCTTAAGGAGGCGCCGAAGGGTGTTCTATTTTGAACAGACATCGGTTGGTTGAGACATAGATGATGGCGTCTTCATCGGCAGTATTCCCAACCTGCAGCCGGAGGTTTTTCCATGGCCAGTTCACGTGCGCGGCTTCTACTTGTCGACGACGAACCCGCCATTCGCGAGGTCACATCTGCTCTGCTGGCATGGGAAGGTTACGACGTGAGTACGGCGGAAGATGGCGTGGAGGCAATGGGGCAACTGGTGGAGCCATTACCGGATCTGGTGATCTCCGACTTGAGAATGCCGCGTATGTCCGGATTTGAACTGTTGACATTGGTCCGCGAACGGTTCCCTCATGTTCCAGTGATCGCCATGAGCGGAGAGTTTTCTGAAAAGGAGCTGCCGGCCGGGATACTCGCTGACGCGTTCCTACAAAAGGGATCTTTCACCATTCACCAGCTGTGCTCGAAGATCGCTGAGCTGATATCTACGCCTCCGCAGCGGGGACGAGCGTGTATGCAGATCCGTTCATGACAAATGAAGAAAGACAAAGCCTGACCCGTCTTGTCGAGGCACTGTTCCTGGAAGTCGTGTCCCTGCAGACCGTCCTGATCCAAGATCATGCGGCGAGCGATTGGGAGATCCGCAGGAACGCGATCCTCGGCGACCGCCAGATGCGGACTGCGACCCGCGAGAGATTCAGAACCGTGTATGAAGGGATCACAGCAGGAGTGGACGACTCTCATTTCCTGGAACTGCTCTCTACGATGCGCGCCACAACTCGCGTCGAGGGAATAGTGTCATGACCTCACGTCGAACATCCAAGAGCAAATCCCCGTTGGACACGGTCTCCGCGCGACAGCATCTCGCCTCGATCAAGCGTCGACTGCGACGGCTTCAGCGCGAGGCCGCCAGCCCTCGCCGTTTCCAAGCGCTATCGCCACCAACCAGCAAATAAGAGCTCCGAGTGTGCCAAAGAGTCTTAAAGAGTGGCGTATTCGAGCCGGCCGATATTCAGTTTTTCAGCTCACCTGCGAACGTCTCCAGGAGGGAGACGGCGCGGCCAGCGTCGCTGTCCGGATTCGGCAGCCTGCCGTTGCGAGCTTTGAATTCCTTAACCGTCCCGTTCAGCCTCTCCAGTTCGTCAAGCGCGGCCTGGAGCTTGGAGTTTGTCATTCCACTCCTCCTTTGCCGTCCTACGCTACCAACTGCACACCCGCTATGCGTTCTGTCGTCCGGCCTTGGACGCCACAACACCTCGTGCCATAGTTTATCGGCTACCCGCACCCGGAAGATGTGCAAAATTGACCTCCCCGCTGACGTGTCCGCGGGCTATGCATCGCTGCACAGTCGCAGATCTTCCGGAAGAGTTTGAGCGATTTCTAACACCGCTTGACCCAGTCTATCGAAGAGTGGCCATCGGGGAGGACATAATGTCGCCAAAACTCATGCCAGGAAGATGCGCCCAAAGGGAGCTCACCCAATATTCACAGACGAGGTTCCAGTACCCTCTGGTCGTGGATGAAAACACCTTTAGATAATCGATCGCGCCGCCTGAAAGGTGCGAAGCTGATGAGCGACGAGACAGTGACTCACGAAGGCGTGAGCTACCATATTTCGCAAAATCTACCGCCGCTGAAGTGCCACGTAGACACGCGCTCTCGTTGTCTCGGAAGCGGCCAGATGTATGGACGGGACTGCAGTGAATGCAACGGCCGCGGCTTGTTGTTCCCGGCACTGCTGAGTGAGCACTATTGACCAGCGGGATTGTGTCCCTCCCACTAAGCTGGATCACTTCAGGTGCACCGGCATTCAGGGCCTCACGTCGAGCTTCCGCGTGCCCGAGCGGGGTAGCACGGGATTCGTAAGGATCGGCCATGGCGAATGAACGCAGTCTTGTCTTCAATTCCAAGAGATTCCTCCACAAGATCGGCAGTCAGAAGACCACCCGACTTTATCGAAAGAAGCAGACCATCTACTCGCAAGGGGATGCCGCGGAAGCAATGTTTTATATCCATACCGGGATCGTGAAGCTCACAATCCAATCCAAGCAGGGCAAGAAAGCGGTAGCCGCCATCCTGGGACAAGGCGACTTTTTCGGCGAGGGCTGTCTGGCAACCCGATCCCGGCGGATCTCGACGGCAACGGCCATGGAGCCGTCCACGATCGTTCGAGTCAGGAGAGCAACCGTCCTCCATATCATCCACGAAGACCCGGCCTTCGCAAAGCTCGTCATTTCACACCTGCTGGCCCGTAACGTGCGCATCGAGGAAGACCTGGTCGACCACATTTTTAGCTCCAGCGAGAAGCGGCTGGCTCGGTTGCTGGTGCTGCTGGCGAATGTTGGAAACGGTTCAAACTCGGGGCGCTCCCACCTCAAGGTGAACCAGGAAACGCTCGCGGAGATGGTCGGCACTACCCGCTCCCGGGTGAGTTTCTTTATGAATCGGTTCAGGAAGTTGGGTCTCATCAACTACAACGGAAGCTTCCAGGTGCACGAGTCACTGCTCACCTTCCTGCTGCATGACTAAGAACGACAGGCCGCACCAAAAAGACTTGTCGTACGGGCACACAAAATACCAACAGCGACGCCGGAGCCCACCCAGGCCGGATTGCCAGTCCGGGGAGCAGGGCTAGCGACGCCGTTGTCAGGAGGAATGCAATGAAGCCTTTACTTTGGATCGGAGTGATCGTTTTCGCGTTGGGGATCGCATCTTTCTTCGTGCCGTTTCCCCAACGTGAAAGACAAACAATGAGCGCAGGAGGGATGTCGGTAGGGGTCGAGACCACCCACACCCAGACACTGCCTCCGGCGGCGAGCCTGGTCATGATGGTCGGGGGCGCGATGATGGCGGTAGCGGGTGGCGTGCTTCGAAAGGGCAACGCATGACTTCCGTCGCAGCGTCTGTGCCGGTGGTGACGACGACTACCTGGTCACCGCATCCGGATTAGTCGTGCGTGTGAGCATCATTGCTCAGACGGCCGGCGCTACAGTTGGTAACCTCGCTGTGATTGGCAAAGTTTCTCGGAAGGAAATGAAATGCTAGGAACCATTTTCATCGTCGTCCTGCTTCTGCTGCTGGTGGGAGCACTCCCAACATGGCCGCACAGCCGCAACTGGGGTTATTTCCCGAGTGGCGGCCTGGGGATGGTCCTGGTGATTCTGATCATCCTGGTGCTACTGGGTCAACTTTAGTTGGCCTGAGGCGCCTGACGTCGGAGTTACAAGCTCAACAGCCCATGAGTCGGGTTGGCTCCACCGGCGTCTGCCTTGGTAGGCTCTCGCGTCGGCTGTTGGATCGATCGTCATTCGTCTTGTGAAGCTGCTGGTGTCGAGACCGGTGCGCTAAAGCAAGGGGGCCTAGTGCCCAAGATTCGGCCCCATTTACTGATTTGCCTGCTCCTTTGCGGCGCGATTGTGCCCGGGGTGGCACTCGGGGCGCCGGCGAGCCCCGCAGGCTCGTGGCGGGCTGAGGCCCAGGTCTCCCACGCGCCGGAACTCGACGCCGGCTATCGCTTGCTTTACGAACTTAAGCCGGTTGAAGCTCGTGCGCAGTTTGCCGTCTGGCAGAAGGCCCATCCGGGAGACCCTCTGGGCAGCGCCTCGGAAGCCGCGAGCTATCTGTTTGAGGAATGTTACCGGCAGGGTGTCTTGACCTCCGAGTTTTTTCTGAACGACAAGCGTTTTCTGGGCAAGATCGCTCTCAAGCCGGACCCGGCACTGCGCGCGGCATTCTTCGCCGCGGTCCAGCAGGCGCAAGACCTGGCGCGGCTTCGCATCCAGGTAGACCCGGACGATGCGAACGCCCTGTTTGCCATGACGCTGAGCCTGGGCATGCAGGCCGACTATGCCAGCCTGATCGATAAGCGTCAGATCGAAAGCCTGCGCATGATCCGCGAGGCTGACAAGTTTGCCAAGAAACTATTGGCGGTCGCCCCGGATGCCGCCGATGCCTACCTCACCCTGGGCGCGGCCAATTACATCATCGGGAGCCTGTCGGCGCCCAAACGGTTCTTCCTCCGCCTCGCGGGGATCCGCGGCGATAAGAACAGCGGCATAGAGCAGCTCGAGATTGCCGCCGCGCACGGCCGCTACCTCAAGCCGTTCGCAAAGATTTTGCTGGCGATGGCGGCCTTGCGGGAGAAGAAGCCAGAAGTGGCGCGCACGCAACTTATGGAGCTGGTCGCGGAGTTCCCGGAGAACCCCCTCTTTGCGCATGAGCTGGCCACACTCAATGCTTCTTCTGCTCCGGCTATCCCACCCCAGGGGATGTAAGGCCGAGTCTGCCCCACACAATGAAAAAGCCGCCTCGCGGGCGGCTTTGTGAAACATGGAACCTGACCAGGCTACCGGAGCAGCTTGCGGCGAATGCTTCCCACCAACGCTGCTAACCCTGTCGCTACCAGAGGCAAGCTGGAGAGCTCGGGCACGGGAGCGGGACCGGGACCGCCACCGCTACCGTTAAAGCCACCGCCACCTTCGCCAGTAGTGCCCTCGCAGCCAATGGATACCAGGTTCTCAATTCCTGTAGTCGCGTTCTGTCCGGCAAACGTCACTTGACCATTTCGCGCCAGGGCTCTACCGCATCCAATGGTTGCGCCGGGGTCGAAGTTGATGTCCGTGAGCGCAAGAATATTTCCGTAGAACACAGTGTTGTCACCGAGAGTCGCGGAGCTGCCGACCACCCAAAACAGGCCGTCACTTGGGGAGAGACCGCTCACATCAATAGCCGAGTCGGGTGCGGTGATCAGCGTGCTCGGTGTGTAGAAAATGAATTGCGAACCGGCGACGCCCCCGTCGTTGAGAAAGATCTTTCCCGTCAAAGACGCCGCGGGAGCAAAGTAGACGCCCGGCGCGTAGGTCCCACTCAGGACACCACCAGGCACTAGAGAACCGCCTAGGCCCAGGGCTTGTAGAGTAGTGAACGCAGTGGTGAGATCACTCTGAGCCTGCAGCGCGACCCCATCAGCTAAATGTACCGTTCCATTGATGACCGTGCCCGGACCCGTGGTCGGACAGGTCCCAAAGCCAGAACACGTGCTCCCCGGACTGACACCCAGACTTCCGTTGACAACAGTCGCGCCGAGAACTCCGACGCCGGCGTTGGTCACCGTCGAACCCGCCAGGACCGCAAAACTATCCGCTGTATTGAGGGTGTCCGCACGGGCGCCGAATGCCAGTAAGGGTAAGAGCAACAAACAAACGCAAAGTGATTTCATTAGTGTTTCCTCCGACGCTTCACAGCTGTTGCGAAGCGACTATTGCCACCTGGGATCGAAACGCCTGTGAACAAATCTGACAGACCCATCCCCCTTCTGTATGTCCAAAATTGCTCACCTCCGCTAATTCGGAGCTCCGCTCCGAGTCGAGCAAAACTGCTCCCTAAGGACCAGCCGACCAACTCGGGGTCCGTTCCCCTCTCACTGGGCCTCCTTCTTGGGAGCAGCTTTCTTCTTGCCGGTGCCGTGAGTCTCGGCGGTAGCCGTCTGGGTCACGACTTCGGTGCCTGCTTCGCTGAAGGTAGCCCCGGCAGGAACGACCCACTGTTCCGTGCTCATGGCATCGGCGCTGCCGGTGCGGGTCTCGATGCGCGCGGGATCGATACCCTTCTCCTTGACCATGTAGTCCTTGACGTTGGCGGCACGCTGACCGGCGACATTCTTTGCTTTCTCGGTGGCGCCACGATTGCCGACGACCACGCCCTTAGCGTCAGGGTCGCGCTGCAGGCGGAGCGCATAGTCGTCGAGAGCGGCCTTGCAGGCGTTATCAACTCGTGCCGGCTTGGCCTTGTTGGTGTAGCCGCACTCGTTCAGCTTGCTGGCCTGAAGCGGAGGCGGCGGGTTCTCTACGTTGACGTTAGCTTCGCCGTTGCTGGAGAGACCGCGGTTATCGGTGCAGGTGGCGCTGACCGTGACCGGACCGGCGCCCACGCCCGCGGTATCCAGGGTGGCGCTGCCCTCGCTGCCGCTGACCTTGCCGGAGCTGGAGCTCCAGTTGCCGATGCTCACCGAGACCGGGGGCCGGTACTCCGGCCCGCTGTCCGGCGTCGAGCAGGTGCAGGTGACGTTGGAAGGAGTGCCCGACTGCACGGTCCCCGGATAGGCGGAGCAGGAGATCTGCGGCGGGTGCTTGGCGCGTTCCCTGATGGCGAATGCGGTGTTGCAGGCGGCCATGGCCTTGGCGTTCCTGGCGTCGGTCACGTGCATGTTGACGGTGTAGCTGCCGGGATTCAGGCCTTTGGTGTCCACGCTGGCGGAGGCGTCCTTGCCGCTGATGGCGCCGCCGGTGGAGGTCCAGTTGTAGCTCAGCGTGTGCTTGGGATTGAATCCGCTGGTAGTGGCCGTGGCCTGCACCGGCTCGCCGGCAAAGACTTCGGTCGGCTGTACCGAGCAGGTTGCGCCGGTTGGCGTTACGATCCGTTCCCCGCCGAACATCAAGACAATGCCCGTCTGCAGTCTCACTCCTCGCACATCGGTGGTCCCGACCAGCGCCGCGGGAGGAAATTGGTGATTTGAGAACACGAAGTCTGCCCGCAAGAGCCGCAGCGCGAAATGCCTGCTGATCGGAACATCGACTCCGCCGCCGAGCATGAATCCGAACGCGTTGCTGCTGCCGACCAGCGGCACTTGATCTTCGGTCAGGCGATGCCAGCCCACCAGACCCTCAACGAACGGCGCGAAATGCTCGCGGCGGTAGGTCAGTTTGGGCCCGAACGAGACGTTGTAGAACTGCGCGTCGTCCAGCAACGCCAACTGCGCCGGGGTCTCACCACTTCCCCAAAGCGTCCCGCTGAAATCCGCCGTGAGCCCGAACCAGCGATTGAAGTTGTAGGTGACGCTGGCGCCGAGACCGCGAGGGTTCCCCTCCTGGTTTGCGTCGATGATCGGATTAATGGCGTGCAACCTGGCGTTGGGATAAATGAAGGAGTATCCGCCAAAGATCTCCCACTTTGGTGCGGGTTGTTCTTGCGCACGCGCTAGATCACCCAGGAAGAACAGGGCTACGACCAGTGCCACGAACCTTAGTGCAAGCGGGCCAGGATTGCTTTGCGAGTGAGATGACATTTGAGAACTCCTCGGAGCATAAGCTTTGATTTCATCCCCACCTTCCCCGGGTGGGCTAGTTCGCGTTGCCGCACGGAGCACGAATCGTCTTACGGGACGGTCACAGGATTCGAATCACACGTGACTGCTCCGGTATGTGCAAGGGCTCGGCCATTCAGGGTCGCGCCGGTGTCCAAGGTGATCGACGCAAGGGCCAGGATGCTTCCATTGAAGGTGGAATTTACGCCCAGCGTCGCCGAGCTGCCGACTTGCCAGAAGACGTTCTTCGCCTGAGTACCGTTGGTCAGTTTGACCTGGGTCCCGGTGTTGGTAGTCAGCGCCGACCCGATCTGGAAGATGAAAACGGCATCCGGGTTACCCAATCCGTCGAGCGTGACGATCGACAACGGCCCCGGCGCCGGCGATAGAATCCCTGTCGAGCTTGCGTTCTTGTAGATACCGGGGGTAAGAGTCAAACCGCTGATATCGCCAGGTAGAGGAAGCCCGCCTGTCCTTCCCGCAAGATCGTTGTAGGCGGTAAGCATATCCAGTTGAGCTTGAGCCGGGATAGGATCGGGGTCGGGCCCGCACTGGGGGGGGCAGAGGGGAAAGAGCGAGAGCCCGCTGGGTGCACGAAAGAGTCCCGGAGGGGTCAGAACGCCAGGACCAGCGTCGATCCTGGCCCAGCCGGTGAACGACAAGGCCGGGCTAATGCAGATGTCTCCACCCGTGACGACGGTCGGGCCGGTATTGCTGACTACAGGAGTTGCGCCCAGAATCGCACAGCCGCCGGCTGCTCCCAGCACAACGACAGGCCCCCCACCTCCACCTCCCCCTCCTCCCGCCAGTCCCTTATCGAGATCGGCGCATCCGGCGGCAAAACCGAGTAGTAGGAGTGCTATGAACCAGATCTTGCGGTTGGTGTGTGTCCGCATACATACCTCTTCTTCTCGGCTCAACTACCGCCGAATCTCGTTCCGGGCCGCCAACCTTAGCAACTGTGGATCATGTTGTATGTTCAAAATTGAACATCTGGCCAAGATTGAGTAGGCACTCTTTTTCGTCAAGGGCGCGTCAGCAGCCAGGCAAGGCTCTGCCGCTACCGCGGACTAGCACTCCGAGCGGTACCAGTCGGCTTTGGTCGCGTCCGGGCTCCCTGCGCCCGTTTGCCATTCAACATGAAGCGAAGCGTCGGCAGCAGGAACTCAGGCGGGTGCGCCGCGTCCTGATGGATGTAGAGCACGGTGCTGTTCGCATTCATCGCCACTTTTTATCGTGGCGGAGTCGCTCACGGCTGTCCAATGTTGCACAACCCGGGACAGGAATGTTCAGGAAGCGGCGGGCGCCAAACCCGATTTGCGATAGCCGGTGATCAGCGTCATTTCGGAGCGCCTTCCCGCTCCCCAAATGATGCCTCTCCCATCGAGCAAGACTGCGGTCCGTGCATAGTCGTGCACGCGTGCAAGCATTAGCCACCAATTGCAGAAACCGTGACCAAATCGACAGTTTCCCAAAGTGGTCAAAGTGGTCAAAAGGAGACAGTCCATCCTCTTTGCTGCATGTAAGCTGCAACCGAGGCAACCACCATGAAACGAGCCGGCGTTATCAGCACAGCAGTTCTGTCTTTGCTTCTCGGAACCACTGCTCCTGCCTACGCACAGCACGAGCAACAGGGTAAGGAGCAGGGAAAATCGAAACAGGGTAAAGAGCAGGGCAAATCGCAACAGGGGCAGCAACATCAACAGGGGCAACCCGCGAAGCAACAGCATCAGCAACCCGCGCAGCAACAGCAGAAGCAGCAGGCTAACAAACCTGCGCAACGTCAGGCAAAACCGCAACAGACCTACGGCGGCGTCTACCACGGCGGCGTCCAGCCCAACGGCCCTGCCTATGGGGGCGTCCACCATAGCGGCGTCCCACAACACCAAGGGCAGGTGCGCAGCGGTTTCGGCCAGTCTCGCGCCAGTTCGTGGAATAACGACCACCGCACTTGGGGTCAGCGCGGCGGCTATAACGGCTACCGCGTACCTCAAGACCGCTTCAGGCTCTACTTCGGGAGTAACCACTATTTCCGCATGTACGGCCTTCCGATGGTCTTCGTAGGCGGGTATCCACGCTTCCAGTACGACGGCTATTGGGTCACATTCGTTGATCCGTGGCCGGAAACGTGGCCGGAAACGTGGTACGAAACCGACGACGTATATCTGGATTACACCGACGATGGGTACTACGTATACAACCGCATGCACCCCGGTCTCGGGATCGCAGTCACCATCGCGTTCTAATTGAGATGGAAGGGGAACGGGTTAAGCTGCAATCGAGGCAACCATGATGAAACGAGTCGGGGTTATCAGCACAGCAGTTCTGTCTTTGCTTCTCGGAACCACTGCGCCTGCCTACGCACAGCAGGAGCAGCAAGGCGAAAAGCAGAAGCAGGAGCAGCCGGGCGAAAAGCAGGGCAAGCCTGAAAAGCAAGCTAAGCCCGAACAGCAGCAAAAGCGCGCCCAGCAACAGCAAGATCAGAACAAGCAGCAACAGCAACGGGCCCAGCAACAGCAGAAGCAGGACCAGAACAAGCAGCAACAGCAACGGGTCCAGCAACAGCAGAAGCAGGACCAGAACAAGCAGCAGCAACAGCACGCCCAGGAACAGCAGAAGGCGGACCAGAACAAACAGCAGCAACAGCGCGCCCAGCAACAGCAGAAGCAGGACCAGAACAAGCAGCAGCAACAGCGCGCCCAGCAACAGCAGAAGCAGGACCAGAACAAGCAGCAACAACAGCGCGCCCAGGAACAGCAGAAGGCGGACCAGAACAAGCAGCAGCAACAGCGCGCCCAGCAACAGCAGAAGCAGGACCAGAACAAGCAGCAACAACAGCGCGCCCAGGAACAGCAGAAGGCGGACCAGAACAAGCAGCAACAGCAACGGGCCCAGCAACAGCAGAAGCAGGACCAGAACAAGCAGCAGCAGCAGCGCGCCCAGGAACAACAGAAGCAGGACCGGAACAAGCAGCAGGCCCAGCAGCAACAGCAGAGCCGTTTGTCGCAAGAGCGTCAGCGGCAGCTTATTGCCCAGGAGCAGCAGCGCTCGACGCAGTACCGCCAACATCTAGATCAGCAGCAGCGTCTTGCACAACAGCACACAGCACAGCTACAGCAACAAAAGCGTATGGCGCAGTATCGTTTTCAGGAAGACTACTACGCGCGCCTGCACCAGCAGCAAATACGTCTCCAGAACGAGCGCCACGATTACGACCGTGATCCGTACTACTACACGGCTCCGAGCTATCGTTACAACCGCGGCGGCCGCTACTACCAGACGAATCAATATGGCGCAGATCTGCTCCGCCAGGCCGTAAACAACGGCTACCAGGAGGGCTACCGCGCCGGAGTGGCAGACCGGGAGGATCGCTGGCGTTCCGACTACCGCGCCTCGTATGCCTATCAGGACGCGAACTACGGCTATGACGGCTATTACGTTAACCAGGCCGACTACAACTACTATTTCCGTGAGGGCTTCCGTCGCGGCTATGAAGATGGCTACAACAGCCGCTATCAATATGGTCGGTACTCTGACGGCAGGTATAGCATCCTGGACGTTATCCTGTCGCAAGTCCTCAACTTCCAGCCGCTTCGCTAGAGACTGGAATGGTGGTGTCCTGAACCAGCGCCCGGCTCCATTGACCGAGAAGAGCCAGTGGAGTCAGGCGCGTTCCGAGGTTTATCAGTAGGGAACAGCTGAATCAGCGAGATGCAGCACTCTACCCACTGTCGCGGGCCCTGGCGTGTCCCCCAGGCTGTTCAATTCTGAACAGACCGGCGTTGGGTCCGAACGTAACATCTGCTTTCGATTTTTAGCAGCGAAGGAGACCCGTATGTCTACGCAAGCTTGGGAGCAACACCGTCACGCCGCCCAACATCATGAGCTTGCGGCCTACCACCACAACCAGGCTGCGACGCACGACGAGGCCGGCGATCACGAAAGAGCTGCGCACCACGCGTACCTGGCCCTCGGACATCTTCAACATGCGACTCAGCATGGCGCGGAAGCCGCAAAGCTCCACGCCGACCATTGCAGCGACAAGGCGAGTGCTCCGGCTCAGGACATCACCAATAAGAGCGCTGCATAGGCCTGCGAATGATAGAAAGTCCGAGCCGAATCGCCGAACGGCCACGCATCCTCGGCGATCTGAAATCCCTGATCGATTCCCTGCCCGCGGCAGTGCGGGCCCAGGCCATCGCAGGCATCAAGTTTGTTCTGGCTGAGATGAGCCAGCAACTTAACGAAGACTGCCGACCGCAATAATCGTGTGTCCAGGTAAGCAAGCCCAACCGCGCGCGATGATTCCGCAGACTCAATGCCCGCGCGCCTGCGCATCGGAACCTGGGCATGGTATAAAAGGAGCCGATTCGACGTTCACACCTGACCCGAGGGAGATTTGGTTTCAGGAGTGTTGCTATGGCGCGCGCCAAACCAAAAGTCGTTCGCCCCTCGCTCCCCAAGGCCCCGACAGGAATCCAAGGACTGGATGAGGTCACCGGCGGAGGCCTGCCGAAAGGCCGTGTCACGCTGGTGTGCGGCAGCGCGGGATGTGGCAAGAGCTTACTCGCGATGGAATTCCTGGTGCACGGCGCGGTTCGATACGGCGAGCCTGGCGTATGCATGGACTTCGAAGAGACCGAGCAGAAGCTGACGGCCAACGTCGCATCGCTGGGTTTTGATCTGCGTGAGCTTATCAAGCGCAAGAAGCTGTTGGTGGACTACGTTTCCATTGAGCGAAGCCAGATCGCCGAGACCGGAGAATACAACCTCGAGGGACTGTTCATCCGCTTGGCCCACGCGGTCAAGGCGATCAAGGCAAAGCGCGTTGTCCTGGACAGCATCGAGGCGCTTTTTTCCGGATTAGTTGACTCCACGATATTGCGAGCGGAACTCCGCCGGCTGTTCCATTGGCTGGAAGACCACAAGCTTACCGCCGTCGTTACCGGGGAAGCGGGAGAGCACACGCTGACCCGCCACGGGCTGGAGGAATACATCGCCGATTGCGTGATCGCGCTGGACCACCGGGTCACGGAACAGATCTCCACGCGGCGGCTGCGGATCGTCAAGTACCGGGGCACTTCCCACGGCACCGATGAGTATCCGTTCCTGATCGATCACGAGGGCATCTCGGTGGTGCCGATCACCTCACTGGCCCTTGCCCACAAAGCATCGACGGACCGCGTTGCAACGGGAATTCCCGCTTTGGACGAGATGATGGAAGGTAAGGGGTTCTACCGTGGAAGCAGTGTGCTGGTGTCGGGCACGTCGGGAACCGGCAAGTCCAGCCTGGCGGCGAACTTCGCCGGCGCCACCTGCGCCCGTGGCGAAGATTGCCTGTATTTCGCTTTTGAAGAGTCTCCCAGCCAGATCCTCCGGAACATGCGCTCGGTTGGCATTGACCTGGAGCGGTGGGTAAGACAGGGCCTATTGCACTTCCACGCGATGCGGCCGACCAGCACCGGCCTGGAAGGACACTTGGCCATTATTCACAAATTGAGCGCCAAGCTTCGACCCAACGTCGTGGTCATCGACCCGATCACGAACCTGGTTACGGCCTCGGGCATTTATGGCGTCAAATCGATGCTCATGCGCCTGGTCGATTTTCTAAAGGTGGAACAGATCACATCGATGTTCACGAATCTGACATTCTCAGGAGACCCCCAGGAGAGAACTGCGGCGGCCGTCTCCTCGCTCATGGACACCTGGATCGTGTTGCGGGACAGCAAGCCCAATGGACGACCGAAACGCGAGCTTTACGTTCTGAAATCCCGCGGTATGGCACATTCGCGCGAAGTTCGTGAGCTAACCGTGAGTGACCGCGGCATCGAATTGGGCATCGTGCTGAGGGATCACACGCTGGCCACGACCGTCGCAGGCCCAAGTGCAGTCGCGGCAGCCGAGTAGCAAGTTAAGCCCATCTGGGGCAGACACCGAGCACCGACATGAAGAAGAAGAGTTCAGCAAGCAAGCGCCGCCCGGCCAAAAGCAGCAGGAGTGACTTTTGGCGATTGCGGCTTTACATAGCGGGTCATACCCCTAATTCGATCGCGGCGGTCGCCAACCTCAAGAAGATTTGCGAGGACCAGCTCCAGGGCAAGTACCGTATCGAAGTCATCGATTTACTCAAGAAGCCGCAACTGGCCAAGGGCGATCAGATCATCGCGATCCCGACCCTAGTGAGAAGGCTCCCGCCGCCGGTCAAGAAGATCATTGGCAACCTCTCCAGGACCGAGAGCGTCATTGTGGGGTTGGATCTTCAACCGGTGCGCTGAAGTAAGGGCTCCGATCGCAGATGCCTAACAAGCGAGCGCGTTCCGATCGCCGAGTCCTCCCAGGAGGGCTGCCCGGCAAAGTCGGTGCGCCCAATCAGCAAAAAAAGCTCCTCGCTCGGCTGAAAGCTGCGGAGGAGACCCTGCTCGCCATACGGTCCGGCGAAGTGGATGCTCTGATGGTTGCCGGCCGTCGCCGACCGAAGGTGGTCACTCTGGCCGGTGGAGAACCCGCCTATCGCATTCTGGTGGAGGCCATGAGCGAAGGCGCGGCGACTCTGTCCCGCAATGGCGCCGTGCTCTACTGCAATCGCAGGTTTGCAGAACTGATTTGCCGGCCACCCAAGAAAGTCATCGGAGCTGCGGTTCGGTCGCTGGTTGCGGAGACAGAGCGAGACAGGATTGAAGCTTTGCTGGCAGAGGCCCAGAAGGGGGTTGCCAAAGGTGAATTCAACCTGCGGCGCAGAGATGGAAGTCTGGTTCCGGTCAATCTGTCTCTGAACCGGTTTCGGGGATACGAGGGCCGCGCCCTGGGCATGGTGGTAACCGATCTGAGCGAGCAAAAGCGCACGCAGGCCGCGGAAATCAAGCAGGCCGCGGAGATGCACCGGCTTCTCCTGGAACGCGCGTTTACGGCTCAGGAGGAGGAAAGGCGCCGGATAGCGCGCGAATTGCATGACGAAGCCGGCCAGTTGCTGGCGTCTCTCTTGGTCGGCCTGCGTACCCTGGAAGACTCCGCCAAGATACCAAGACTTAAGACACAGGGGCATCGGCTACGAAAGCTCGCAGCCCGGGCGATCGAAGAGATCGGACGACTCGCCCGCGGGCTCCACCCAATGGTGCTCGACGACCATGGCCTGGGTGTTGCGCTGACCCGATACGCTGCCGAGTATACAGAGACCCACAAGATAGCTGTCCATCTCACGCTCAGTGGACTTAACTCCAGCAACCTGCCGCGAGCAGTCCAGATCCGGTTGTATCGCATTCTCCAGGAAGCCCTGACCAACGTGGCAAGACATGCGGGAGCCAAGAAGGTCAGCATCACATTCGCGCGTTCGGCCACGGCCCTGAAGGTAGCGGTGATCGACGACGGTTGTGGCTTTGACGCTGGAGCGGCGGCTGCCTCCTCGCATCGCCTGGGGATTCAGGGCATGCGAGAAAGAGCAGCCATGTTGGGGGGGACGGTCAGTTTCACATCCCAGGGCAAGGGGACCAGGGTTCTGGTGCAAATCCCACTTCACAAGCAGGGCCTCCAGCCCCTGGGGGGGCGGGCGAGAACTTAAGAATGCCGGCGCGAACGCACAAGATCAGGGTGATGATCGCGGATGATCACGCGATTCTCCGCGCCGGGCTAAGAATGCTGGTCAACGCCCAGGCCGACATGGAAGTTGTCGCAGAAGCTCCCGATGGAGAAAAGGCCGTTCAGGCGGCACGGGAAACGAGACCGGATGTGGCATTGCTGGATCTCACCATGCCTGGGGGCGGGGGCATGAAGGCGCTTCAAGAGATGGCGCGAAACTGCCGCGGGACCCGGGTGCTCGTCCTCACGATGCACGATGACCCTGCCTATTTGAGATCGGTATTGGCCGCCGGCGCCTCTGGCTACCTGTTGAAAAGGACCGCGGATACGGAACTGCTTGCGGCCATACGAGCGGTGCATCGGGGAGGGACCTTCGTGGACCCGAGTCTGGCGAACATTCTTGTCCAGGACGTGCTTGCGAAGAGAGGCACAAAAGCTCGTTCCATGCGGCCGGTAAAGATCCTCAGCGACCGTGAGCAGCAGGTGCTCAAACTTGTCGCGCAGGGATACAGCAGTCCACAGATCGCCAAACGGATTTTTGTGAGCGTGAAGACTGTGGAAACGTATCGCGCTCGTTTCGCTGACAAGCTCGGGCTTCGGACGCGCAGTGAGGTGGTTCGGTATGCGATCCGAATGGGCCTATTGACCGCAGAGTCGCTGGAGAGCTGAACCGGGCCGCCAGGCCAGGTGAGGGAGTCTATCCACCGCATCTTGTCAGGGATTTTCCCGACAAGACCCTCCATTTTTAGCAGCATCCCCGATACTCCGCTTGATTGAGTCGCTGCACACTATCTGGCAGAGTTTCGAAGTGTTTCTCCAACTTTCTTGGACACACTAGCGCAACGAACCAACAGCCAGTGGAGTACAGCACCATGGAGAGCAGCACAATGCGAAGGACATCGATTCCGCAAGGTCCCCCGCCTCCCGTTATGGCTGCGGTCCGCCGCAACCTGAATTCGGGAGCCGCTGCGGTTGCGCGCAAAAAGTCGAATGGGGATTTTGACCCGGAAGCCTTCCTGGCGAAGGCCGGAGTCGGCAGAACGATCATCGAGTTGGCGAAAAATGAACGCGCGTTTGCACAAGGTGAACCTGCCGACGCCATCTTCTACATTCAGAAAGGACGGGTGAAGCTGACCGTCGTCTCCCACAACGGCAAGGAAGCGACCATCGCCCTGCTGGGAGCCGGGGAGTTCATGGGAGAAGACTGCATCGTTTCGGATCATCCGGTGCGTATGGCCACTGCGGCAGCGCTTACGCCGTGCACCGTTCTCAGGATCCACAAAGCGGAGATGGTGCGAGCGCTTCACAAGGAGCAGGCTTTGTCCGATTTGTTTGTCGCGTTTCTTCTCACGCGAAATGCTCGTATCCAGGAAGACCTGGTCGACCAGCTATTCAATTCCAGCGAAAAGCGCCTGGCCCGGATCCTCTTGCTGCTGGCTCACTTTGGCAAACCTGGCAAACCCGAAACGGTGATTCCCAAGATCAGCCAGGAGACCTTGGCCGAAATGATCGGCACCACCCGGTCACGGGTCAGTTTCTTCATGAATCGTTTCCGCAAGATGGGGTTCATTGAGTACAACGGCACCTCAACGGATGTGCACAGTTCCCTTCTCAACGTCATCCTGCACGACTAGAAGGCGAACCTTCTTCGAGGAATTCGGCCGTGGTCAGCAAGCTGCTCCCATTCAGCTCCCGATGACGTATTCCGGGCCGTTCAGAGAGTGACTAAAGGCTATCATCCGTGCCGCGGAACTCTTTGGGTTTCCTGAGAATCCCACAACGACAACTCACTCATAACCCAAAGGTCTGCGGCTTAAATCCACCACCGTCGGCCACTTGGAGATTCTCAACCCTCACAGAGCCCCACAATGAGGACCGGGTTGACAGGCGGCCAGAAGCTGCCCCGCCTGTGCGGACCAATTCGAAAGAGCTCCGAGTTTCTGAGGAGCCGTGAAGGGCTGTCGTAGAGTCCCGGAATGGCAATTGAGTAGCCGCGGGACAGTGCGCGCTGCACGTTGTGGAGTGTACTGGTGTTCCGATGGTATCCGCTCGGTGTATCCGGGTATAGTACGTAGAGTACCTACTGTACCCGCGTCACGGCGTCAGTTGGTCCCCTCGTAGACGACCTGCTCGATCCGGGTCGAATCCAAGACTCGCCAACCTTTGGCGAAAGCCTCAGCAAGCGTCCGCTACTGTCCATTTCGAATTTCGTCCCCTGAAGTGTGCCGCGTCCCGAGGAAGCGCAAACTCTAGAAACAGGCTCTGCGCCCTGCCGGACGCACGTTTGTGCCGCGAACCATGCTCGCTGTGCGCTTCGCAATCGCGTTGGTTGGCCAGAGTAACCGGCAAATACTGGACAGTCGCGTAGCGATTCTAGCTCGAGTCGTGGAGTGAAGCCGTCAACTGTCTAGACGTGCCCAATCCGATCGGGATCAAGTCCGAGACTTGCCACTCTGCGCCGATAGGCCTCCTGCAAACGTAGGCCAGAATCCTCTGGGTATTTCGATCCCTCTAGAATCCTGTTCTCGCGCTGCCATCGGAAGGTGTCGACGGTAAAGCGTACCAGGTTCATCGGATCTGCTCGCTTGAAGCGATTTACGATCGCCCGCACCGTCTGCACCTTGCTCGACAAGTCTCTTGAGTGAGTGCGTTTCGCTGGCCTCCCCCGCCTCGATTGTCCTAGACGAACGTTGGCGTGGTCGGCGACGAAGAGACATGCTTCGTTTTCGGACCAACCGCTTGCCATCAAGACCGTGACCACGATGAAGATCCGTTCGGTTTGATCTGACCCGCGTAAATGTCTGACTCCATGACGAGCCATATGCTTGCTCTGCAATACGCGGGGCCCTGGTCTCGAATCCCGACCGTCACTGCGGCAGATATTTGCAAGCTGCCAGTTGGCAAAGTCTTCGCATTCTTCTGGCAGCAGCCGTGGCACTGAATCGGCGGGAAGTGCCTTCCGAGCGCTCATATTCCCCCAGCCCCTAATATACAAGCCATCTCTTGCATAAAACGTGTTTCTGCATACCCTGAGGCACAGAGATGCAGATGAACTCTGTGCTCCAGCCCGCTGCTGCAGCTGCTGCAAGCCAGGACACGTCTAAGCTGTGTGTCACCTGCGGCGGACCCGCGGAGATGACCCTTTGCGGCCTGCTTTCGACGCTCGGCGTCCGCCCACGGAAGCAAAAACCCGCAAAGAGCGTGCCGTTCTGTATTCCGTGTTTACGGGCGCTTTGCCGCGATCCGGCTGTCCGACTCCCTCCGAAGCTCCAGGATCGCCTTGGAGCGGCGTTAACAGCGTTAACAGAAGCTCGTATGAAGGAGGTCGACACCGTCCGGCCGCTCCCCGTGCCGTAAGCGCTGGCCAGGAACGAATCGTGGCCGTCAAGCACAGACATGATTATGCGGAATCAAATGCTCATGCTAGTGTTGTCCTTGAGGCAGACACCGGCAAGCCGTTTCCTGTGGAGTTTGAAAGGATGGCACGCCGGAGATTCCAGAACCCCGCGCCACAGAGGCGCGGGGAGTGGTGGACTGTCCTCATCTGGAAGGACCACTCCAAGAACAACCAGCTCATGCGCAAGCAGGAGCGCATCCGTCTCGCCCCGGCTTCAACACCGGAGCGGGAAGTGTTGAAGATCCTGGCCGAATACCTCCGGCCCCTCAATCAGGGGCTTGAGTCAATCGGCTCTACCACCAACTTTACGATGTTCGTGGATTCGACCTACCGACCCGTGGAACTGCCGTTGCTGGCAAAGACAACGACGGACCGTTACGAGGGGGTGATTGACGACTACCTTCTCCCGGCCTTCGGGAAGCTCTGCCTGCGCGACCTGACGCCCTTGACCATCCAGAAACACTTCTCCGGGCTGGCCAAGAGCGAACTATCGCACGCGTCGAAGGACAAGATCCGCGACGTCCTCTCCAGCATCCTCAAATCGGCGGTCAAGTACGGCCTACTGGTGAAGAACCCGGCGGAGGGCGTCGCGATCCCGCGCGACCGCACCGGGCGGAAAACCGTCAAACCGCACATCACCCCGGAACAGTTCGGAATGTTGCTAGCGCTCATCCCCGAGCCCTACACCACGATGGTCTTTGTCGCGGTGTACTCGGCGCTGCGCGTCTCTGAACTGATCGGGCTCAAGTGGGAGGATGTGCACGAGGAGTCGCTCACCGTGGACGAGCGTTACTGCCGCGGCGATTGGGACCAGACCAAGAGCTCGGCCAGCAACGCCACCATCGGCGTGGATCGATGCGTCATTGAGCGGATGCACCGCCTCAAGATGCTCACCGTTGAAGTGCGCGCCGGCCGCGCCACCCGCAAGTACAAGGTGGTGAAGTCCGACGCTCCCACTGATCTCGTCTTTCAGTCAGTGCGGAGCGGGCGCCCGATGCGCGACAACAACATCCTCACCCGCTTCATCAAGCCGGCGGCTCGGAAGCTCGGGCTGCCCTTTATCAACTGGCGCTGCCTGCGCACTTCGTACGCGACCTGGATGGTGGAATCAGGCGCGAACCCAAAGGACGTGCAGGCACAGATGCGCCACAGCCGGATCTCGACGACGCTCGACATCTACGCGCAGTTCGTGCCGGAGTCACAGCGTAGAGCGGTCACGAAACTGACCGCAATGGTCGAGCAGCGCCGCACCGCCGCGACGCAGCTGATCCAGTGAATTGTGACCAACCCCGCGAAACGGAGCGCCGCAAGTGATTGAAATGATGGTGGCCAGGGACGGAATCGAACCGCCGACGCCAGCCTTTTCAGGGCTGCGCTCTACCAGCTGAGCTACCTGGCCACGCTTGCGTGTGCAGGACTGCAGTGAGGGCCGGCCACGCTGCGGCCGGTTTCTCCAATGCGGAGACCCGATTATAGCAACGATGTATCCACCGCTCAAACCGCTCCGCGCGAGTCTCTGTGCGTGCTAGACTTCTCTCATTCCTGACAGGATCTTCATGAGTTCTCCTCGGGGCTTTCATCGGACATTCGCGCGTGGGGTGTTTTGCGCCGGGGTGCTCTTCTTCGCCCTGATCGCGTTCGCGCAGCAGCCGGTTCAGCCCAACCAGCCGGCTCAGGCGTCTCCGCCGCCGGCCGTGCAAGACGCCGGCGCCGCACTCGCCGACAAGCCCGCCGTGCAGGCTCCCGGCTCGGCTCCGGCGCCGCCGGTAAGCGGCACGGTGCGCATCGGCCCCGGAGACCTCCTCGACATCACTGTCTTCGGCGTGCCTGACCTCAGCCAGAAGACCCGCGTCACCAGTTCCGGCGACGTGTACCTCCCGCTGGTGGGCTACGTGCACCTCGACGGCCTCACCATCGAGGATGCGCAAGGCGCCATCGAGAAGCGCCTGATCGAAGGCCGGTTCGTCAACGATCCCCACGTCACCATCTTCGTCGCCGAGTACGCGACGGGCGTGTCGGTGATGGGCGAGGTAGCGCGCCCCGGCGTCTATCCCATCTTCGGCTCGCGCCGCCTGTTCGACGTGATCTCGGCCGCCGGCGGACTTACCGACAAGGCCGGCCGCGTGGTCACCATCACGCACCGCGACAAGCCCCAGGAACCGGTGAGCGTCAGCTTCGATCCCGACCCGGCCAAGAATTCCGTCAGCAACGTCGAGATCGTCCAGGGCGACACCGTGGTCGTGACCAGGGCGGGCGTCATTTACGTCGTCGGCGAGGTGCAGCAGCCCAGCGGCTTCCTCATGGAAGCTTCGCAGAACTTCACCGTCCTCAAAGCGCTGGCGCTGGCCCACGGGCCCGCCCGCTTCGCCTCCCTCGACAAATCCAAGGTCATCCGCAAGAAGCCGGACGGCTCCTACCAGGAGATCTCCGTGCCATTGAAGAAGATCCTCGACGCCAAGGAAAAGGACGTGACCCTGCAGGCGGACGACATCCTTTTCGTGCCCGCCAGCGGCGGCAAGCGCGCCGCCCTACGTACCCTGGATTCCATCGTGAGCGTCACCACCAGCCTTGCCGTCCGGCCCTGGTAACAAATCTCAGAACTGGAAGTACAGGAACGGGCTTTCCTTCTCCAGCAGCAGGATGGCGAACAGCAGCAGTAGCGCCAGCAGGTAAGCGTAGCGCGGCTTGGGCGCCAACTTGATCTCCCAGGTGTTGGGCGCGAAGAACGAGATCGCCGCCGCCAGCACGATCAGCGCCAGATAAACGTGCGGGACGTGGAGCGAGCCGAAGCCTTCCCCGCCCACCATCGCGTACAGGATCCGCCCCGCCTTGGGCAGCGTCTCGGAGCGGAAGAACACCCAGCCGACCACCGCCGCCAGGAAGGTCAACGCCCGCGAGAGGCCGACCGACTTGGGCACGAATCCTCTTTTCCGCAGCAGGTGATATCCCGCCAGCAGCACGCCGTGGTACAGGCCCCAGACCACGAAGGTCCAATTGGCGCCGTGCCATAGTCCCCCGAGGAACATGGTGATGAACAAGTTGCGCGCCGTCGCAAGCGTGGTGCCGCGCGAGCCGCCCAGCGTTATGAAAAGATAGTCCCGCAGCCAGGTGCTCAGGCTCATGTGCCAGCGCCGCCAGAAGTCCCCGATGTTCTCGGCTTTGTACGGCGAGTTGAAATTCTGCGGGAACTGGATCCCGAGAAGGTGCGCAAGCCCCACCGCCATATCGCTGTAGCCGGAAAAGTCAAAGTAAAGCTGGAAGGTGTAGCCGAGCGCTCCGATCCATGCCGCCGCCATTCCCTGCCCCTGTGGCCCGGCGAAATACGCGTTCACCTGCGGCGCTAGCTGGTCGGCGATCAACAGCTTCTTCGCCATGCCCATCACGAAGAAGTAGATCCCCACCGACGCCTGGTGCCACGGCAGCCGGCTCTTCAGGTCGTTGAACTGGTCCTCGATGTCGGCGTAGCGCACGATCGGCCCCGCGATCAGGTGCGGGAACATGGCCACAAACGTCGAAAAATGCAGGACGCTCTTCGCCGGCTTAACGATCCGCCGGTAGATGTCGATGGTGTAGCTCATCGAGTTGAAGGTGTAGAACGAGATCCCGATGGGCAGGATGATGTTCAGCACCGGCGCGAAACCGATCAGACCCATGCTCTCGGCCACCGTGTTCGCCGAGCGCGCGAAGAAGCCGTAGTACTTGAAGAATCCGAGGATGGTGAGGTTGAAGCTTAGCGAGCACACCAGCCACAGCTTGCGGGTGCGGGAATCATCGCTGCGGGCGATGTGCTGGCCCGCGATGTAGTCCACGGTGGTCGAAGCGATCATCAGCGGCAGGAAGCGCCAGTCCCACCAGGCGTAGAAGAGGTAGCTGGCCAGGGTGAGGAACACCAGCCGCGCCGCGGTATGCCGCAGCTGCCACCAGCCCAGCAGCGCCAGAGGCAGGAATACGAAAACAAAGATGTAGCTGTTGAAGAGCATCCGGCTGAAGGTTCAGTCGCGTTTCGAGCTTCGCACAGCCGAGGGCGGCTGTGCCACACAAAAGGCAAACGGCACAGCCGGTCCGCTGTGCCGTTTGGGGGAGAGCCACCCGAGCTACGGGCGCTTTACTTGCAGGAGGGGCGACATGTTGATGCTGGATTGCGCAGCGGCCGGAACGGAGACACTGCCGCCTGGCGCGCCGGCGGGCGACACCGTCGCAGGAGCTGTTTCCGGCGCCGGCGAGTTCTCCGGCGCGGTCGCCGATTCGCCCTCGCTCACCTGGCGCTTCAGGTAAGGCCGCAGCGGCGTCACTTCAAACGGCATCTTCTCCCGCGCCGACAGCAGCGGCAGCGGCCTGGCTTTCACCATCTCGATGGAGCTGCTCCAGGGATCGAGCTTGACGCGCGCGCCCAGGGGCAGCGCCGCCACCTGTTCCGTGCGCTGCATCTGGAGCTCAGGCGCGCTGGCGGCCAGGCCGGCCATGCTCACGGTGTTGCCGTGGATGAGCGGGTTGCCCAGCCGCGGCGTGGTCAGGTTGGGCAGCGACCCGGCGCGCGCCTGGAGCTGACGCAGGAACAGGCCTGCGTTGCCCAGTTTCGCGGAATACGGCGAAGCCTTCAGGAACGCGATGGCCTTGGTGTCCGCCTCGTCCTCCTCGTGCTCCGCGCGGCGCAGCCGCATCTTCTGCAAGGTCTCGGGATCGGAGAACAGCATGCGGTCGCTGAAGGCGTATTTCGTGTTCAGGCGGTGGCCGAGCGCGATGTGCGCCAGCTCACGCGACAGCACTGCCGCCAGGCTGGCTTCGTCGGGCAACGTGTCGATCAGCCCGCGGCTCAGCACGATGGTGTGGCCCACGGTGAAGGACTCCAGCGGCGAGGTCAGCAGCACGCGGCACTGCACCTCGGGCTCGATGTCGAGGTTGTTGGTCACCTCGAGGTTGTTGACCACCGTGTTGAGGACCTTGTCCACTTCGCCTTTGGGCGCGATCAGGCCCGCGCGCTCCAGGCGCTCGATCACGTTCTGCTCGGCTTCGCCTTCGAACATGCGCTGGCTCTGCAACGGCGAGTATTCTTCCGCGGTCTGGCTGTGGTCCTGCGCGCCCGTCTTGGATTCGACCTTGATGCGCGTCAGCTCGTCCTCGTACCCGGCGAATTTCGGGTCGTAGCCCCACAGACGGGTCTGGGACTTGAAGCGCAGCGTGCGGAACATTGCGTACTTCATGTCCGACTCTTCGTTGTAGACCAGGGTAGGCAGCCAAAGGCCGGGCCGGACATTCTGCCGCCAGCTGTCGAAATGGAAGTTGTACTTGAACATCCCGGGCGCTTCGTGCGTCCCATTGAAGCGCACGATGTTGTACTCCTGGTCTTCGACCCAGATGCGTCCCAGGAACCCCGCCTTCGAGCCCTTCGCCGGCTTCACGTCGTACACCATGGTGCGGATGTCGCCCAGGAATTCCCGGCGCACGAAGGTGAAGCCGTAATGCGCCCGGTCGAAGTGCTCGCCGTCCACCAGGATCAGCCCGTCGAAGCCTTCGGGCGCGAACTTCACGGTGAACATGCCGCCGAACACGCCCAGCACGCGTTTGGTTCGGCCCTGCTTCTCGGTGTAGCTGGCTTCAGTGATGGCTTTGGACAGCTTCATGCGTCCCAGGAAGTACTCGTCCTTCTCCGGCACCGAACCCAGTTCGGCGTCCGGACGCATGTACTGGACGTAGGTCTCGACCAGAGGCGAGAAGTTGTGCAGGTTCTGCACCAGTAACTGCTCGCGCGCGATGAAGCGGTCGATCACCTGGCTGTCGGGAACCGCTTGCTCCTGCGCCAGCGCCATCGTGGCCAGCAGAAGCGTGAACAGGACCAGATCTACTTTCTTCATAGGCTCACCCCATCGATGCAGCGCCGTACGCGCTCGGATCAATATGCCAGTTCAAAAACGATGTGCAGCATGGCCGTAGAATCCAAGGGCTGGCCGTCGCGGCGCGCCGGCCGGAAGCGGATCTGTTGCGCGGCGCGGACTGCGGCCTCATCCAGCCCGTGTCCCAATCCGCGGGCCACGCGTTGGACGCGCAGCGAGCCGTCGGCGCCGAATACGACCTCCAGCAGCACCTCGCCCTCGATCTTCAGTTGCCGCGCTTCCGCGGTATAGACCGGGCGCGGCTTGGAGAGGATCTCGACCGGCTTCAGGTCTCCCCTGTCGCTCTGGACGCGCATCCTCGAACCGCCAGTTACGGCTGAGCCGTCGCCGAACCCTCCGGCATGCACTTCGCGGGAGCTTCCCCCAGCCAGCGGGGTCGCGATGCCGTTCCCGAACCCGGCGCTGGCCACCGTGCCGCGCACCCCGTGCGCGCCGCCGGAGCCGTTCCCATATCCACCGCCGCCGAAGGGCAGGTCGGGGGAGCCGAGATGGGCCACGAGAAGTCGCGCGTCGCGGCGGCCCTCGCCATTCACTCCGTTCTCGTCACCAAAACCGCCGGTCTGGACCTTCGCTACCGCCGCCTTGACCGTGGGCTTGGCGGAGCTCCCTTCGCCCAGCACGCCCGTCTTCACTTCGTGCACTAGCTTGGGCTGCACCGGCGCGGGCGCCGGAACGACCGGATCGAACTTGGCACCAACGACCTTGGGCGGCTCGATCTCGCGCTCAACCTGCCGCATTCGCCGCGGCACTTCGAGCTTGGCAACCGTGGCCGGGTCCACTTGGGGCACCGGCGGCAGCTTCACCTTGGGCGCAGCCTGTACGTGCTTCGGCGCCTGATACTCGCTCAGCAGCGGCATGACCAGGTAGCCGGACGTCGGCTTGTGAAGAACGATCTGGGGATGCGTCAGGGGGATCAGCGCCACCAGCATCAGCGCCGCGGTGTGTACCAGCAGGCTGGCGCTGAACTGCCGCGTGCGGCGTGGTGGTTCCGCCAGGGGAGCGAGCAGCGAGTTGAATGTGTAGTCCATCCCCACTCCTGGAACTCGCCCCGAGCTTATGGGTGTCCCGAAACTCTCACAAGATGTCCGGCGGGCAGCATCCGGGACCGGTCACGGCATTGGCCGATGGGTCACCCCGGCGTACCCACCGGAAGGTCATTGGCCCATTCGCCCTCGACTCTGGGAGAGCGGCCACCACGAGGGAATCACTGTAGGGACAATGATTTGCAAACCGCCGGCGGATATCGGGAAGGCAACAGCTACTTCGCCGGGAAATAGCTGGGCGCGGCGGCGCGAGAGTCGTCAACCGGTCCAGATTGGGAACATTCCCGTCGCGGGACGCAGTATTCCATTGCCGTTTCACTTGGTCGCGTGTCTTCCCCCCACTACACCAAAGTCACGTTGACCTTGCTCAAGAGGACAGATTACGATGGGCGCAAGTGAGCTCCCGCATGCGAACGTCAATTTCGAAGGCGACAGCCTGCCTGTTACTGGTCCTGTTTCCAGTGCCGATGGTCGCCCTTCCCGCGCAGGGGACCGTGCAGGCGCAGGGCGCGGTGACGGTGAATGGCGCGCGCGTGCCTGGCTCGACCACGGTCTTCGCGGGCGACAAGATCGAGACAGCCGGCAACAGCACGGCCACCATCTCCGCTCAGGGCACCATGGTCCAACTTGATCCCAATACTTCGGCCATCTTCTCCGATAAAGCTCTGGACCTGGGATGCGGCAGCGCGCTGGTGACCACCAGCATGGGAGCGGTGGTGCGCGTAGCCGGCATCTCCATCACGCCGGCCGGCCAGGGAACGACCAAATTCCGCGTCTCGCAAACGAACGGCACGCTGAAGATCACGGTAGAGCAAGGCTCGGCGGTCGTCGATGACGGCGCCAAGCACATGCTCTCCGCGGGCCAGTCGCTCACCCGGCAGCGCCCAGGTGGAATGTGCGGCCCGGTCGCCACGGTCCCGCAGGGCTCGACAAAGATTTACATCCCCGCGATCGCCGTCGCAGCAGTTTCAGGTATCGTGGCCTACTGCGCGGTCAATGGCTTCTGCTCGCAAGCCAGCCCATCCGGACCGTAAGCTGAATCGATCTCAAACAAGAAAGCCCGCCTTTCGGCGGGCCTTCTTGTTTCCTGTCTCGCTTACGCGGCCACCCCGCAGCACTTCTTGTATTTCTTCCCTGAGCCGCAGGGACAGGGATCGTTGCGTCCGATCTTTTGGCCGGAGCGCACCACTTGCTGCACTGGTTGCAGGTCGCCGGCGCCGGCCATGCGCGCCTGCTCCAGCTCGCGTTTCTTCTTGCGCTGGAACTCCACTTCGATGTCGTCGATGGTGGTCGACAGGCGGCGCGAGCCGTCGCCGCCGCTTCGCGCGGGCTGCAAGGCGGCAGTCTCGGGCTGCGGCTCCTCGCGGACCTCTGCGGCGGCCGGCGCCTCCACCACCTGCATCAGATACAGGTAGCGAATGGTCTCTTCCTGAAAGCGGGCCATCATCTGCTCGAACATGTCGAACGACTCGCGCTTGTACTCCACCAGCGGGTCGTGCTGGGCGTAACCGCGCAGCCCGATCCCCTCGCGCAGGTGGTCCATGTCGAGCAGGTGGTCCTTCCACTTGCTGTCCAAGACGCTGAGCATGATCATGCGCTCGTGGTAGCGCATGGCCTCGGGGCTGATCAGGCGCTCCTTGGCGTCGTAGCGCTCCTTGAGCTTCTCGAAGATGGCGTCGCCCAGCTCCTGCCGGTTGAGCTTGTTGGGGTCGACGCCCTCAGCGACGATATCCACGCCGAAGCGGGTGAACACCTGCTGCTTCAGACCGTCGGTGTTCCATTCGTCGGGGTGCTTGTCCCGGGGCGCGCACTCGTCGAGCAGGTCGCCCAGGATGCCGGAGACGTAGTCTTCGAGGATCAGGTCTTTCTGGTCCACGCCCTCGAGCAGCCGGGTGCGCAGGCCATACACCGCCTGGCGCTGCTTGTTCATCACGTCGTCGTACTCGAGCAGGTGCTTGCGGGCCTCGAAGTTCTGCCCCTCGACCGCCTTTTGCGCCGCCTCGATGCGCCGCGTGATGAGCCGCGACTCGATGGGCACGCCTTCTTCCATGCCCAGACGCTGGAGCAGGGTTGACACCCACTCCTTGGCGAAGATGCGCATCAGGTCGTCTTCCAGCGACAGGTAGAAACGCGAGCTGCCGGGATCGCCCTGGCGTCCGGCGCGTCCGCGTAGCTGGTTGTCGATGCGCCGCGCCTCGTGCCGTTCCGTGCCCAGGATGTGCAGGCCGCCGAGGCTCACCACCTCATCGTGCTCGGCGTCGCACTGCGTCTTGTACTTGCCGTAAATCTCGTTCCACTTGTCGCTCGGGACCTGGTACTCGTTGCCCTGGTAGTACCACGAGGTCATGCCTTCGGAGAGGGAGGTGCGGCCCACGATGCCTGCCGCCGTCTTGATGGGCTGCGCCAGGCCCTTCTTCATGACCTCCTGCTTGGCCATGAACTCCGGGTTGCCGCCCAGCAGGATGTCGGTGCCGCGGCCCGCCATGTTGGTGGCGATGGTGATCATGCCCTTGCGTCCGGCCTGGGCCACGATCTCGGCTTCCTTCTCGTGCATCTTCGCGTTCAGCACGTAGTGCTTCACGCCTTTCTTCTTCAGCAGGTCCGAGAGAGTCTCCGACTTCTCGATCGAGGTCGTGCCCACCAGAACCGGCTGGCCGCGCTCGGCGAAGACCTTGATCTCGTCCGCCGCGGCGAAGTATTTCTCCCGCACCGTGCGGTATACGATGTCGGGGTTCTCGATGCGCACCAGCGTCCGGTTGGTCGGGATCACCATCACTTCCAGCCGGTAGATCTTGTCGAACTCCGGGGCTTCCGTCTCCGCCGTGCCGGTCATCCCGGCCAGTTTCTTGTACATGCGGAAGTAGTTCTGGAAGGTGATGGTGGCCAGCGTCTGGTTCTCACGCTCGATCTTCACCCGCTCCTTGGCCTCGATGGCCTGGTGCAGGCCGTCGGACCAGCGCCGCCCCGGCATCAGGCGCCCGGTGAACTCGTCCACGATGAGGACTTCGCCTTCTTTGACCACGTAGTCCACGTCGCGTCGGTAGAGCGCGTGCGCCTTCACCGCGGTCTCGACGTGGTGCTTCAGGTCCCAGTTCTCCGGGTCGGCGATATTCTCGATGCCGAGCATCTGCTCGACCTTCACCCAGCCCTGGTCGGTGATGAGAGTCGTCTTGTGCTTTTCGTCGACGGTGTAGTCGCCGGTGTAGGTGGGCGGCTCGCCCGTCGGTCCCTTGATCTCTTCTCCCTGCTGGAGCTTGGGGATGATGCGGTCCACGCGGGCGTACTTGTCGGTGGATTCGTCGGCGGCGCCGGAGATGATCAGCGGTGTGCGCGCCTCGTCGATCAGGATGGAGTCCACTTCGTCCACGATCCCGAAGTTGTGCCCCCGCTGCACGCACTCGCTGAGGTCGAACTTCATGTTGTCGCGCAGGTAATCGAAGCCGAACTCGTTGTTCGTTCCGTAGGTGACGTCGGCGGCGTAGGCTTCGCGGCGCTCGTTGTCGTCCAGCTCGTGCACGATCACGCCCACCGTCAGCCCCAGGAAGTTGTAGATCTTCCCCATCCACTCGGCGTCGCGCTTGGCCAGGTAGTCGTTGACCGTGACCACGTGCACGCCGCGGCCGGAGAGCGCGTTCAGGTACACGGGAAGCGTGGCAACGAGCGTTTTTCCTTCGCCCGTCTTCATTTCCGAGATCTTGCCTTCGTGCAGGACGATGCCGCCGACCAATTGCATGTCGAAGTGCCGCATGTTGAGCACGCGGCGGCCGGCCTCCCGCACCACTGCGAAGGCCCCGGGCAGGATCTCGTTGAGCACGTCCTGCAGGGCCTGGTAGCGGGTGTCTTCCGCGCGCTTTACTTCGTCGGCGTCCTGCTCCTCTGCCCGCTCGACCTCTTCGTCGTAGGGCTTCAGGTACTCCGCGATGCGGGCCCGGAACTCCTCGGTCTTGGCCCGCAGTTGCTCGTCGGAAAGCTTCTGCATCTCCGGCTCAAGCGCATTGATCTCCCCGATCCGGGGCTGGATGCGCTTCAGCTCGCGCTCGTTCTTGGTGCCGAAAATCTTCGCTACTATTTTGTGGAACAATTTGACCTTTAGGCGGGAACCGCAGGTTCCGCTCCGTATCAATAAAGCGTAACATACGCTTCTTTGGATTGGATGCAGCCGCTCGAACAGGGACTCTTACCAGTTCAGTACCCGGTACTTGCTAATCAGTTGTCAGACCTAGGAGGATGATGATGCGGAAGCTTGCGAGTTCGATTCTGGCCGTGATTCTTCTCACCACGGGCGTAGCCGTCGCCAAGACCAAGGCCGACAAGAAGGTTAAGCCCAAGCCGGTGACCGTGTCGCTCAAGGACGCCAAAGGGCAGGCCGTGGGCACGGCCACGCTGAAATCCGATGGCCAAGCGGTTGCGATCGTCTACAACTTCAAGAACCTGCCGCCGGGCGAGCACGCCCTGCACGTCCACAAGAACGCGAAGTGCGATGGGGCGGACGGCTTCAAGTCCGCCGGTCCGCACTTCAATCCCGAGGGCAAGAAGCACGGCCTGCAGAACCCAGACGGCCCGCACGCCGGCGACATGCCCAACTTCAAGGCGAATGATAAGGGCGTCGCCAAGGGGACCTTGCAAAACCCGCGCGTGACCCTCGGCGAAGGGTCTCCGAATTCGGTCTTCGCCGATGGCGGAACGGCGCTGGTCATCCACGCCAAGGCGGACGACGAGAAAACGGACCCGGCCGGCAACGCCGGCGATCGTATCGCGTGCGGAGTGATCACCAGATAACGCGCGTTCCAGTCCGCGGGTGGACGGTGGCGGTTTGATAAGATGCCCATCCGCATGCAAAGCTTCTACCAGCTCTTCCTGGATGCGGTGGCCAGGTGGCCGCAGAACATCGCGGTCGAGATGCGCCACTCCCAGGCGGCCCCCGGCCGGCCCGAGATCGAGCAGTTCACCTACGCGGAATTGCGGCGCATGGCAGAGTCGGTCGGGCGATGGCTGGCGGAGGCAGGGGCCATCCGCGGCGAACGGGTCGCCATCCTCGCCGCCAATGGCCCCCGCTGGGTCGCGGCGTATCTCGGGGTGATGAGCAGCGGCGGCATCGCCGTCCCTCTCGACACCGCTTTCACCGCCCAGCAGGTCGAGAAACTGCTCAAGGACAGCGGCTCCCGCTACATCTTCTGTGACCAGCGGCACTTCCACATTGCGGAGGAGGCGGCAGCGCGCATCGGAGTTGGGATCCTCCTGCTTGAGCCCGTTTCCGGCCGGCAGTTCCCCACCCTGGACGTCATGTTCGCATCCGGTCCCGGCAACTTCACTCCAGCCGGCGTGGGGCCGGAGGATCTCGCGGTCCTGCTCTACACTTCCGGCACGACCGCCGATCCCAAGGGCGTGGTGCTCACGCACGACAACCTGGTTGCCGAAGTGGACGCTGTGGTGCGCACCCTCGAGCTCGGCCCCACGGACGCGATCCTGGGAGTGCTGCCCTTGTTCCATGCCCTGGCGCAGATGGCCAACCTGCTCCTCCCTTTCAGCTTCGGCGCCAAGGTCATCTACCTCGAGTCGCTCAATGTCACCGACCTGCTGCGTGCGCTGCGTGAGGGCGGCGCCACGTTATTCTGTTGCGTCCCCCAGTTCTTCTATCTGATCCACGAGCGCATCATGAAAGAGGTGCAGGCGCGCGGCGCGTTGGCGCGGATTGCCGTACGTGCCATGATGCGCGTCTCCCGCCTGCTGCATCCCTTCGGCATCAATGCCGGCAAGCTGTTCTTCCGCCGGGCACACGAGGCGCTCGGACCGCGGATGCGATATCTCATCACCGGGGGCTCGCGCTTCGACCCCGCCATCGGCCTCGACCTGCAGGCCATGGGCTTCGAGATCCTGCAGGCGTACGGCCTCACCGAGACCAGCGGAGGCGCATTCCTCACCCGCCCACAGCACAACGTGGTCGGCTCCGTCGGGCAGGCGCTGTGGGGCGTGGAGGGCAAGATCCTGGATCCGCAGCCTTCCGGCGAGGGCGGGCCGGCCGACGGCGAGATCTGCGTCCGCGGCCGTCTCGTGATGAAGGGCTACTGGAACCGCCCCGACGCCACCGAGCAGGTCATCCGCGAGGGCTGGCTGCACACCGGCGATCTCGGCTTCTTCGATGAGCAGAAGAACCTGCACATCACCGGCCGCAAGAAAGACGTCATCGTCCTCAGCTCCGGCAAGAACATCTACCCCGAAGAGCTCGAAGCCCATTACGCGCAGTCGCCGTGGATCAAGGAGATCTGCGTGATTGGCCTGGAAAGCGCTCCGGGCGAGCCCTTCGCCGAGCGTTTGCACGCCGTCGTCGTCCCGGATTTCGAGCTGCTGAAGCAGAAGAGGATCGTCAACGTCAACGAGGTCATCCGCTTCGACATCGACACGCTCTCGGTGCAGTTGCCCAGCACCAAGCGCATCCTCAGCTATGAGATCTGGAGGGGCGAGCTGCCACGCACCACCACCCGCAAGCTGAAGCGCTATGCCATCCAGAAGCGCGTCCAGGAGCTTACTGCACGCCGCGACGCACCCGCGCTGGCCGCACGCGAGCTTACCCGCGATGAGATCGATTGGCTCCAGGACTCCGATGTGCAGCGCGCCATGGCTCTCATCCGCAGGACGTCAAATAGCGGCGGACGCGAACTGCGGCCCGCCGATAATCTCGAACTCGACCTCGGCCTGGATTCGATGGAGCGGGTCGAGTTGCTCGTGGCCCTCGAGAAAGAGCTTGGCGCACAGGTAGAAGACTCGGTCGTCTCCGAGGTGTACACCGTCCGGGAGCTGGTGGACGCGGTGCGCGCCGGCATCGGTTCCACCTCGACCCGCGGCGGCTTCGCCGGTTGGGACGCCGTCTTCGCCACCGAGTCCGACGATCCCGAAGTCCTCGCCATCGTCGAGCCGCACCGTCTTCAGACGCTCGCCTGGTTCCTTTTCGGCAGGCTGGTGAATCTCGTCGCTCGTGACAGCTTCAGCCTGAAGGTCACGGGCCTGGAAAAACTGCCGCCCCGCGGGCCCTACATCATTTCCCCCAATCACCAGAGCTACCTCGACGCGCCCGTCCTGGTCAGCCTCGTGCCCTGGTCCATCTACCGGGAGTTGTTCTTTGTGGGCACGAGCGAGATCTTCGGCGACGGTCTGCTGCGGCGCCTGGCTCGCTCCATCAAGCTCATCCCCGTGGATCCCGACTCGAACCTCGTCCCCGCGATGCGCGCCGGCGCCTTCGGCCTGCGGCGCGGAAGGATCCTGGTGCTCTTTCCCGAGGGCGAGCGCTCCATCGACGGCACGCCACGGACCTTCAAGAAGGGCGCTGCCATCCTGAGCACTCACCTCAACGTCCCCATCTATCCGGTGGCAGTAGCGGGATTCCACGAGGCCTGGCCTCGCGGAAGGAGCTTCCAGAGCTTCTCGCGCCTGCGCATCGCCATCGGCGACCCCATCCTGCCGGCGCCCGGCCGGCAACACGATGAGAAGGTCTACGAGGAGCTCACGCGCGAACTGAAGGAGCGCGTCATGCGGATGTGGGTGGAGATCGCCGGCGTGCCGGCGCCGGCCGAGGAACTCGCCGCCGATTAATACGTCCGGGTCTCGCCTTCCAGCGTGGGCAGGGCTTCCAGCACACCCAGGATCCGCTTCTTGTACTCGGGCGGCAGTTTGACGAATTCAAAGCCGTGCCGCGAACCCTTGCGGTGACGCACCACCGCCTGTACCTTGAACGTCTCCGGGCACAGCGGCAGTGCGAACTCCAGCACCACGGACTGGCCGTCCATCAGATCCTCCGGCAGGCGGCACGCCAGGCCCGATTCGCTGATGTCCACGCTGCGCGCCTTCAGGCGCGTGGTGACCGCCGATGTGGTCACACGCACCATCATGCGGACGTCCAGCGGCACGCGCTGATGCCGCCGCTTGTCGATGCCTTCGGCAGATTTTTCAGCAGAGCTCATGTCGACTCACTCCGTGAACAGGCGTTCGGAGCCGGTAGAGGAGAGACGAATCGTAGCACGAATAATCCCTGCCGTTGCCGCTTTCTGCGGCATAGACCACTATTTCGCTCGCGGGTGGGTCTCGTCGTACACCCGGAGCACGTGCTTCATGGAGAGCTGCGTGTAGCGCTGGGTGGTCGAGAGCCGCTCGTGGCCCAGCAGTTCCTGGATGGCGCGCAGGTCGGCACCCTCCTCCAGCATGTGTGTGCCGAATGCGTGGCGCAGGGTGTGCGGGTGGACGTCGGGCGAGAGTCCCTTCGCCACCGCGATCTGCTTCACGATCCGGCCCACGCTGCGGGTGGTCAGCGGCGCCCCGCGCAGGTTCACCAGCAGGGCTCGCGTCGCCTTCTTCCTCTCTCCCAGGAGTTGTTGCCGAGTCGGCAGGTAGGCCTCGACCGCCCCACGCACCGCATCGCCGAAGGGCACGTACCGCTCCTTCTTGCCCTTGCCGCGCACCAGGATGGCTTCGTTCGACCAGCGGATGTCGTCCAGCTGGATCCCGACCAGCTCCGAGTTGCGGATGCCGCAGCCGTAGAGCAGCTCAAGTATAAGGAGGTCGCGCTCCGGCCACGAGGCGCACTCGGGCATGCCGCCGTCCAGCACGGTGTTCATCTCTTCGATAGTCGGCACCCGAGGCAGCTTCTTGGGAAGCTTCGGCGTGGACACCAGCAGCGCGGGGTTCTGCTCCACCACGCCCTCTTGCGCTAGCCAGCGGTACAACGACCGCAGCGCCGCCAGCGCCCGCGCCACCGAGGTCTTCCCCAGCCCCGCCTCGTACAGGTGCGACAGGAACCCGCGGATGCGCACGTGATCGATCGCCTTCCACGTTGCCCCACCGCCCGCGAAGCTCACGAACCGTTCCAGGTCATTTGCGTATGCCCGGATGGTGTGCGCCGAAGCGTTCTTCTCCCGCAGAGACTTCAGGAAGCGGGCCACCGATTTTTCGATCTGCGATGTCATTCCTTCGCGCCCTGTGGAGCTATCCTCTTCGCCCGCGGGTGGTGTTCGCGATACACCGTCTTGAGCCGGTCCAGCGCCAGGTGCGTGTACACCTGCGTGGTGGCGATGTCGGCGTGCCCCAGGATGGTCTGCACCGTGCGCAGATCCGCGCCCTTCTCCACCATATGCGTCGCGCAACTGTGACGCAGCATATGCGGGCTCGCGGGACGACCCGTGCCGGTGGCGGCCGCGCGCACCATCTGCCATACGCGTTGCCGCGTCAGTTGCCGCGCGCCTCGCGCTATGAAAAGCAGCGGCGAACTCTTGCCCCCGGCCAGCGCCTCCCGGCAGTTTTTCAGATAGTCTTCTACCGCGTCGATCGCCGGCTTGCCCAGCGGCACGATCCGCTCCTTGTCCCCCTTGCCGCGCACCAGAACGTAGCCCAGGTCGAGCTTCAGGTCTTCCCGTTTCACTCCCACCATCTCCGAGACCCGCAGCGCGCCGCCGTAGAACACCTCCAGCATCGCCCGGTCCCGCGCCGCGAGCGCCCGCTCCAACTTCGTTTTCGGCTCGCGCGATCTCGGCCCCAACATGCTCCCGATCTCCTCGCGCGAGAGCGCCTTGGGCAGGACCTTCCATTGCCGGGGAGTGTCGATGTTAAGCGTGGGATCGTGCTCGATCATGCGGTCGAGCAGCAGGTACTTGTAGAAGTGGCGCAGAGCGGAGAGTTTGCGCGCCACCGAGCGGCCGTCCACCCGGTGGGCGAACAGCCGGTCGAGGAAGTCGCGGACGTCGTCCCGCCGTGCGCCGGCCAGCACCCGGCGGCGCCCCTCGAGGAATTCGGCGAACTGGAGCAGGTCGCAGGTATAGGCCGCGACCGTCAGCCGCGCCAGCCCCTTCTCCACCTTTAAGTAATCGGTGAAGGAGACCAGCGCTGGCTGGTTTTGAATGGCGGCAGACATGCTGCCATCCTCGCATTATCAGACGTGCTCCGCGATACCCGCCTTGGTTCGCTTCTCCCCGGCCGGCGGCCCTCCTCCTTCCGGCTCGGCCATGTCCTCGTGCCCGGGCTAGAATCCTGTTTCGGAGCACATCGGCAGGAGAACGCCATGAAAGTCCACACCGAATATCTGACGTTCCACACGAAGAAGCGCCGCGAGTACGTGCACATCACGCCGCGGGTCGAAGCCATTGTCAGCAAGAGCGGCGTGCGCGAGGGCCTGGTGCTGGTCTCGGCCATGCACATCACCGCCGGCGTTTACGTCAACGACGACGAGTCCGGACTGATCCAGGACATCGACGAGTGGCTGGAACGGCTGGCGCCCTTCCGCCAGGACTATCGCCATCACCGCACCGGCGAAGACAATGGCGATTCACACCTGAAGGCGATCTTGGTGCACCACGAGGTCGTCGTGCCCGTCACTGCCGGTAGGCTCGACTTCGGCACTTGGCAGCGCATCTTCTATGCCGAGTTCGACGGCCAGCGCAGCAAGCGCGTCATTGTCAAAGTCATGGGCGAATGATGCGCAATCACGAAACGCTCTCTGGAATCAACCAGTTCCGGGCTCCTCCACGTTCTGAATCACCTCTCCGTGTGACCCCCATCACTGCCTCTCCGCCCGTCCCCGTCCATTGTTAAGTTGGATAACGGAAAGGAGCGGACTTTGCTTGCGTGCCGGCCCCACTTTCCGCCCCGGGATATGATCTCCGCCCTGCCGCTCGGCAGCTGCGCCCTCGCCCTCCCTCCGTTTTTCATCAACCACGAGATCGTCATTTTGATGACGACAGTTGGCCTCCTCGTTGCTCTTCTGGCGTGGTGGATCACCCGGAAGCGGTACCAAAGGACCACGAAGGAGCTGGGCAAAGCCCTCGAACTAGCCCAGCAGCGCGAGCAGGAGCGCGACCTGGCCCAGGAGGAGCTGGCGCATCGCCTCAATGAAGAACGCGAGCTCGCCCGCGAGAAGACCCAGTTCCAGGCGCAGCTCGCCGAGTACGAGAAGTACGCGGCCCTGGCCCAGCTCGCCATGGGCGCCGCTCACGAGATCAACAATCCCCTGCTCGGCATCTTCTCCCACCTGGAACTCGAGCTGCGCGCCGCCAAAGACGAGGAGCTGCGCGAAGAGATCCAGCAATGCATCGAGGGCGCCAAGCGCATCTCCGCCACCATCCATGGCCTGCTGAACTACGCCCGCCCCGGCCCGCTGCTCATCAGCAAGATCAATCTCGATCGCCTGGTCGGGGACACCTTTGCCTTCCTCCGCTACCAGCCGCTGTTCCATGGCATCGAGCTGGCCAGGGACATCCCCGCCGACCTGCCGCAGGTCTCCGCCGACGCCAACCAGCTCTCCCAGGTGCTCATGAACCTGTTGCTCAACGCCGGCCAGGCGACGGACGAAGGCGGCCGCATCTGCGTCACTGCGCGCAAGGTCAAGTTTGCGGAGGAGATCGAGATCGTCGTCTCCGACACCGGGTGCGGCATCCCCGCCGACATACTGCCGCGTGTGACCGAGCCTTTCTTCACCACCAAGCGCGGCAAAGGCACCGGCCTCGGGCTCAGCATCAGCCAGTCTTACGTCCGCAGCCACAAGGGCGATCTGCGGATCGAGAGCATCCCCAACCAGGGCACTTCGGTGCGCATCACCCTGCCCATCCGGCAGGTGGGACGTCCCGCGCCCGAGTTCGAAGAGGTGGTGACGTAATGGCGTACTCGATCCTGGTCGTCGACGATGAGGCGCTCACCCTGCGCACCATCAGCCGCGCCCTGCACGAGGAAGGCTTCGAGGCGCAGCTGGCCACCAGCGGCGAGCAGGCGCTGGAGATGTTCGCCCAGGACCATCCCAGCCTGGTCCTGCTCGACGTCGTCCTGCCCGGCATCGACGGGGTCGAGGTCCTGCGCGAGATCAAGCAGCAGTCGCCGACTACCATCGCCATCATGATGAGCGCCTATCACCAGGTGGATCGCGCGGTCGAAGCCATGAAGCTCGGCGCCTACGACTTCCTGGTCAAACCCTTCCATCTGGCCGACATGGTGAACACCGTACGCCGCGCCACCGAGATGCTCGCGCTTCGCGTCCGCGTCACCGAGACCGTGCAGAACGCCAAGGGACGCTATGACTTCGGCCGCGTCGTGACCCAGAACCCCCTGGTCCACGAGATGCTGGAGGTCTGCCGCAAGGCCGCCGACTCCGACCGCACCACCATCCTTATCCAGGGCGAGAGCGGCACCGGCAAGGAAGTGCTGGCCAAGGCCATCCACTATCACAGCCCCCGCGCCGCCATGCCGCTCATCGAGCTCAACTGCGCCGCCTTGCCCGACACCCTGCTCGAGAGCGAGCTGTTCGGCTACGAGCCCGGGGCCTTCACCGACGCCCGCCACCGCAAGGAAGGCCTCATCGAGCGCGCTCACCACGGCACTCTCTTTCTCGACGAGATCGGTGACATGTCGCTCAACGTGCAGGCCAAGTTGCTGCGCATGCTCGAGGAAGGCACCTTCATGCGTTTGGGCGGCACCCGCGTCATCACCGTGGATGTGCGCATCATCGCTGCCACCAACCAGAACCTCAAGGCATTGATCGCCGCCGGCAAGTTCCGCGAAGACCTCTACTACCGCCTTGCGGTGGTCCCGGTTCACATCCATCCGCTGCGCGAGCGCAAGGAAGACATCGTCCCCCTCGCCCTTGACCTGATGCAGCGTTACAACCGGGACTTAAAGAAGAACTTTACCGGCCTGACCCCCGCCGCCGCTGAAAGTCTCGGCCGCTATCCTTGGCCGGGAAACATCCGCGAGCTGCGCAACGTCATCGAGCGCACCATGATCCTGTCGCCCGAAGGCGACATTGACGTGGCCTACCTTCCGGAAGAGATCCGCGATTACGAGCAAGCCAAGCCGCCCGAAGCCCCCATGACCAGCATCGAGGTTTCTCCCACCGGGCATCAGTTCCTCAGCTTGGATGAACTGGAAGACCGGTACATCCACGAGGTGCTCAGCGCCAGCGGCAACAACAAGACCCAGGCCGCGCGCATCCTCGGCATCCACCCCACTTCCCTGCTCCGCCGCCTGAAACGCACGCACTCGGACAACTGACGAATCAGTCAGGAGGACGGTGACAAGCGGCAATTTCCGAACCGTTGGCGGGTGGCCCACCTATTCGCGCAGAACATAGAACTGAGCTATCCGGGAGCAAGGCAAATGTGGGTGCCCCATCCGGAGCCTGCCCTGAGCGGAGCCGATGGGCGCCCCGCTTTTGGACGCGAAGGGTGGAGGGCACAACCGTCGGCGCTAGTCATCTGCCCAGAAACTTCTCCAGCACCTCGAGATCGGCTTCGGACTGCGCCGCATATCGTTTGGCGCGGTCCAGATCTTCGGCTTGGATAGCGCTCTGGGCTTTCTGCAGATTGACGTTCAGCCTGGTTTGCGCGGAAGCCATATCGCCGCGCAGCCCGTACCCAGCGGCGGCCTGCTGACGCTGCATGGTGTTGAGGCTAGCATTCACCGCCCCGGCCCGGCCGGTCAGTTGATCGATTTGGTGCTCGACCTGGTCGAGTTGCGCCTTTCGCTCGGCGGCAGCGGCGGCATCAGCGGCGGCCTTCTCTTGCGCGAGCCGTTGCGCTTTGGCGTGGGCGAGGGCCTTAGCGTCCGGTGTCGGTTCAGGCGCGGCGACCGGTGTGGCAGCCGGCGCCGGAGTCGGCGCCGCAGTTTGCTGCATGACCTTGGGCGCTTCCACCGCATCGGATGCCGACGCCTTCTTGTGCCCAGGCATATAGAGTCCGGCGCCGATCAGGGCCACGACCACCAGCAACCCACCAAGCGCCATGTACAACCCGCGGTGGCTGGCCGCTGCGGGCGGAGCTTGTGCCGGCGCTGCTGCGGATTGGGGAGAGGCCGCCCGCGGTGGCGCAGGGGTGGGAGCCGCTGCGTATGCCTGCCGATAGGCGGGAGGAAGAGGCGCCGGCATGCTCGGGATTGCGGCGTGCGACGCGGTAGGCGCCATTGACGCGTCAACTGTGTCGTTGGTCGAGCCTTGCACCACCGTCCTGTCGTTCGCCGCGGCGCCAAGACGCGACACAGTCGGCGCATCGGCCGATGTGTTGCTGGCCGAGCCTTGCAGGATCGTCCGGTCGTCCGCGGGGACGGACGCCCGCGCCTGCCGCACCGCATTACGGAATGCGTCCGCAGTCTGGAAGCGCTCGCTCGGCAGCTTGGCGATCGAAGTCAGGATCAGGTCATTCACCGTCGCCGGCAGGCCCGGATGCAACTCGACCGGTGGCCTCGGCGCCTGGTTGACGTGCGCCGCCATGATCGAGAAGCTGCTGCCTTCATCGAATGGCCTCTTCCCCGTCACCATCTCGTAGAGCGAGATCCCCAATGAATAAAGATCGGAGCGCTCGTCCGTGGCTTCGCCCTTCACCTGTTCCGGAGACATGTAGCTGATCGAGCCGAGCGTCGAGCCGGTAGCGGTGAGCTTCTTGGCCTCGCCTTCGGTGTGCGCGATGCCGAAGTCCATCAACTTCACCACACCCTGCCTGGTGAGCATCATGTTCGCGGGCTTGATGTCGCGGTGGATCACATGGTGCCGGTGCGCATAGCTGAGCGCGTCCAGCACCTGGTCCAGGTACTTCAGCGCCTCCCCGACCGGGATCGCGCCGATGTTGAGCCGCGACGACAGCGACTCGCCCTCGACATACTCCATCACCATGACCAGCTGGTTCTCGATGGTCAGCGCAGTGCGCAGAGCGGCGATATTCGGATGGTTGAGCGCAGCCAGCACCTTGATCTCGCGCAGGAAGCGGGCCGCCACTTCTTCATGGCCTTGCAGGTTGGGCAACAGTACCTTCATGGCTTCAACGCGGTCGGTAAGGACGTTTCGCACGCGGTACACGCGGCCCATGCCGCCGGCGCCCAATTCGTCAAGGATCTCGTAATCGCCCAGCCGTTTGGTCTCTGAATCGCTCATTGCCGGAACTCCTGTGGAGTGGAACTTGACCGGGCCTCAGTCGCCGCGGGACGCGCGACAAGATGAGGCCGGAGGAACAACCGCGGGTGCGCGCGAGATTATGCCGCCTGAACCATCACTGGTCAAGGCGAAGGCACTTCCGGCGCCATGATCCTCGCTCCGGAGGGCGACATCGACGCCTCGTATCTTCCCGCGGAGATCCGTGATTTCGAGCAAGCCAAGCCGGTCGAGCCCATGGCGACTGCTTTCCGCGCTCCTGCAAAATGCAGCGCCCCCTAGCAAAACGCTAATCACAATCCAGAGTCTGCCCTCCTGACCTCTCGTAACTCCTTTCCCTCCACCACATTCGGAGTGCGCCCCAACGTGCACTGTTTACGAGTGGAGTTTGGAGGCGCATATGTCGATTCTGTTCGTACTGCTCACATTCTTGCTGATCATGGTGATCACCTACTTCATCAGGGGCAGGGATGAGCGGGTGCTGGCAGCGAAGACGGTGTTGGCCACGGCCACGCCCGCCCAGCCGGTCATGACCCGCGAGATGGGTTTCGACCTTCCGCGCGGCTACTTCTTCCATCCTGGTCATACCTGGGCCATCGACGAAGGCCACCAGAACGCGCGCATCGGCCTCGACGGCTTTGCCGCCAACCTGTTCGGCAAGGCGGAGCGCATCGAGGTCGCTGCCCTGAACCGCTGGGTCCGCCAGGGCCAGAAGCTCTGGAGCGTCACCTTTGACGGCCAGACCGTGGACATGCTTTCCCCCGTCGAGGGGGTGCTCATCTCGGTCAACAACAGTGTCCTCAAGGACCCCGAGTTGGCGCTGAAGGACCCCTACAAGGAAGGCTGGATCTGCGTCATCAAGTCGCCCGAGATCAACACCAATCTGAAGAACCTGGTGCAGGGACCGATGGTCGCTCCCTGGATGCAGAGCACTCTCAGCCGTCTGGCTTCGATGACGGCCCAGAGCGCCGCCGTCATGCAGGATGGCGGGCAACCGGTCGCCGGTTTACTGAAGAAGGTGGACGCCGATCTCCAGCGCCGCATCGTCAGGGAATTCTTCCTGACCTAGGGCTCGGCCAGAACGCATGAGGAGGCATGACCATGGAAACCAGATCGAACGCGTTGCTGATCGACATCACCAAGTGCATCGGCTGCCAGGCCTGCGAGCAGAAGTGCAAGGAGATCCACGGCTTCCCGCCAGAGCACGAGACCGCGCTCTCGGCCACGGCCCTCACCGTGGTGCAGGAGCGTGGCGGAAAGTTTGTCCGCCGGCAGTGCATGCATTGCGAGAACCCGGCCTGCGTCTCGGCGTGTCCCGTCGGCGCGTTGACGAAAACGGCTCAGGGCGCGGTGCGTTACGCCGGCGGTAAGTGCATCGGCTGCCGCTATTGCATGATCGCCTGCCCCTTCGAGGTCCCCAAGTACGAGTGGAGCAAGCTGGCGCCCTACGTCACCAAGTGCGACATGTGCGCCGAGCGTGTACTCGCCGGCAAGCCCACCGCCTGCGCTGAGGTCTGTCCCGTCGGGGCGACCATCTTCGGGGACCGTGAAGAACTGCTGGCCGAGGCGCACAAGCGTATCGCCGAGAACCCCGCCTACGTGCGCAAGATCTACGGCGAGATGGAAGTGGGCGGCACTTCGGTCTTCTACATCTCCGATGTGCCTTTCGAAGCGCTGGGCTTCGTGACCGCGCCCATGATGCAACCGCTGCCCACTTTGAGCGCGGCCGCCCTGGGTGAAGTGCCCACGGTCGTCCTGGTGGGCGGATCCCTGCTCTCCGGCCTCTACTGGTTCACCCAGCGCAAGCGCGAGGTGGCGCTGGCCGAAAGCCGCGCGACCGAGTCCAACGAGGAAAGGAGCTGAGCCATGTCGCACAAGATTGCAGACAAGATCACGTTGTGGCGAGTGCTGGTCGGCATCATCTTCGCCGCCGGCATCTGGGCCACCTATCTCCGCTTCGTCAAAGGCTTCGCGGTGGCCACCAACATGTCGAACGCGCAGCCCTGGGGCATCTGGGTCGGCGTGGCGACGCTCTGCGGTGTCGGACTTTCTGCCGGCGGCTTCGCCATCGCCGGCGCGGTGTACCTGCTGGGCATGGAGCGCTACCGCCCCATCCTGCGGGCGGCCGTCATGATCGCCTTCCTTGGCTACCTGTCGGTGTGCCTGGGATACGCCTGGGAGCTGGGTCTGCCCTGGAATTTCTGGCATCCCATCGTCATGTGGAACCGTAACTCGGTGCTCTTCGAAGTGGTCTGGTGCATCATGCTCTACACCACCGTGCTGGCGCTGGAGTTCTCCCCCGCCCTGGCAGAGAAGATCCCCTGGAAGCCGGTTCGCGAGTGGTACCTGGCCTGGCAGCATCGCATCCTCATCGCACTGGTGCTGGTCGGCGTGCTGCTCTCCTCCCTACACCAGTCCTTCCTGGGCGGGCTGTTCATCATCTTCAAGGGCAAGATGTATCCCCTCTGGTACAGCAACTACCAGACGACGCTCTTCTATATGTCCGCCATCCCCGCCGGCATGGCCATGATCATCATGGCGCTGTATCTCTGCGTACGCTCGCTGCATGTGCGCATCGATCTGCGCATCCTGGATGAGCTCAGCCGGATGATCACCCCCATTCTCGTGATCTTCGCGCTGTTCCGCTTCGCCGATCTGGCCAAGCAGAATGCGCTCCCCTACATGTTCCGGCCGGTGGAAGAAACCGCATACTTCTGGCTGGAGATTGCACTGTTCATCGCCGCGCCGCTGGTGCTGTTCAACCTGCGGCGTGTGCGGCAGGCGCCCATCGGGTTGTATTGGGCGAGCGCGGTCACGGTCGCCGGCTTCATGGTTCATCGTATCAATGTCTCTATCACCTCGCTGGAGCGGGCTACGCAGGCCCACTACGTGCCCAAGTGGCCGGAAATGGCGGTGACCATCATGCTGGCTACGGCCGCGGTCTTGGCGTTCCGCTTGGCGGTCCTCCACCTGAAGATCTTCCCGCGGAGCGAGCCGCCGCGCGAGCTCCCGCACTTCCGCTACCCACAGCCTCGCGCCTATATGCCACAGGCTGGGGCCGCAGACTGACCGACTACTGGTTCGGGGGCCCGCGTCACCGGGCCCCCGGGGAGGTTCACCATGATCTCCAACGAGCTGCTCCCCGCGCACATCGCAGCGGAAGAAGAATCCTTCGATCCATTCGTCCAGGCCACCTTGCACTTCGAGACGGCTGCACGCGCACTCGATCTTGAGGATTGGATCGTCGAGCGCCTGCGCCATCCCGAGCGCGAGCTCTCGGTCAATCTGCCCCTGGTCTCCGACGCCGGCCAGGCTCTGACCATCACCGGCTACCGCGTCCAGCACTGCACCTGGCAGGGGCCGACCCTCGGGGGCGTGCGTTTTGCTCCCGACGTCCACCTCAACCAGGTTCGGGCTGCCGCCATGACCACCACCTGGGAGTGCGCGCTATTTGATTTGCCGTTCGGTGGCAGCGCCGGCGCCGTGGTCTGCGATCCGCAGAAGCTCAGCGAGCGCGAGCTGCGCGACGTCACCAAGGAGTACGTCTATGCCCTGCGCGGTATCGCTGGGCCCATGACCGACGTCCTGGCGCCCGGCATCGGCAGCAACCCCCAGACCGCCGCCTGGATGTTCGACGGCTTCATCCGCGCCGCTGGACACATCGAAGCCGGTGTCGTGACCGGCAAACCCGAGGGGCTCTGGGGACTGCCCGGATACGATGCGCTGGTCGCTCGCAGCCTCTTCCTCTTGCTCGAGCGAGTGCTGGTGGAGCGAGGCCGCCACCTGCGCGAGTCGACCATCGCCGTGCAGGGCTTCGGCAAGATCGGCGCTGCGGCCGCCCGCCTCCTGCACGCTGCCGGCGCTCGCATCGTCGGCATCGCCGACATCTCCGGCGGCCTGTACAACGAGCGCGGTCTGGACGTCGAGGGACTCCAATCTTACGTCGAGACCAACCACATCATGTTCGGCTTCCCCGGCGCCTCCACGGTCGCCAACGAGGACGTTCTCGAGGCGCCCTGCGACCTGCTGCTTGCCGCCGCCGCGGAGCACCAGCTCACCTCCGCCAACGCCGGCAAAGTCCGCGCCGGCGTAGTGGTGGAGGCCGTCAAGGAGACCATTACCCCGGCGGCCGATCACATCTTCGAGGATCGCGATGTGCTGGTGGTCCCCGACATTCTTGCCAATTCCACCCGCCTGCTGGCCTCTGTGGTCGAGTGGTCGCGGAACCAGCGCGGCGTCTGCCGCCTGAACGGAGAAGTCGAGGCGCACATCAAGGATTGCATCCAGAAAGCCTATCTCGCGGTGCACGATGCCGCGGCACGCGAGCATATCTCCCTGCGCCGTGCTGCCCACCTGCTCGCCGTGGAACGCGTGGCCTCGGCCCTCCGCTTACGGCACTGACAGCAACGATGGTTGCGCGGGGCGGGTCTCCGACCCGCCCCTTTTCTTGATTTCGGCCTCAGCATTTTGCTCGCCGCAATCCGCACCTCTACGTGTGCAACCTGTAGAACCGCCCGAACTTACGCGGCATTTCGTAATTAAAGTCCGAGTTTTCCACATAATTTTCCACAGCGATGTTGAAAATTCCCGAGTACAGATATGCCTCCTACTCCAGGGCAAATGTCATGGAAACACTCGCGCTCACCGAAATCTGCCCCGGAGCCAGGTTGCCGCTTTCCGGTGAAGGCCCCGGACCGGAATTCTGGATCACGTTTTGGGACATGTATCCGCCGCGGCTTCCCCACCACGCCCCATACCCTGACCACCAGCCTTGTCCGCCTTCACTGATGGTCAGCACTTTCCCTACTGTCCGTCCGGCGTCGGTGGCCAGTGCGTCCGCCTTCTCTTTGGCGGCTTTGATCGCCAGCGTGCGCGCCTGGTCCCGATACTTGCGCATTTCCGTCGTACGGAAATCGATTCCGTGGACATGGTTTACTCCGGCGTCCAGTACGTCTGACAGCAAACCTTCGAACTGGCTTATGTTCTTCAAGCGCACCACGATCGAACGTCGCACGACGTATCCCAGCAACTGGCCGGTGACTTCCTCGTCTCGATAGTGCGGTTCGATTTGCAGGTAATCGGTCTGGATATGTTGCGGTTCGACTCCGTGTCGTCTGCAAACGGCTGTCGCCTCTTTGATGATCTTGTCGTTGGCCGCTTTCGCGGTTTTGAGAACCTTGTCGGCGGTTTGGACTCCCAGTGTCAGAACTACTTCATCCGGTATCACCCGCACATCCGCCTGGCCGCTGACCGAAATGCTTGGTGGAATCTGCTGGACTTGAGCGAACACCGCTGCAGTGCAAAGTAAGAGTATCCCCAGAACAAGCGTGCTGAACTGTCTGCCTGGCATAGGCGCCTCCGGTTCAAACTGCCCTTCAGAGAGTTCATGATTCTAGCAGCCAGAAATCCGATGAGCCGGATCGGGAAACTTCTGGTAACCATGGGTGTGACCGCCGTTATCTTGCGGTTCCCGCGCTACGCGCTATGCTGCGCTCGTAGATCGGGGTGGAAAATCACCCTGCGGATCTGCAACGGTCGCAAGCGCAATCACGCAATCGCAGACCGCGCGAAGCCACTTCGGCCTCCACGGTCATTCCGGCGACCTGGCTCGATCCGCCGGCGGGTCTTCCGCCCCGTTCGCTTCCCCTCGATTACCTTCTGGACCCCATAGTAACCATGCTCCTGGTGCCCCTCGTTATCTTGAAGCGGTCCGGGATTCGATCCATCATCCGCGCATGACATGGTGGGGGTGGAAGATGAAACCGGTGATCATTTGCTATCACTGTCGCAAACGCGTCAGTGAACAGGAGATCGCTGCGGGTCTGCACAGTCACTATGACCAGCAGGACGAACGGGCACTCGCACCCGCGACGGAATCCAAGGCCAACCCATAACTCGGTCTCGGCCTCCGCTTCCATCCCCTACCGCCAGCCAAGGGCGGCTGCACGGGTAGAACGGGTGTCATCCTGAGCGAGGTGCGCCGGGGTTTCGCGCACCGAGTCGAAGGACCTCTATTTCCAAAGCCGCTGTGGGTTCCCGCCGGAGAACGCCTACCCCAGCCCTAATCCCCCGTCCACCGCCAGCGTCTGCCCGGTGATGAACCGCGGCGCCGTGGCGAAGAACATGACCGCCGCGGCCACTTCCCCCGCTTCGCCGCTGCGTCGCATTGGAGTCTTCCTGGCCAGCCTGCGGAAAAACGCCTTGTCGCCCTCGTCCATGTCGATCATCCCGGGCGCCACGCAGTTCACCGCGACCTCTGGCGCCAGCGCCTTGGCCATCACCTGCGTCAGCATGATCAGCGCCGCCTTGGACGCGCAATAGTGCGCGTGCGTCGCCCACGGCTGCAGGCCGCCTAGCGACCCCAGATTAACGATCCTTCCTCGCCGCTCGCGCACCGTCTCGAGCGCCGCCCGGCTCACCAGGAACGCCCCGCGCGCATTGGTGGCGAAGATGTTGTCCCACTGCTGGACCGTGATCTCCTCGAACCGCGCCGTTTCGTACACCGCCGCATTGTTCACCAGCACGTCGATGCCGCGGAACTCGCGCACCACCGCGCGCACCGCTGCAATCACGCTCTTGGGCTCGCGGACATCGCAGCGCACCGACAGGCCCTGCGCCCCCGCCGCACCGACCTCCGCCAGCGTCCGCCGCGCATCCCGCTCGGAACCCAGGTACGTGATGGCGACATTCGCCCCTGCGCGCGCCGCTTCCAGCGCGATCTCCCGCCCGATGCGCCGCGCCGCCCCCGTCACCAGCACCGTCTTGCCCTTCAGTCCAGCCATGCCCGCCGATTGTAAATGGAGGCCTCTCCTCTGTGCCCGTTCCTCCCTCTCCCTGGTGTCCTCTTCTGGTGGTCGGCTTTGCACTCTCGGCGATCCCGGCGATGTCGGCGGTCCCGGCGATCTTCGTTGACTCGTTCTTTGTGGTGAGTCTTTTTCTTCCGATGCTTTAAGATTGAACCGATGGGCCACTACAAGGGACGACCGCAGGAGAAGCGTGCGCTGGACGCCTACGTCAAGCTGCTGCGTGCCGCCGAGAGCGTCACTGCACACGTCAACCGCCGCCTCGATGCCGCCGGCCTCACCGTCAGCCAGTTCGGCGTTCTTGAGGCCCTCCACCATTTGGGCCCGCTGTTCCTCTCCGACCTTGCCCGCAAGATCCTTAAGACCAGCGGCAACCTGACCATGGTGGTGGACAACCTGGAAAAGCGCGGCCTGGCCTCCCGCTGCCCGGACGCCACCGACCGCCGCTTCGTGCGCGTCTCCCTCACGCCCCGGGGGAAGAAACTCATCGCCGGCCTGTTCCCCGCCCACGCTCGGGAGATCACCCGCGCCCTCTCCGCCCTCAGCCCCGCCCAACAGGCGACCCTGGCGGCCCTCTGCCGCAAGCTGGGCCTCGCCCAAAAGCGCCCCTGAATCTATTTCAACGTTAAAGCATCTATATCCTTCGGGAGGCGAACATGATCACCATCCGTCCTGCTGGCGAACGCGGCCATTTCGACCATGGCTGGCTGAACACCTGGCATACGTTTTCCTTTGCCGACTACCACGATCCGGCGCACCACCAGTTCCGAGCCCTGCGCGTCATCAACGAAGACTTTGTGCAGCCCGGCTACGGCTTCGGCACGCACCCGCACCGCGACATGGAGATCGTCACCTACGTGCTCGAGGGCGCGCTCTCCCACAAGGACAGCATGGGCACCGGCTCCACCATCCGCCCCGGCGACGTCCAGCGCATGAGCGCCGGCACCGGCGTCCTGCACAGTGAGTACAACCATTCCAAACAGGAGCTTGTCCACCTGCTTCAGATCTGGATCTTTCCCGAGAAGAAGGAGCTCGAACCCAGCTACGAGCAGAAGACGTTCTCTCAGGACGACAAGCGCAATCGCCTGCGCCTGGTGGCCTCGCGCGACGGCCGCGACGGCTCTGTCACCATCCACCAGGACGCCAGCATCTACGCCGCCGTGCTCGACACCGGCGCCTCCGTCCGCCACCAGATCGCGCCCGGACGCCACGCCTGGGTTCAGGTCGCGCGCGGTTCGGTCACACTTAACGGAAAGACGCTGAACGCCGGCGACGGCGCCTCCGTCAGCGATGAGTCCGCTCTCCATCTCATCGGCGCGGAACCTCACCCCGCTGAGGTACTTGTCTTCGACCTTGCTTGACTACATTCCCGGCGATCTCGGCGGTCTCGGCGATTTATGACGGGCGCTCTCGCCCGTCCTTTTTCTTTGCCTGATTTGCACGGATCCGCGTCCATCCGCGGAAAGGAAGTTATCGCCCCACGACTGCGAACACCGCTGTCGGCCCCAGCAGGAAGATTGCCCCGACCACGATCGAATACGCCGCCGCCAGGCCGGTCATCCACTGGAAGGCCCGCGGCCGCTGCGCCGACACCTTGACCACCCCGGCCGCCACCGCGCATATCAGCGTATTCATCGCAATCATCCCCACGATGAAGGTGCCCAGGCCGAGCAGGCCCTTGGCCATGCCGCCCAGGTTGACCGCCAGCAGGAAGAGAAGGATCTGGCTGGGTGTCTCCGCGCCCAGGCCGTGGATCACCCCCACCGCGAAGGCCGGCGCTTTCCCGATCCCGTCACGAAAAAGTCCGTACCGCTCCACCGGAGCTCTCCTGAATGCCTTGCGCACGCGCCACGCTGCCCACAACACCGCGTTCACCAGCAGCACGATCCTGGTCCGCGGCGCATGCGCATGCCCGGCTCGCGGGACGATTGCGGTCCACAGGACGTAGAAGCCGAGCGCCAGCAGCGTCACCCCGACCACGCGCTCCATCCACGCGTCCATCCCCGCCGGCAAGGACTTCTGCAACAGGATGACCGCGGTCCCCAGCGCCGCCACCGTCGCCGCGTGCCCGGCGGCATAGAGCAGGCCCATCTTCATCGCCTGCCGCGGGCTCTTCTCCACGCTGGCGATGTCGGTGATGGCCGCGACGTGGTCGTGATCGAAGCCGTGGCGGAATCCAAGCAACGCCGCCGAGATCAGCGCCAGATCCAACGCCAATGGGGTGGGGGCAGCCATCGCGCCTGATTTTCCTCCGCCAGATTGTACCCGCCCCGCTGCCTTTGCCCGGAATGAAAAAGGGAGACGCAGACACGTCTCCCTGTCTTGACTTGAGGCTGCGGACGCCGGCGCCTAGGCGGCGTAGAACTGGGCGTTGACCTCGATGAACTGCTTCTTGTCTTCCGGCACATCGTCGAGGGCAAAGATCGAATCCGAAGTGCAGACCCCCACGCACGCGCCGCAATCGATGCAGGTCGCCGGGTCCACGTACAACTGTGTCGCTTCCGCGAACTTCGGTTCGTCCTCTTTGGGGTGGATACAGTCGACCGGACACGCGTTTACGCACAGCGAGTCCTTGATACAACCATCGGTGATGACGTAGGCCATGAAAGCTGACTCCGTAAGATGGGTTTCGGGTGAAGCCATTCCTACGGTAGCGTCCGCCCGGACCTTGCTCGGTGACGCCCGTCACGTCAATTTGTGAGGTCCGACATATCGCAGCGTGAGCGTCCGGCTCCCTTCGTGCCTTCCTTCGCGGACCTTTGTGCCCTTTGTGTTGACCCTCTTCTTGACCCCGGCGATCTCGGCGATCCCGGCGATCCCCGGATCCCCCGATCTCTACTCCTTCCAATCCGCGATGAAGATGTTCGTCTCGTGGGGCCTCGACTGGTTCCGGTTCGACGACCACACCAGCTTCTTCCCGTCCGAGCTGAACATGGGAAACCCGTCGAACGCAGGATGATAGGTCACCCGCTCCAGCCCGTTGCCGTCTTCCTTGATCAGGTACAGGTCGAATTCCATGCTGTCCGGCTTGGCCATGTTCGACGCGAAGATGATCCGCTTCCCGTCCGGATGCCAGAACGGCGCGAAGTTCGACGCCCCGTTGTGCGTGACCTGGTGTTTTCCCGAGCCATCCGCTTTCATCACCCAGATCTCCAGGTTCCCCGGCTTGATCAGCCCCTCTTTGAGCAGCAGTTTGTACTCCTCGGCCTCCAGCGCGTTTCGCGGCCGCTGCGCCCGGTACACGATCTTCTTTCCGTCCGCCGACCAGAACGGCCCGCCGTCGTACCCCAGTTCGTTGGTCAGCCGCTTCACGTGTTTGCCGTCCGCATCCATGGTGTAGATGTCGAGGTCGCCGTCGCGCGTCGAGGTGAAGACGATGTGCTTGCCGTCGCGCGTGATCGTGGCCTCCGCGTCGTAGCCCGGCGAATCGGTCAGCCGCTTCAGGTCGCTTCCATTGCGCTTCGCGGTGTAGATGTCATAGCTGCTGTAGATCGGCCACACGTATCCGTGCGAATATTCCGGCCGCGCCGGACACTCCGCTCCCGCCGCCTCCGTGGACGAGAACAGCACCCGGTCGCCCTGAGGGAAGAAGTACGAGCACGTGGTCTTGCCCTTGCCGTCGCTCACCTGCTTCGGCGTCCCGCCGCGAGCTGGCATGATGTAGATGCGATCGCAGGGCACGCCTTCGCCCGCGTGCTGGAAGATCAGCCACTTGTTGTCCGCCGAGAAATACGCTTCCGCATTCTCCCCGCCGAACGTCAACTGCTTGACGTTCTTCAGGTGCTTCTCTTCCTCGGGCGTTGTGAGCTTATTTTGCTGCGCTGATATCTCGGCGCAGAACGCAATGATTGCAACCACGATGATCCAGGTTCGCATTCCTTCGTGTCCTTTGTGGTGAGATTTCGTTCGATGGCGGCGTTCCCGGCGATGGCGGCGTTCCCGGCGATGTCGGCGATCCCGGCGATTACTTTCTCTGCGCCAGCGTGACTTTCGCCTTCACCGGCTGCCCCTCCCGCAGCACCGTGACCTCCACTTCGTCTCCGATCTTGTGCTTGCGCAGTGCAAAGGTGAAATCGTAGAGGTTCTTGATCGGCATCTCGCCGAACTGCACCAGGATGTCGCCCGCCTTGAATCCCGCCTTGGCCGCCGGCGACCCCGGCGTCACGTCGGCGAATTTCACTCCGTTCGCGGTCTCGCCGAAATCCGGCACCGACCCGAACCACGGCCCATAGCCGCCCGCGCCCCCGCCCATCGGCGCCGACTCCATCTCCACCTTCACGAACTGCGGCCGCTCTGCCGCGTTGTCCACTCCGGTCGCGATCTCCTCGACCATGTCCACGACCTTCGCAGCCGCCTCGCTGTCGATCTTCTCCCACGTGTCCGACGGCTTGTGATAGTCCGAGTGCAGCCCCGAAAACACGAACAGAACCGGGATCCTCTTGGGCAGGAACGACGTGTGATCGCTGGCCGCGTATCCGCCCTGCGAGATCTCCGCCGTCAGCCCCTGGTCCTTCGCCGCTTTCTCCACCAGCGGCCGGAACGTGGACCCGGTGCCCACTCCGCCCACGTAGATCTTCAGGTTCTTCGGCCGCCCGATCATGTCCAGGTTGATCATCGCGACCGCTTTTTCCAGCGGGCGTGTCGGCTCCTTCACCCAGTCTGCGGATCCCAGCAGCCCGATCTCTTCTCCTGCGAACGACATGAACATCACGCCGCGCTCCAGCTTCCCTTTCTGCGGCGCCAGCAATCTTGCCAGCTCCAGCACGCCCGCCGTGCCCGACGCATTGTCATCCGCCCCCGGATGCAGCTTCCCGACCTGCGACGGCGCCAGCGAGCTTGCGTTCCCGTACCCCAGGTGGTCGTAGTGCGCCCCCAGGATCACGTACTCGTCCGTCTTCCCCGGCAGGTAGGCCAGGATATTGTTCACCGTCGCGTGCGTGCGCTCGATGTCCACCGCCAGCGTCGCCTGCACGCCGGGGGGAAACGCGAACGACTGCGGCTTGCCGTCCTTGTCGATCGCCCCCTGCACTTCGCTCAGCGACTTCCCCGCCGCCTTGAACCACTCGTCCGCGGCCGCGTTCTTTACCTGCACGATGGGGATGCCGGCATCCTCCGGCCCGGCCAGGCTGCCGAAGCGCACCAGCGCGTCTTCTTCCTTGGGATCGAGTTTGCCGTTCACCAGCAGCACCGCCTTGGCGCCGTGCATCTTGGCGTTGATTGCCTTGGTGATCAGGTGCGAGTGCTGCGTCTTGCCCTGCCCCCCGCTCTTCTGCCCGAACAGCGTCGGCTCGTAGCGCAGCACCACCACGATCCTGTCCTTCACGTCGAAGTGCATGTAATCGTCGTAGCCGAACTCGTCCGCCGACGCCCCGTAGCCCGCGAACACCAGCGGCCCGCTCACCGTCCCCACCGACGAGAAGCTCAGCGGGATGTAATCCTGCTCCAGCTTGAGCGGCCATTCCTTTCCGTTCTCTTTCACCACCAGGTGGTTCTTGCCCTTGAGCTTCGCGCCCGTCGTGACCGTGAAGGGCTGCCGATAGCTGCCGTCCACCCCCGCCGGTTCCAGCCCCAGCCGCTTGAATTCCTTCTCGATGTACTTGGCCGCGCGCGACAGTCCCTTCGTCCCGTCGCCCCGCCCTTCCATCTTCGCCTCGGTCAGCACCTTCACGTCTTCGATGTAGCGTTTGGGGCTTGCCTGCTCCCCCGCCCACGCGGCCGACAGCAGAAGAAGAATGAGTGGAATGACCAGGCGGACGATGCGCGGGCGACGGGGCCGCAATGCCATCCGCCGCTCCCCGTTTCCGGCTCTTTCAGGCCAGGGACTTGCGACCAAAGACCAACGACCAGCTATGAGGGCCATGACTTCCTCGGGCAACCCGCCATCCTAGGTTCCCCGCTGGTCGAAGTCAAAGCGATCTGCTCACGCACGGAAGGGGAGGTGTTTACTGGCGTCATCCTGAGCGAGGCTGCGCCCTGCGCAGCCGAGTCGAAGGACCCCTATGCCCGCAAGAAAGCCGCGACCTCAGTCGCGGCCTCTGCCTACCAACTACCAGCTACTAGCTACTTGTAGATCGTGTACTGCTCCTGCGGCATCTTAAGCTTGATCACGAACTCCTGCTCCGGCTGGTTGACCTCGTAATCCTCGCCGAAGGTCTGAAACCCATGCGCGATCACCTGCACCCGCATCTTCCCGTACGGGATCGACGGGATCATCGCCCGCCCCTCGCTGTCGGTCTTGGTTTGCAATCCGCCCTTGCCCTGCTTGCCTTTCTTGTCCACCGTGTGCAGGATCACGCTCGCGCTTCGTACCGGCTTCCCGTTGTGCTGCTTCAGCACCACGAACTTCAGGTTCGACGTCTTTTCTTCCGCCCCCGCCGCTATGGCCAGCAACGCCACTAAGAAAATACTGACTCCCGTTTTCCGCATGGCCTGATTGTAGCTCGTGTAAACACAACGGGCGCGACTCTCGTCGCGCCCGCTTTCATTTGTCATCCTGAGCGAGATCCCGTAGGGATGAGCGTGAGGATCTACAGCCCGCGTCTCGAAGCGAGCCCCACGCCAGTGGGGCGATGCCGGCGCCGACTACTGCGGCGCCCGTTTCAGCGTCGGCCGCTGCTCATCGTCACTGCTGGTCGGAGCGTTGCTGCCCGTATCCGTCTGCGGACGAGTCGTTCCCGACGCATCCGATCCCGACCGCCGCTTCAGTGTCGGACGCTGGTCGTCGTCGCTGCCGCTTTTGTCTCCGCTGCTGCCGGCGGTGTCCGTCTGGGCCGTGTCCACCTTCTCGGAGCCCGGCCGCTGCCGCAGCGTCGGTCGCGCCTCGTTCCCGTTGTTGATGCGGTGCGCATTGATGATCCCCGACAGCCGCGCCTTCACTTCGTCGAACTCGCTGGTCGTCACCACGTATTGCGGACGGTCCGGCAGATATTTCGCGATTTCTTCCTGCGCCGCCTTCACCCGCGCTGCCGTCATCGGATGCGTCGAGAACGTCCTGGCCAGGAAGCCGTGCTTCTTCTTTTCATTCGCTTCCAGCCTCTCGAAGAACTGCACGAACGCCTCCGGGTCATATCCCGACGCGTACTGGTACTCCAGCCCCAGCAGGTCCGCCTCGCGCTCCGCGCTCCGGCTGAATTTCAGGAAGCTGAGCGGCACCGCCAGTCCGGCTACCGACCGCACCGCATATCCCGCCGCCCCGCCCACGAAGATCAGCGGGATTGACGCCAGGTTCAGGATCTCGCCTTTGGTCGCATTCCGGGTTGCGTGCCGCGCCGCCACGTGCGCAATCTCGTGCGCCATCACCCCGGCCAGCTCGGCTTCGTTGTCCGCCGCCAGGATCAGTCCCGAGTCCACGTAGAAGAAGCCCCCCGGCAGCGCGAACGCGTTCACCGTGTCGTCGTCGATCACCTTGATGGTGAACGGAACCTTTGCATCCGAGTTGCGCACGATGTTCTGCCCGATCCGGTTCACATATTCCGTCACTTCCGGATCGGTGACGAACTTCGAGTACTGGTCCACCTGGGCCGCCAGTTGCCGACCCAGAGCGACTTCCCGTTCCAGCGAGTAGAAGTTCACCCCGCCGCCGACGTTCCGGTTCCCGATCTTGCCCACGTCGTACTTGTCGGCGACTTGCTTGGCTGGCTCCGCGGCCTTGCTGGTGGAAGGCGCCGCCGCCCCATCCGTCCCGGTGACGTTCTGCCCCCACCCCGGAGCCACCCACACCACCACCGCCAGCGCCATCCCAGCGACTCTCATCCCCGTCTTATTCCGGAAAATCATGGCCGTTCCCCACTCCAGGCCCAGGGCACAGAAGCCCCATCCTGCTCCCGATGCCGTGGATTGGCAACTCTCTTCTGACAAACTTAGACCAGAACCTCTCGCCCCGCATCTTTACCCTTCAATGCTTCGAGATTTCCCCCGCAACCTCTCCCCGCCCTCTTCCTTGCCCTCCCCCTCCCCCACCTCCTTGACAACCGCCAACCGTGTCCTTAGAATTAGCACTCGTTAGGCCGGAGTGCTAATAGTCCGCTCCCGGCTGACTATTCAAGGGGTTGCAAGGCCTGGTTTTCATCGGACGATCCGTCCGGAACACATTGAAGAACAATACGATAGACACAATTACGAAAGGAGTAGGCGAATGGCTACGAAGTTGACTCCCCTGCACGACCGCATCCTGTTACGGCGCATCGAGGAGGGCGAAACGGTCCGCGGCGGCATCATCATCCCCGACACGGCCAAAGAGAAGCCGCAGGAGGGCGAGGTGATCTCCGTGGGCAAAGGCAAGATCAACGAGGAAGGCAAGGTCCGCCCGCTCGATGTGAAAGCAGGCGACCGCATCCTGTTCGGCAAGTACGCCGGCACCGAGATCAAGATCGACAACGAGGAGTTCCTGATCATCCGCGAAGAAGAAGTGCTCGGCATCCTGTCCGGCGCGAGCAAGCCGGCGGAAAAGGTCGGGGCAAAGCGTTAGAGCAGGTCCCTCACGGATACCTTGGGCTGAAGCCCAAGGCTACCAGCCGTTCGGGATGACACAAGTTTGGATTTTCTAACGAGATTTGAAGGAGAGAGGAAGCTATGGCGAAGCAAATCATTCAAGGGGAGGAGAGCCGGCAGGCGATCCTCCGCGGCGTAAACATACTGGCGGACGCCGTCAAGGTCACGCTGGGCCCCAAGGGGCGCAACGTGGTCATCGAAAAGAAGTTCGGCTCCCCGACCATCACCAAGGACGGGGTCACCGTGGCCAAGGAGATCGAACTGAAAGATCCATTGGAGAACATGGGGGCGCAGATGGTACGCGAGGTCGCGTCCAAGACCTCCGACGTGGCCGGCGACGGCACCACCACCGCCACCGTGCTGGCGCAGGCCATCTACCGCGAAGGCGTGAAGACGGTCGCGGCCGGGGCCAATCCCATGGCGCTGAAGCGCGGCATCGAGAAGGCCATCGCCGTGGTCAACGGCAAGCTGGATAAGGAAGGCAACCGCGGCAAGGGCGCGCTCGACGAGTTCTCCAAGCCGGTCACCGGCGAGATGATCGCCCAGGTGGGCACCATCTCGGCCAACAACGACGAGACCATCGGCCGCATCATCGCAGAAGCCATGAAGAAGGTGGGCAAGGACGGGGTCATCACCGTGGAAGAGTCCAAGACCATGGAGACCCAGTTGGAAGTGGTCGAGGGCATGCAGTTCGACCGCGGCTACCTGTCGCCCTACTTCGTCACCGATCCGGAGCGCATGGAAGCGGTCATCGAGGACGCCTACATCCTGATCTACGAAAAGAAGATCAGCTCGATGAAGGACCTGCTGCCGCTGCTGGAGCAGATCGCCAAGTCGGGCAAGCCGCTGCTGATCGTGGCGGAAGACGTGGAGGGCGAGGCGCTGGCCACCCTGGTGGTCAACAAGCTGCGTGGCACGCTGGCGACCGTGGCCGTCAAGGCGCCGGGCTTCGGCGACCGCCGCAAGGCCATGCTCCAGGACATCGCCATCATCACCGGTGGCAAGGCCATCACCGAGGACCTGGGCATCAAGATCGAGAACATCCAGCTCCAGGACCTGGGCCGGGCCAAGAAGATCACCATCGACAAGGACAACACCACCATCGTCGAAGGCAAGGGCAAATCCAGTGACATCGAGGGCCGGGTGAAGGAGATCCGCGGCCAGATCGACAAGACCACCAGCGACTACGACCGTGAGAAGCTCCAGGAGCGCCTGGCGAAACTCGTGGGCGGCGTGGCGGTGATCAAGGTCGGCGCGGCCACCGAGACCGAGATGAAGGAGAAGAAGGCGCGCGTCGAGGATGCGATGCATGCTACCCGCGCGGCGGTCGAAGAAGGCATCGTGCCTGGCGGCGGAGTCGCCCTGGCGCGCTGCATCCCGGCGGTGGACAAGCTGGCGAAGTCGCTGGACGCTGAGGAGAAGATCGGCGCCGACATCGTCAAGCGCGCGCTGGAAGAGCCCCTGCGCCAGATCGTCGGCAACGCCGGCGAAGAAGGCGCCATCGTGGTGGGCAAGGTGCGCGAGAACAACAACCCGAACTTCGGCTACAACGCGCAGACTGGCGGGTTCGAGGACCTGGTCAAGGCCGGCGTCATCGACCCCACCAAGGTCACCCGCACCGCTCTGCAGAACGCCAGCTCGATCGCAGCCCTGATGCTGACGACCGAAGCCCTGGTCTCGGAGATCCCGGAAAAGAGGGAAGCTCCGATGCCCGGCGGCCACGGCCACGGCATGGAAGGGATGTACTGACGGCGCCTGGCGGGCGTGAGTGAGCGAGCCTGGCTCGCGAACGAGAGCCCGCCGCCGTCATCCTGAGCCAGGGCGCAAGCCCGAGTCGAAGGATCTCTACGAGAACCAAGCCCCGCGGAAACGCGGGGCTTTTTCTCTGATTGCGAACCCCTAGTGTCATCCCGAGGGCTTTTTAAGCCCGAGGGACCTGCTTTATCTGAAAACCCACCACGGCGACACGGAGCGCACTAGAGAAGCACGTGTGGGACAGGCGCCCTCGGCTGTCTCACTTGTAGCCCGCTCGCCCTCGAGCGGGCCAAGCTCAAAGGCCCGGCGCAAGCCGGGCCCTTCTTTTCGGTGGAAGAGCGGGCCTTCAGGCCCGCGTACCGATGCCTGTGGATTGTGGCTTTAGCCACGGTGGGCAAGGATCGGTATCGAGGACATGCGCAGCCGACGAGTACGGATACCCATCCGCTGTCAACGCGATTCCCGCTCGCACCGGATTCATCCGGACGTACTCCGCATGATGCTCGTAGTCGGCCGTGTCCTTGATGCGATGCTCCGTGAAGCTCTGCTGCCACACCTCCCGGCGATAGCCGAGTTCCTTCTTTATGCGAAACGAAAATCCGCCTTTGATGAATTGAACGGCCTTTTCCAGGGAGATGTCCGGCGCGGGAGTGAGCAAGACGTGAACGTGGTCCCGCATGATGACAAACTCATGCAAAAGAAAGCGCCCTTTGCCCTGGCTCTCACGCAAAACGTCCATCAGCAGGCGCGCGCTCTCGTCGACGCCAAAGAGCGGCTGACGCTGGTAACAATTTGTCGTAACAAAGAAGGTTCGCTGTTCTTGTGGCGCAGGAGGTTTCATGGACCGGGCCTGAAGGCCGGATTCATTCTAGACCTTGACGCGGGCCTAAAGGCCCGCTCTTCCACCGCTAAAGAGAGCACGCTTAAGCTTTAGCCCCGGCCCGCTGCGGCGCTCGTCGTGGGCGTACGGATATTGATTTGGTACTGAATCCGCTTCGTCTGACTCAAGGCCTTAAGTTCTTTCCAACTCACGAGGCAGTGGGGCGCAGAGTCCTTGTGCAAGGACACGAGGCACAGGAAATACTTCCCTTCCAGCACCCGCAACAACATTTCCTCGTTCTCTGTCATCCCGAAAAAGAACCCCTGCGGCAACTTCGGAAGGCACTTATCGGTTGTCTTTGTTTCAATGAGGTCGAAGTCCTTCGCAGAGCGAACGTCGTAAAACTTAGGCACGTGCAGCCGAATCGCGTCGAACGCCTGTTTGAAACTTCTGCTTACCCCTAACAACTCGAGGAGGCGGTCTTTCTCTGCGGAATTCGGTCTGTAGAAACCCGGAATGGACTTCGCCAGAATCTCGAGCCCACGTTTCTCACGACCGCGATTAGCTACATGGTCCGGCATTGATCTCGCGATCAATAACATGGCGATCTCTTTAGATCAAGATCGTTCTGCACTAAGCTGATTTCCATGGCGACAAAAACAACAGATGGATTCTTGGCCGAACTGCTTCCTGGCAGGCTAATAAAGTTGGAAGGACAAGAAGCATCGGTGGCTCTAGCGGCGATTGGCGAACTACTTCGATATCCCACGGCGGAGATGACACGCAAAGATGGTGGGCCGGAACACGTCATGGCTCTCAAGCGGATTTACAAGAAACTCCTTGCTGGCAAGAACCTGTACGGGATTACCTACCGTGCGACCGCCAGCGGTCACTATTTGGACCAGCACCACGAGGCTGTGCTGACACCCGAACAAGCGGAAAAAACGAAGAAGGGAATTCTGGCTCTGGAGGAGCAAGACGTAATCGTGCGCGGCTACGGATGGGACGTTTCTGCCAGCGAGTGCATTGGGCTATTCGACCTTCGCCGGATGTGCCTCAACTATGCGGGTACTCGCGCCGAGTTAACTGACGACAACCTCAGATGAAAAAGCGATACATCGTCCACTACGCAACGAACGACCCATTTTCGCAATACGTTCAAGTGGCTCGCCTCACGACTGCCCAGAGGGAGCGATTGGAGAAACGGTTCGAGCGCATGGAAAAGGAAGGCACAATCCACAGCCATGCAATTGGACTTTTGGACACTGAAGAATTCAGCTACCAGCATCTCGTCGAGGAACTTAGCGGCACTGTCACAACTCGACGCGACGCCCGTCACCTGTCAAGACGTGCGCCGCTCACAATCCGGGTCTAAGCGCCTGAATCGGCGGCAAATATATCGTCGGGGAAGGTGGTACTTTCAGGGTGCCTGATGTGCCATACTGGAAGTAGGAAGAAGTGTACAGACGGGCCGAAAGGCCCGTTTTCATTTGCAATTTGTGATTTGAAATTGGTGATTTGAAAACCTAAAGACCTAAGAGGCGCGCTCAAGGGCGCGCCTTTTGTTTTGCTGCCCGCTTCAGTGGGCAGTGACCGGTGGTCAAAAAAGCAGGTCCCCTTCGGCTTGCCTCAGGGCAGGCTCTCACGCATAAATGCGTTCGGGATGACATTCGTTTGAGGTGAAGGGACGATGAAAGGCGGAAGGATGTGGGAGTGGGTGTGGTGGCGGAGGTTGGAGCGGGAATATCGGGAGAAGAGGCAGCGAGAGGATGACCAGAAGCGAGAAGAGCGGCGGGAGAGGGCGCGTCGGCGGACTCCGCACGAGGCGGAGTTGGAGGCGCGCAAGTACGATTCCTGGACGACTGAGCAGTTGCTGGCCGAGGCGGAGCGGCTGTGGGGCGTGGACTTCCATCTGGAAGAGTACGGAATGGCGCGGCCAAAGGAGATTGGACTGAAGGTGGTAGTGGAGATAGGGGGAGAGCGATGCGCGGCTAAGGAATTTCCAGTAGGGGTCCTTCGACTCGGCTCCGCAGAGCGGAGCCTCGCTCAGGATGACACCACAAGAACAGCCGGCCGAGGGCGGCCGGGGTACAAGCGCGATGTGCTGGCGGAGTTGCTGGTTATCGTGCTCACGGGAAAGAGAAAGTAGCAGGTAGCTAGTAGCTGGTAGGTAGGAAAGGCAGGAATTGGTAGGGTGCCATTCGACTTCGCTCAGGGCGGTCGTTAGCAAAACCTCGCGGAAGCACAAGGCTTCTTCTTTTCGGTGGAAGAGCGGGCCTTTAGGCCCGCGTACCGGCCCCTGAGGGTTGTGGCTTTAGCCACGGTGGGCAAGGATCGGTATCGAGGACATGCGCAGCCGACGAGTACGGATACCCATCCGCTGTCAACGCGATTCCCGCTCGCACCGGATTCATCCGGACGTACTCCGCATGATGCTCGTAGTCGGCCGTGTCCTTGATGCGATGCTCCGTGAAGCTCTGCTGCCACACCTCCCGGCGATAGCCGAGTTCCTTCTTTATGCGAAACGAAAAT
>JAIQFD010000004.1:0-170000 GCA_020073495.1 Terriglobia bacterium
TCATGACGACAGGGCGTTTGACAGCCAGGGAATCTCCTTCACGGAGACTGTGTGCACCAGCCCTCGCCAAGTAAAGCAAATTAGAGCCCAGTTGCGATTCCTCCATCGGTCCTTCCCGATTTGGAACCCTCAAACCGACAGGCGCGCTTGGGCCGCCCTGAAAACCTGCTCGGATTCAGTGCTATGACGAGCACGATGCGGAGTCCTTACGCCGAGCTGGCGAAAAATCCTCTTCTCACCAGTTACACTTCTCTGGGTATCAACCCCAAAGGGTCGCACTGTCTACAACGATTCAGTCACGACGATCAAGGGTCCACAAGGCGTCACACTGAGTTGTGGGCCACATCACCGAACCTTGGATATAGCAGGAACAGAATATGAATGAAACGCGGTGGGGTGCTGTATGGTGGCAAAGTGTGCCAACCCGTCGTGTTCCAGAACGTTCCATTACCTTGCGGAAGGAAGACTTTTTCGACTCGAGGCCGACCCGGCTTTTAGCTTGTCCGACAATCCAACTTTTGACGACTCCAGGATCGTGGAATACTTTTGGCTCTGTGATGCTTGCTCGACCTCGATGACATTACGTCTCGATGACGAGGGCAAAGTGGCTGCTAAACCACCAGAGCCTGCTGCAGATAATCCTCGAGACTCGGCCATCATCTCTCGGCACAAGAACATGCTTCTCAGGAGCGTCGGTACCCCTCGCAAGACGGCATCGTAGGCCTCTGCGTCGCACCATCGCGCAGCTCTAGTCGGACGTTGAACCCGAGCGATGTACGATCAGGAGGCTTGCGACTTCCGCGACTAGCGCTGTGGGGTTGTTCGGGCACTGTGTTCCAGGAACACGAGCTAACTGTTGCGAAATCCTCTTATCACCAGTTACGGCAGGGACGGTCCGTGGCCCGCCCGTCATCGTGAATTCCCCGCCGAAGGCGGGGGAGCGTATGCTTGATAACAACACGCGAGATTCGAGGGAGGATTTCTATGCCACTTCAGTTGAGTACCCGCAACAAGGGCGGTGCTGTAATCGTTGATTGCAGCGGGAGACTAGTGCACGGAGAAGAGACATCTGCGCTGCGCGAGATGGTGGGCAATCTGATCAGCCAGCACCGTCAAATCGTCCTCAATTTCGCCGACGTGACTTACATGGACAGCAGCGGCCTGGGTTTGCTCGTCTCCCTGCACGCCTCGGCGCAAAAGGCCGGGGCCGTGATAAAGCTGGCCGCGCTTAACGCCAACATCGAAGATCTGTTGCAGTTGACCCGAGTGGCCATGGTCCTGGAGATCGCCAAGAGTGCGGACGAGGCGGCGGCCAGTTTCGCAGTAGCGACGGCACTTCCGTAGGAGGCGTCCCTCCCGGTTAGCCTAACTGGCGATAAATCCACTTAGCACCAGTGTGCGCTTTTCCTTCGCCTCCCGCTGGGGGGGGGGTAACTGGTGATATGGTCTATTCCCAACAGTTAGCGGCATCGCCTGCAGCTCCGCCGTCGGGCAGATAAGCCGGGAACGGACCGCCTACTAGACTACTTGCCCAAAGCCGCGCTGCCCGGACCACTCCCGTCACTTGGTCTCCGATTCCAAATGAACCTAGACTATCTCGTCAGACATGAGCAGCCCTGTGCCAGCCACGCCGGGCAGGCCCGAGTCCCAGCGAATAAAGCGACTCGCCGCGGGTCTTGGTGCAAGTTGGTGGGCCATCGCGCTCCTGCTCGCAATGCCGGAGGGTTCCCTGGGAAGAGCTGCGGTTGCGCTCGGCGTGGACGAGCGGCTCGGACCGGCCTTTGTGGGTCTTCTTGGCATCGTCTCGCAGCTCATCTCCCTGTGGGTGTTCCAACAGGTGAGCGCTCGTCCCGCTGATCGTCTGAGCCGCCTCGCGCTCGTAGCGGCCGCTGTTTCCGTCGTCCTGTTGATCGTGTGTTCTGCGGTAGTCGTCGGCAATGTGCTGCAGGGCTGGTGAGACCCGTACCCACGTTGGCGTCTGTTTGCATGACTGGCGATATGCATGGTCCGCCGCGCGACTGCAAGAAGAAGAAGTCGAAGAACGAAAGTCAGTCTGCGCAAATGTATCCGGCCTCTTGGTGGAGATGGTCTCCGGGCCATGATGAGTTCCGCGCGTGCCTGTCCTGGTAAATCCCGCGGTCGTGGAAGACCATTTATCGACCCAGGTTCTCGGGCACGCCGTTTGACGGTTCTTTCGTCCCTGCTGTTCTCCTCTGCAGACCTTGGTGGGAAAGCTTGTGGAACTGCTTAGGCCGCCACGGTAGCGGCTCGGTACGGTTCGCCACTGGACAGCACGGCCCAGGTGATCCGGGCCAGCTTGTTGGCCATGGCGACGATCAGCACATTGCGCGGCGCTCGTGCCTCCAGCCCGTTCATCCACCTGCCGATCGGAGATTCCTCCCGCTTTAGGCGGAGAACTGCTGCCCGAGCGCCATGGATGAACATCTTGCGCAGGTATGGGTTTCCTCGCTTGCTGATGCCCAGCAGCTTGGGCTTGCCGCCGGTCGAGTACTGTCTCTCGGCACCAGACCGAGCCAGGCGGCAAACTCGCGTCCCTTGCCGAAGGCTGCACCGTTGCCGATGGCGGCGACCACGGCGGTCGCCACCAGCGGTCCGACGCCGGGGATCTGCCGCAGCCGCTGGCAGGCTGGATCGCTGGCGCAGATGCTCTCGATCTCGCTGCTCACGGACTCGATCTGTTGCTCGAGGTGCTTCCACTCCTGCCAGAGCGAGGCCAGCAGGCCGCGCATCCGAGGGGACAGATGCTGGTCGCCGTTCTCCAGAATCTCGGGCATCTGCCGCCGCACGGTGGCCGGCCCTTTGCAGAAGGTGAGGCCGCGCTCCAGCAGGAAAGCACGCATCTGGTTGATGACCGCGGTGCGGCGGCACACCAGACGCTCTCGCACCCGATGCAGCGCCTGCAGGTCGAGCTGATCGTCGGTCTTGATGGGCACGAAGCGCATGTTCTCGCGATCGACGGCTTCGGCGATCGCTTCGGCGTCCAGATAGTCGTTCTTGTTCGACTTTACGAAGGGTTTTACGAACTGTGCTGGGATGAGCCGAACGTCGTGGCCCTGCTGCGAGAGCGCCCAGCCCAGGAAATGCGACCCCGAGCAGGCTTCCAGCCCGATCAGGGATGGTTCCAGGTTCGCGGTGAAACTCAGAAGCTGCTGGCGGGAGAGCTTCTTCTTGAGGATCGCTTTGCCTCGTTCGCCAAGCGCCACCAGGTGGAAGGTTGTCTTGCCCAGGTCGATGCCGATGGAACGAATCTTCATGTCGATGGTCCTCCTGTCGTGCTCGATCATCCCATCCGGCTGATCGAGCGGCGGACCATCTCATTAATCCTCTTCTCGCTAGTCTGCGCTTTTCATTCGCCCCGTAGCACACCCGCCGAAGCCGCCGACACAATCAATCACAAGGGCCGGTGACCCGCAGCACCGACTGCCTCAACGGAAAAGAGGAGCATAGAGCGAGGGGCAGTGAGGTGTGCGCTATGTGTGCGATGGGCGCAATCCGATGCCTCGGTGGCGGGCAGTCGCAGCCCGAGGAACAGCGTTCATCAGCTGCGGAACCGCGAAGATCTTACTCCAACGCTTTTCATACCCTTCATACATCCAGCATGCCCAGCGGTATGCCTTACTTCATAAGGAGAAACCAATGGCAGTCATAACCAAAGAGCAGGCGCTCGCGTACCACGCCGGTACTCGAGCCGGAAAGATCGAGGTGATCCCGACTAAACCTTGCCGCACACAGATGGATCTGAGCCTTGCTTACACACCCGGCGTCGCCATCCCCTGCCTGGAGATCCAGGGTCATCCCGCGGACGCCTACAAGTACACAGATCGCGGCAACCTGGTGGCCGTGATATCGAACGGCACCGCAGTGCTCGGGCTGGGCGACATCGGCGCGCTCGCGGGCAAGCCCGTGATGGAGGGCAAGGGCGTGCTGTTCAAGAGGTTCGCCGACGTCGACGTATTCGACATCGAGGTGAACTCGCACGATCCCGAGGAAGTCATCAAGGTGTGTCAGTTACTGGAGCCCACCTTCGGCGGTATCAACCTGGAGGACATCAAGGCGCCGGAGTGCTTCCACATCGAAGAAACGCTGAAGAAGACGATGAAGATTCCTGTCTTCCACGACGACCAGCACGGAACCGCCATCATCTCGGGGGCGGCGCTGCTGAACGCCCTGGAGCTGGTGAACAAAGACCCCAAGAATGTGAAAGTGGTCTTCAACGGTGCGGGCGCTGCCGCCGTCGCCTGCGCCCGGCTTTACATCCGCCTGGGGGTCAAGCCGGAAAGTGTCTTCATGGCGGATACCAAGGGCGTGATCTACAAGGGCCGCACGGTGAACATGAATAAGTACAAAGAAGAGCTGGCACAGGACACGCCGCTGCGGACCCTGGCCGAGGTGGTCAAGGGCGCCGACGTGCTGGTCGGTCTTTCGGTCAAAGGCGCCTTCACACCGGAAATGATCAAGTCGATGGCGTCGAACCCGGTCGTGTTCGCCATGGCGAATCCCGATCCGGAGATCACCTACGAGGAGGCGACGGCAGCGCGGTACGACATCATCATGGCTACCGGACGCTCCGACTACCCGAACCAGGTCAACAATGTGCTTGGCTTCCCCTTCATCTTCCGCGGGGCGTTGGACGTCCGTGCCACGCAGATCAATGAAGAGATGAAACTGGCAGCCAGCCGCGCCCTAGCGGCTCTGGCCCATGAGCCTGTCCCTGAGGAGGTCTGCGCCGCATACGGGGTGAAGTCGATCACTTTTGGCAAGGACAACATCATCCCCAAACCGTTCGACCGCCGGGTGCTGCTGTGGGAGGCCACCGCGGTGGCAAAGGCGGCGATGGAGACGGGTGTGGCCCAGGAGCCGGTCGAGCTCGAACAGTACCGGAAAGTGCTGGAGGCACGCCTGGAACACATCTGGGGTCCAACCAAGCAGCGGACTGCGGTGGCCGCCGACTAGGATGGCATCGCGTTCGGAGTGAAGCGGCGCGTTCAACCAGCGCGCCGCGTCTTTTTTGTTCGTACCAGAGATCGCCCACTGGCGTGGCGTCGTCTGAGCAAGAAGTACGCAGAATACGGAACGATCCGGGCATGCCACCTCTCGACTCGATGACTGGCGATATGCATGGTCCGCCGCGCGACTGCAAGAGGGAGAAGGTGAAGGAAGAAATTCAGTCTGCGCAAATGTATCCGGCCTCTTGGTGGAGATGGTCTCCGGGCCATGATGAGTTCCGCGCGTGCCTGTCCTGGTAAATCCCGCGGTCGTGGAAGACCATTTATCGCCCCAGGTTCTCAGGTACGCCGTTTGACTGTTCTTTCGTCCTTGCTGTTCTCCTCTGCAGACCTTGGTGGGGAAAGCTTGTTGAACTGCTTAGGCCGCCACGGTGGCGGCTCGGTACTGTTCGCCGCTGGACAACACGGCCCAGGTGATCCGCGCCAGCTTGTTGGCCATGGCGACGATCAGCACATTGCGCGGCGCCCTGGCCTCCAGCCCGTTCATCCACCTGCCGATCGGAGATTCCTCCCGCTTTAGGCGGAGAACTGCTGCCCGAGCGCCATGGATGAACATCTTGCGCAGGTATGGGTTTCCTCGCTTGCTGATGCCCAGCAGGTTGGGCTTGCCGCCGGTCGAGTACTGTCTCTCGGCACCAGACCGAGCCAGGCGGCAAACTCGCGTCCCTTGCCGAAGGCTGCACCGTTGCCGATGGCGGCGACCACGGCGGTGGCCACCAGCGGTCCGACGCCGGGGATCTGCCGCAGCCGCTGGCAGGCTGGATCGCTGGCGCAGATGCTCTCGATCTCGCCGCTGAGAGAGCCGATCTGTTCTTCCAGTTGCTTCCACTCCTGCCACAGCGAGGCCAGCAGGCCGCGCATCCGAGGGGACAGATGCTGGTCGCCGTTCTCCAGGATCTCGGGCATCTGCCGCCGCACGGTGGCCGGCCCTTTGCAGAAGGTGAGGCCGCGCTCCAGCAGGAAAGCACGCATCTGGTTGATGACCGCGGTGCGGCGGCACACCAGACGCTCTCGCACCCGATGCAGCGCCTGCAGGTCGAGCTGATCGTCGGTCTTGATGGGCACGAAGCGCATGTTCTCGCGATCGACCGCTTCCGCGATCGCCTCGGCATCCAGGTAGTCGTTCTTGTTCGACTTTACGAAGGGTTTTACGAACTGTGCTGGGATCAGGCGCACGTCGTGGCCTTGCAGGGAAAGCGCTCGGCCCAGAAAATGCGATCCCGAGCAGGCTTCTAGCCCCATCAGGGATGGTTGCAGGTTCGCGGTGAAACTCAGAAGCTGCTGGCGGGAGAACTTCTTCTTGAGGATCGCTTTGCCTCGTTCGCCAAGCGCCACCAGGTGGAAGGTTGTCTTGCCCAGGTCGATGCCGATGGAACGAATCTTCATGTCGATGGTCCTCCTGTCGTGCTCGATCATCCCATCCGGCTGATCGAGCGGCGGACCATCTCATTAATCCCCTTATCACCGGTTATCGCTGCCCTTAGAGCGCTTTGGCTTCCACCGATTACCGGGAACGACGGCGTTGTAACCGTCCTGTAACCTGCCACCAGCTACAATAATGCCGTGAAGCAATCCATCTTCCTGATGGAAGACGACGCCGACATTGCGCGCCTGGTGCGCCACCATCTGGAGTCGGCGGGCTTCGCCGTCCGCGTCTATCCCGGCACCACCGGCCTGCTGCCCGACGCGGAAAAGGACCACCCTGCCCTGTTCGTGCTCGACATCATGGTGCCGGGCGGCGACGGCCTCGAAGTCTGCCGCCGCATCCGCCAGTCGGCGATCCTGGCGCCCACCCCCGTCATCTTCCTCACCGCCAAGTCGAGCGAGGCGGACCGCGTGGTCGGCCTGGAACTGGGCGCCGACGACTACATCACCAAGCCCTTCAGCCCGCGCGAGATGGTGGCCCGGGTCAAGGCCGTGCTGCGGCGCTTCGAGCGCCCGCTCGCCCCCTCCGTGGTCAAAGTCGGAGACCTGGAGATCGACAGCGGCGCCATGATCCTGAGCGTGCGCGGCAAGACGGTGGAGACCACCGCCACCGAGTTCCGCCTGCTGGAATACATGGCGCGGCACGTGGGACGGGTATTCACCCGCGACCAGTTGCTCGACGCCGTCTGGCGCGACACTTCCTACGTCACCCCGCGCTCGGTGGACGTGTACGTGCGCCGCATCCGGGAGAAGATCGAGCGCGACCCCGAGAGCCCCCGCCACCTGAAGACGGTGCGCGGCGCGGGCTATCGCTTCGAGGCGCCCCGTTGAAGAAACGGATCTTCTTCAAGCTGCTGGCCGCCTTCGTGGTGGTGATCGCCGTGGCCACCATCATCCTCGACATCACCATCCGCAGCGCCTGGGAGCAGTCGCTCAGTTCCGAGATCGAGAAATCCATGATCGAGAAGACGCGGATGTTCGCCCACCGCGTCGGATCCGATCACGCCACGCCCATCCAGCGACTGGTGGATGAAGCGGCCAAGGCAGGCGACGTCCGCGCCACCGTGATCGAGACCTCGGGCAAGGTGCTGGCCGATTCCGAAGCAAAGGCATCCGAGATGGAGAACCACGCCACGCGTCCGGAGTTCATCGTGGCGCTGCGCGGCGGTACCGGATCGTCGCGGCGCTGGAGCCACACCGTCCGCGTGGACTTCTTGTACGTCGCCGTGCCCATCCCGGGCGGCGCGGTGCGGCTGGCCTATCCCCTCTCCGCCATCCAGCAGACCACCAAAACGGTCCGCGAGACGTTGCTGCGGAGCTCGCTGCTGGCGCTGCTGGTGGCCATCGTGCTTTCCGGTTTCGCCGCGGAATCGGTGGCGCGGCGGCTGCGCCGCATCGTGGCCTTCGCCGGCCGCGTCGCCGCCGGCGACCTCTCCGCCCGTATCACGGATTACGGCTCCGACGAGATCTCGCAGGTCGCCTCCGCGCTCGACGCCACCGCGCGCAAGCTCCAGCAATCTTTTGACCAGGTTGAGAGCAGCCGCGCCGAGCTGGAGACGCTGCTGAACAGCATGCAGGACGCGGTCATCGCCGTTTCCTCGGAGAAGAAAGTGCAATGGGCGAACGGGCTCCTGTACCGCTACGTCGCGGGGGCGGTGCGCCTGGGCGCGCCCGTGGTCGAGACGGTGCGCGACCCCGAGTTCCTGCGCGCCGTCGAGGAGGCCTTGCAGACGCGGACCGTGCGTACCGTGCGCAGCAGTTCGCTCGTCCCGGGAAAAACCTTTCACGTGACCGCGGCTCCCATGCTGGGCGGGGGCGTGGTGGCCGTGCTGCACGATCTGACGGAAGTCGAGCGGGTGGAAAAGACGCGGCGCGATTTCATCGCCAATGTCTCCCACGAGCTGCGCACGCCCCTGACCTCCATCCAGGGCTACGCCGAGACAATGCTCGATCCGGCGACCGACGCCGGCCACGCCCGCCAGTTCCTGGAGATCATCCACAAGAACGCGGCGCGCATGACCCGCCTGACCGAAGACCTGCTGACGCTGGCGCGCGTCGAGTCGGGGGAAAAAGAGTTCGCCTTCGCCGCCGTGCCCGCCTCGCAGTTGCTGCGTGACGCGCTGCAAAACTTCCGCGAGATCGCGCGCTCCCGCGGCGTGGAGCTAGCCATCGAGGAAGGCACGGACCGCTGTGTCTCCGCCGATGTCGATGCCATCCACCAGGTGCTGGCCAACCTGGTGGACAACGCGCTCAAGTACGGAGGCAGCGGCGGCAGTGTCCTGCTGGGCGCGCGCGAGGCCGGGAACTCCGTGGAGTTCTACGTCCGCGATCTCGGGGCAGGGATCGCCTCCGAACACCTGCCGCGCCTGTTCGAGCGCTTTTACCGCGTTGACAAGGCGCGCTCGCGCGAGTCCGGTGGCACCGGCCTGGGGCTGGCCATCGCCAAGCACATCATCCTGGCCCACGGCGGCGCCATCCGCGCCGAGAGCCGCCTGGGACACGGCTCCACCTTCCTCTTTACCCTGCCCGCCGCCCAAGCCGCCGTCGCCTGAGCGTTCTTCCTCTGTGCGCCTTTGTGTTCACCTGCGTGTCCTCTGCGGTGACGTTTTCAATTACCCGATTCCCCGATTTCCCAATTACTCAATTCTTACCCGAGACTCCTTCACCTGATATTCATCCTCGATTCATCCCCTCGTAACCGGGTGGCGCCAGACTGTAAGCCATTGGAGGTGTGCCGTGGCCAGCCCGAAGCAGAATCACGAGATCCAGGATTCCGAACATACCCAGCTCGTAGCCATGACGCTGCGTGCGTGCCAACTGGCCAAGTCGGCGGTGGCCAACGCGGCCGACGGCCTGGCCAAGCGGTCCGCGGCCCCGTTCCGCGCCGTGGCGGACGCCGAGCGCCAACTCGATCAGTTGGACCGCGAGCTCGACGAACGCGTGACCTTCGCCGTTAGCCGCGTCTCGCCGGAGCAGGCCCGCGAGCTGCTCGCTTGCATGAAATTCATGATCGACCTGGAGCGCATCGGGGACCTGGTGAGCAGCATGGTGGGGCGGGCCGAGGCCATCGGCAGCCGCATCGAGATGGATGACGTGAGCGACCTGATACGCATGTGCAGCGTGCTCGAGAAGATGCTGGTCGATGTGTACGAGGCGTTCTCGCGGCGCGACGTGGACTGCGCCGTCTCCGTGCTGCGCACCGACGCCGAACTCGACCGCCTGCGCAACTTGATGCACATCCGCCACGTGGAGCGGCCCGAGGGCAGCGGCGGCACCGAAGGCGTCCAGGTGCTGTTCATGGCCCAGGCGCTGGAGCGCGCCGGCGACCATGCCAAAAACATGGCGGAGGAGGTCTGCCACTTCGTCACCGGCCACACCGTCCGTCACATCCTGAAAATGCACGGCAAGAGCGCGGAGCAGATGTTCCTCGATTACCTGCGCGACAAGCAGGCGCGTGCTGCCGAGTAGCGTTCACCGGAATTTCACTGCCCTGTAATCGGGCTGTAACACGCCTCCGGTACAAAACTACCACCGATCGACGGGAGGAAAAACTTGAAGCGTGTACTTGTCTGTCTGCTGTGTGCCCTCGTACTGATCCCGGCAGCCTTCGCGCAAACCGCCCTGAACGGCGCCGGCGCCACCTTCCCCTATCCAATTTACAGCAAGTGGTTCAGCGAATATCACAAGGCGCATCCCGACGTTGAGATCAACTACCAATCCATCGGGAGCGGAGGCGGGATCCGCCAGGTCCAAGCGGGCACGGTGGATTTCGGCGCCACCGACGGGCCGATGAGCGACCAGCAACTCGGGGAAGCGAAGGTGAAAATCATCCACCTGCCGACGGTGCTGGGCGCGGTGGTACCGGCTTACAACGTCCCTGGCGTCAAGACGGAGTTGAAGTTCACACCGGATGCACTGGCCGGGATCTATCTGGGAAGGATCTCGAAGTGGAATGACAAGGCGATCGCGGCGGCAAACCCGGGCGTGTCGCTTCCCGACAGAGACATCGTGGTCGCGCACCGCTCCGACGGCAGCGGCACCACCTATATCTTCACCGACTACCTGTCGAAGGTCAGCAACGACTGGAAGAATGGGCCGGGCAAAGGCACGTCGGTGAAATGGCCGGTCGGACTGGGGGGCAAGGGCAATGAAGGGGTCGCCGGACTGGTGCGGCAGATGGACGGCGCCATCGGATACGTCGAACTGATCTATGCGCTGCAGAACAACATCCCCTACGGCAGCGTGAAAAACGCCGCCGGTGCATTCGTCAAGGCCAGCCTGGAGTCCACGACCGCAGCCGCGGCCAGCATGAAGAGCATGCCGGAGGACTTTCGCGTGTCCATCACCAACGCGCCGGGCAAAGACGCGTACCCGATCTGCAGCTTCACCTGGCTGCTGGTTCCGATGCAATGGAAGGACGCGCACAAGAAAGACATCTTCGTGGACTTCCTGAACTGGATGGTGACCGCCGGGCAGGGCACCGCGCCGGACCTGCATTACGCGAAGCTGCCGCAGGAAGTCGTCTCCAAGGAGCAGGCGGCGATCAAAGCCATCAAGTAATGCAACGCAAAGCAGCACAGCGGCGCCGCCAAACCAGCCGGCGCCGTTCGCATTTGAAGAAGGTTTCGGGTTTCGAGGTTTTACGTCTTGCGCCTTCTTCGGGTCACGCGTTAACAGTCCTGTAACACGTGTCTGATAGCGTTACGCCGTGAGCTCCCACCCGATGAAACTAGGGCCGATCCCAGCCCCGCGAGCCACTCCCCACGGCGCCGACCTGCAGGTTGAAAAGCGGCGCATGCCGCTGCTTCCGAGCAGGAGCAGCCGCATTGCCGACGAAGGATTCCGATTGCTGGTGCTGGCCTGCGGGCTGTCGCTGCTGGTCATCGTCGGGCTGACGGTCTACGAACTCATGCAGAATTCGCAGCTCTCGATCCATCAATTCGGGTGGCGGTTCTTCACCGGGACGAATTGGGACCCGGTGGCGGGAGAATTCGGCGCGCTGCCTTTCATCTACGGCACGGTGGTGTCGTCCCTGGTGGCGCTGGTCATCGCGGTGCCGCTTTCGCTGGGAGTCGCAGTGTTCGAGACGGAGATGTGCCCGAAGCCGTTGCGGGGGCCAATCTCGTTCCTGACCGAACTGCTGGCGGCGATCCCCAGCGTGGTGTACGGGCTTTGGGCCATCTTCGTGCTGGCGCCGATCCTGCGGACGCAGGTGGAGCCGTTCCTGGCGAAATACTTCGGGTGGACCGGATTGTTCGGCGGTCCGGCATTCGGCGTGGGGATGCTGGCGGCGGGCGTGATCCTGGCGGTCATGATCGTGCCCATCATCACCTCGATCACGCGCGAGGTGCTGGTGGCGGTGCCGCAGCACCAGCGCGAAGCGGCGCTGGCGTTGGGCGCAACCCGTTGGGAGATGATCCGAACGGCCGTGCTGCGCAATGCTCGCGCGGGGATCGTGGGCGCGGTCATCCTGGGTCTCGGCCGTGCGTTGGGGGAGACCATGGCGGTCACCATGGTGATCGGCAACCGGCCGGAGATCGCGAAATCGCTGTTCGCGCCCGGGTACACGATGGCGAGCGTCATCGCCAACGAGTTCAGTGAGGCCACGGGCGACCTTTACTTGAGCGCGCTGGTACACCTGGCGCTGGGGCTGTTCCTGGTCACGATCGTGGTCAACGCGCTGGCGCGGCTGTTGGTATGGACAGTGACGCGCGGAACACCGGCGAGGGCCCATGCGCAGTAGATCCCTGCGGTACTGGTGGCGGGAGTTCGTCGACCGCGCGGCGACGGTGACTGCGATGCTGGCCGTCATTGCCGTGCTCACGCCGTTGCTGGCCATCTTCGGCTACCTTGTTATCAAGGGCATCGGGTCGCTGAACTGGGCTTTTCTGACCCAGACGCCGAAGCCGGTCGGAGAAGCGGGCGGCGGGATGGGCAATGCCATCGTCGGTTCGGGGATCATCCTGGGCATCGCGTCGTTGATCGGCGTCCCGCTGGGGATCGGTTCGGGCATCTATCTCTCGGAGTACGGCCGCCACCGCTTCGGCAATGTATTGCGCTTCACGGCCGACGTTCTGAACGGCGTGCCGTCGATCGTGATCGGGATAGTGGTCTACGGCCTGGTGGTGATCAAGCAGAAGCACTTCTCGGCATTCGCCGGCGGCATCGCGCTGGGGATCATGATGATCCCGACCATCAGCCGGGCGACCGAGGAGGTGATGCTGATGGTGCCGAACTCGATCCGCGAAGCCGCGCTGGGGCTGGGCATCTCGCGCTGGCGCTCGACGCTTTCGATCACGCTGCGGACGGCCACGTCGGGAGTCATCACCGGCGTGATGCTGGCGTTCGCGCGCGTGGCGGGGGAGACCGCGCCGCTGCTGTTCACCGCGTTCGGAAATCAGTTCTGGAGCCTGAAGCCGAACCAACCAACCGCCGCGTTGCCGCTGCAGATCTTCGTGTACGCGATCTCGCCGTTCGACGAGTGGCACCGCCAAGCGTGGGCGGGCGCACTGGTGCTGATCGCGCTGATCGTGGCCAGCGTGGCCATGGTGCGTCTCATCGCCAGCCGCGGCGTTCTGCGGGGAGCTGCCTGATGGGCGTGGGAATCGAAGTCGCCGGCTTGAACGCGTGGTTCGGCGCCACCCAGGCGCTCTACGACATCACGATGAGCGTTGCCGCCAACCATGCGACGGCGATCATCGGGCCGTCGGGTTGCGGCAAGTCCACCTTCATCCGCTGCCTGAACCGGATGCACGAGACGGTGCCAACGGCGCGCGTCGAGGGGCGGGTCATGGTCGGAGAGCGCAGCATCTACAACGGGACGTCGGCGGTGGAGGTGCGGCGGCGCATCGGCATGGTCTTCCAGAAGCCGAACCCGTTCCCCACGATGTCGATCTACGACAACGTGGCCGCCGGGCTGAAGCTGAACGGATTCAGGAACCGGCGGCAGCTCGACGAAATCGTGGAGCGGTCGCTGCATCAAGCGGCGCTGTGGGATGAGGTGAAGGACGCGTTGAAGAAGCAGTCCGGGGCGAGCCTTTCGGGCGGACAGCAGCAGCGGCTGTGCATCGCGCGCGCGCTGGCGGTGGAGCCGGAGGTGATGCTGATGGACGAGCCGGCGTCGGCGCTCGATCCCATCTCCACCAGCAAGATCGAAGAACTTATCTTCCAGCTCAAAGAGCAATACACTATCGTCATCGTCACGCATAACATGCAGCAGGCAGCGCGCGTGGCCGAGTTCACCGGCTTCTTCCTGATGGGGCGACTGATCGAATTCGACACCACGGAGAAGATCTTCACCACCCCGTCCGACAAACGGACGGAGGATTACATCACAGGACGGTTCGGCTGATGCGCACGCGCTTCCACCTGGGACTGGACGAGCTGAAGGAGAAGCTGCTGCGCATGGGCGGCATGGCGGAGAGCGCGGTGGAGCGCGCTGTCCTGGCGTATGCGCGGCGCGATCCGCAGCTCGCGAACAGCGTGCTGAGCGGCGAAGCGGCCATCAACACCACCGAGCGGGAGATCGACGAGCTGGCGCTCGACCTGCTGGCTATGCAGCAGCCCATGGCGGTGGACCTGCGCTTCATCACCGCGGTGATGAAGATCAACGCCGACCTGGAGCGCGTGGGCGACCAGGCGGTGAACATCGCGGAGCGCGCGATCGACGCCGCCGGCCTGCCCAACGTGGACTTGCCCGTGGACATCCCGCGCATGGCGGCGACCGCGACCGGCATGGTGCGCGACGCGCTGCAATCGTTCATCGAGGCCAAGGCGGACACCGCGGAGGCGCTGCTCAAGCAGGACGACATCGTAGACGACATGAATCGCGAGGTCGCGAAGGCGATGCTGGACTTGACGGAAAACGATCCGAAGAGCACGCGTCAGGCGATGAACGCGCTGCTGATCGCGCGGAACCTGGAGCGCGTGGCCGATCACGCCACCAACATCGCCGAGGACGTCATCTTCTGGGTGCGCGGGGCGGACGTGAGACATTTGGGGCCGGCGAATGCGCCGCGGTGACTTTTGCGAGATCCGATCTACGGCATCGTAAGTTCGACATTCGCGAGATCCTTGGGCCCTGAAGGGCCTCAGGATGACAGAGGTGGGGTTGCGGGTAGGGGTCCCTTCGGCTTCGCTCAGGGCAGGCTCTTCGACTCGGCGCGCAGGCCGCGCCTCGCTCAGGATGACACTCGTATAGATTTTGGGCAGGCTCGAAATCGCCAGCGCGAACGCGGCGCAGTGCCTCCCAAGCCTCAGCGGCTAAAGCCGCTCGCGATTGGAATCTCCGAACCCCGGCCTGAAGGCCGGGACTACCTCAGGCGCGAACGCGGCGCTGAAGTGCCGCACTACCCTCTCAGCGCACCCAGTTGAGCAGTAACTGGGCGAGGATGATCTTGGCGATGATGGCGACGGGGTAGACGCTGGCGTAGCCGGTGTTGGGGGCTTCGTTGCGCGCCATGTTAGTGGCGAAGGCCAGGCACGCCGGCTGGGTCTGGATGCCGGCGACCATCCCCATCAAGGTGTCGAAACGCACCTTGAGCAGCTTGTGGCCGACGATCAGCGTGACCAGGGTGACGAAGAAGGTGATCCCGGCGCCGGCAACCAGCATCTGGAGGCCGTTGGTGCGCATGGTCTGCACGAAGGCGTAGCCAGCTTTGGTGCCGACGCCAGCCAGGAACAGCAGCAGGCCGATCTGGCGCAGGGTGAGGTTGGCGCTGACGGGGATGGCCCAGGAGATGCGGCCGGAGCGTTCCAGCCGTCCCAGGACGAGGGCCACCAGCAGCGGTCCGCCGGCGAGCCCGAGGCGCACCGCGTTGCCGCCCGGCATGGGGATGGGGATCATGCCCACGATCACGCCCAGCACCATGCCGATGGCGACGGAGCCAAAATCGGTCTCGGCGGTGCCGCGGATAGAATCGCCGAAGAATTTGGAGATGCCGGGGAAATTCTCGCGGCGGGTGAGCACGCGGACGCGGTCGCCGAATTCCAGGCGCATCTCCGGGGTGGGGACGACGTCCATGTCGCCGCGGCGCAGGCGGGTGATGGTGGCGTGCACGCGGTTGGCGAGATCGAGATCGCGGATGCGCTTGCCCACCACCGCGGCGCTGGAGACAAAGACGCGGCGGAAATCCAGCTCCGAACGGTCGGCCTCGATATGGGTCTCGGTGGGCTCGCCGAAGATGTGGCGGGCGCGCTGCAGCGCCTCCTCGTGTCCCACCACGGCGACGATGTCGCCCTCGTTGAGCACGGTGTCGGAGGTCACGAGCCCGGTGCGGCCGTCGTGACGGATGCGGCTGATCACAAAACCCAGCTCTGCGTGCACGCGCAGGATCTCTTCCACCCTCTGCCCGAGCACGCCCGGATTGCGCACCACGAAGTCGCGGACGCGGATCTCGGGGGCCTCGTCGCCGGGCCCAAACTCAACGCGCCAGATGCGGCGCCAGAGATTGAAGGCCACCAGCACCAGGATCACGCCCAGGGGATAAGCGATGGAGTAGGCGACCACGGGCTCGTCGCCCAGCACACGGACTTCCTCCTGGGGCAGGTTCTGGGCGCGCGCCTGCTCGCGGACGCGCTCGCGGGCCGCGGCCAGCGCCGGAGTGTTGGTCAGCGCTCCGCAGAACAGTCCGGCGGCGCGCGGCCCGCCGAGGTGGAGCGGGTAGGCGAGCGCGACCGTCAGCACCGCGCCCAGAACGACCATGCCCAGGGCCAGCAGCGTGTCGCGGTAGCCCTGCTTGCGAAAGGAGTTGAAGAAGCCGGGGCCGGCCTGGATGCCGATGGTGTAGACGAAGATGATCAGGCCGAGGGTCGACACCACCTCCGGCAACGCGATGTTGGGGTGAAAAGCGCCGACGGCGAGTCCCATGAACAGCACTCCGGCGACGCCGAAGCGGAAGCCGAAGAAACTGATCTCGCCAAAGAGGTAGCCCAGCCCGATGACGACAAAGAGAGTGAGGATGGGATATTCGACGAGGGTGCTGACCAGCCAGCCGGGCATGCGCGTGCCTTCTCCGCTCATCCTAGACCTCAGCGCAGGGGCGGGCATAGCCGCACGTCACTTATCGCTGTGATGCAGGGGCTTCGGCGCGGATGGAGGCATCCAGCAACTCGACCATGTGCAGCACCGGCAGCTTCTGTCCGGCGCGCACGAGGCCGCGGTTGCCATCCTCAGTAGGCTTTATTGATCACGATATCGATCTTGCTCGAGCCTACTTGGACGGGGTTACCCGAATAAGTACCGCCGAGCGTACCGGGACGCGGCGGACCCACCATACCGGCAGGATCGATGCGGGCAGTCACATACATCTTGCCCTCGAACGATGAACCTACGAGCGTGATGTCTTCGGCTGTGAGCTTGTAGTTGTAGGGAAGACTCACATCGGCTTCCCGCTTGACCACTAGCGCAGGCTGACTTGGATCGGACGAAGTCGAGGCGAAGATCAAAAGCAGTGGCGCCTTGCCCACTCTGTCCTTTAAGGCTGGGTCCAGGGTGATCGTTCCGGAGATCGCGGCCCCACTGATCGGAGTCGATGGTGCGTCTGGCGCCGATGATTTCTGTTCCTGCTTGTTGTCCCGCGAGCAGGCGTTAACTCCGGCCAGGATTGCCGCCATGGCCAACCACATCAAGAAGCTCCCAAAGGGACTGGTTCGTGCTGCCACCTGGATCCTCCCATCAACCTTTGACCGCGCCGGTCATTCCCGCCACATAGTGCTCGACGAAGAACGAATAGATCAAGGCCACGGGGACTGAGCCCAACAAGGCGCCTGACATCAGCTCTCCCCAGTAAAAGACATCGCCCTTGATCAATTCGCTGACGACTCCCACCGGCACCGTCTTATTGGTGGCATCGTAGATGAATATCAGCGCGTAGAGAAACTCATTCGCCGATAGGGTGAAGGCAAACATACCCGCCGACAACAGCCCCGGTAATGCCAGGGGAAGAACGATCTGGACCATCGCCTGGATCCGGGATGCCCCATCGACCATAGCCTGTTCCTCCAGCTCCTTCGGGATGGTCCGGAAATAACCCGTCAGAAGCCACGTGCAGAAGGGAACAAGGAAAGTCGGATAGGCCACGATCAGCGCCCAAGGCGAGTTCAGCAGGTCCTTGTGGATGAGGGGCAGATTGCCGATGACGTCGGAGAGCGGGATGAAGAGAAGCGTGGGCGGCACCAGATAGGTGACAAAGATAAGGACCCCGAAGGTGTCCGCGCCGCGGAATCTGAGCCGCGCCAAGGCATACGCCGAGGTGATCCCCGCGAAGAGCGAGATGGCCGTAGAAACGATCGCGACGAAGAGCGTATTCCCCAGCCAGCGGACGAAGAGCGTATCCCGGAGCAGCGTCCGCCAATGATAGAAGCAGCTGTCCATGAGCGCCGCTTCATTGAAATGGCGCGAACGTACCTGGTCGCCGATGGTCGCGACACATGTGACCGGGACGTACGGGTTGACCTCGCGGTTGTAAGTTTCGCGCGTCGATTTGATCGAGGTGACAAACATCCAGTAGAAGGGGAACAGTGCGAAAACGAGGAAAAAGAAAAGCGGGAGGTGATAGACGAACAGCCGCTTGACGAATCCCTCGCCGATCGCAATGCGCGCCATCTTAGGCCTGCTGCCTCCGGAGGTAAACGAGCTGGAAAACGATCATCAGAGCCAGTACCGGAAACATGAACAGCGAAACTGCCGCCCCCAGACCCAAACGCGACCCGATCATCGCCACCTGGTAGGCGTAAGTGGCGAACAGGTGGGTGCTGTTCGCAGGTCCCCCGCGGGTAAGGACATAGACGATCTGAAAGTCGGAAAAGGTCACGATGATGGAAAAGACGAGCACGACAACCGTGATGGGCATGATCCCCGGGAACGTGACGTTCCAGAAACGCTGCCAGCTACCGGCGCCATCGACCGCTGCGGCCTCGTAAAGCTCCGGGTTGATCGTTTGCAGGCCGGCGAGAAAGAAAATGGCGAAGAAGGGCGTGCCGCGCCAAATGTTCACGAAGGTGACGGAGGCCAAGGCCAGGGTCGGATCGGCAAGCCAGAGGGGTCCCCTCGTGAATCCCCACCCCATCCAAATGTAAAAATGACGGAGGGTCCAGTTGATGACGCTGAAGTCGGGATCGAAGATCCAGAGAAAGGCGATCGTGCTCAGCACGGTGGGGACGATCCAGGGCAGGAGCACGGCGGCACGCACGAACCGCTGAAACCGCACCATCCGGTTCAGCAAGATGGCAAGCCACATGCCAAGGATCCACTTGATCACGGTTGCGATCCCCGTGTACACGAAGCTGTTCCGGGTGGTCGTCCAAAAAACCCTGTCCTTCGTCACCAGATCCACATAGTTTCTCAGGCCGACAAAATTCACCTGCGCCCAAGGCATTCCGATCTGCTTGTTGGTAAGGCTCATCCAGACGCCCCAGACGAATGGATACGCGACGAAGAAGAAGATGATGAAAGCGGCCGGCATCATCAGCAGATAGCCAAGGACGTTAGGCCGCTCTAGAAGCGACAGAGCGGCCTCGCTCCTGCTCCTGGTGGCCCCGGGCCGGGGTTTGGCCGAGACCACCGAGGGCTGATCAGGTTGCGATTCTGGTTTCACGCCGACCTAGGTATGGGATTCCAGCCGTGTCACGCACCGTAGATGGATTTGAGCTGCCCCTCGCACCACTTTAACGACTCCTCCGGAGTCATCTTGTTGGTCGCCACATTCGCCAGCATGTCAATGAGCACGTAATTCTGCACCACCCGGGCCGCATTGGCGTCGGCGCTGCCTTTCCAGCCCACGTGCCGTGCCTCCAGCAAGTGGTCCCGGTATGGCTTGAGCGCCGGGAACATGTCCCACATGGCGTCTTTCATGTAATCCTTCAGCGCCGCGGCCTGATAAGCCTGCCCACGACGCAGATATTTCGCGAACTGATCCTTTTCCAGCAACCAGCGGATGAACTCCTTCGCGGTTTCGGCGTTCTTGGAGTACTTGGGGATCGCGAGCTGCTGGCTGTAATGGTAGTGAAACAGGCCCGCTGGACCCGCAGGGTTGGCCACATGCAGGATGTCGTTCACCAGCGGCGCCCCTTTTTCGTCGAGGACCACCTGATTGGAAGCCGTCAGGTAGATGCTGGGCGCATTGTTGGTTGCGGTGATGGCGCCAGAAAGGAAGGAGCGGTTGTTGCTGGAGTCGTCCCAGCCCGCGCCCGCCGGATCCATGGCATCGTCCCATAACGCCTTAAAGAACTTGAGCGCCTCGAGAGCCTGCTTGCTGGCGATGACCACGCGACCCTTCTCGTCCCGTTCGGCGACACCGTAGCTCCATAGATACGGGTAGGTGAAGTCGACTGCATCGCCGAAGGTGTGGCCGACGGTCTGGCCGATCGGATGCCCGTTGGCCTTCCACTTTTTCCCTTCGCGCCGGAGCTCTTCCCAGGTCTTGGGCCAACTCGTGGTGCCCGCGGCCTTCATGTACGAAGCGCGCACGACGTAAATATTCGGAACGAGCGTGTGCGGGACCGCGTTAAACCTTCCGTTGAGCATCGCATGCGACTTGCAGTAGTCGATGTACCCGCCATACTTAGACTCGAGCGCGGTACAGATGTCGGTGACGTCCTCCAGGGAGTCCGCATACTGGTTCTGCCAGTTGTGGAAGAACTGAATGATATCCGGCCCTTGTTTGCTCTCGATGGCGGCGGCAGCGCGGGCAGGAATGTCATTGGCGTTGATCTGTTCGATCTTGACCTTGACCTTGTTCTGTTTGCCCCACTCCTCCCCTTGGCGAAGGATCTCGGCGTCGGCGGGCGGGGAGAAATTCTTCCAGAGCAGAAAGTGGAGCGACCTCTCCTGCGCGTAAACCGGCGCCTGCCCCAAGATCCCGGTCCCGGCCGCAGCCACGCCGGCCGTCATGCCGGCGATCTTTACAAATTCGCGCCGCGTGATTCCTCGATTGTTGGATCGTTTCTTTGCCATCGGAGTCCTCCTGGCGAGATCAGTGGGCCCTGGAACGTCTTAATGTACGCTTTATGTGCGCTGACACCCGCACCCTGGAACAGAAATTGGGGCAGACTCTATATAAAGCAGGATGGGAATGTCAACGGCTCCTCGTCTTGCCCTGTTTTGGAAAAGGTCGCGCGGCGAGGTTCCGCTCCCGCTCCCCGGCGACTTGTGCGCACTCCGAATCGGGGCTATAACCACACGTCATGGCTTCGCGGGTGGCGCTGTTCATCCCCTGCTTCGTGGACCAGTTGAGCCCGCAGGTGGGCCTGGACGCGGCGCGCGTGCTGCGCCGCCTGGGCTATGAAGTCGAGTTCCCCTCCGAGCAGACCTGCTGCGGCCAGCCCGCCTTCAATGTCGGCTACTGGGACGAAGCCCGCCCAGTCGCGGAGCGGTTCGTGCGCATCTTTGGATCGGCGGAGACGGTGGTTTGCCCGTCGGGTTCCTGCACGACCATGGTGCGCACCTTCTACCCCGAGTTGCTGGCCGGCAGCGCCCTGCGAGACCAGGCGGAGCAATTGGGCAAGCGGGTATTCGAGTTCTCCGAATTCCTGGTGCGGATCGCGAAGGTGGTGGACGTGGGCGCCGAGTTTGCGCACAAAGTCACCTTCCACGACGCCTGCCACGCCTTGCGCGAGCTGCATCTGAAGCAGGAGCCGCGGGAGCTGCTGCGGCACGTCCGCGGGCTGGAGCTGGTGGAGATGCAGCACAGCGAGGAGTGCTGCGGCTTCGGCGGCGCGTTCTCCCTGCAGTTCGACATGATCTCCGCCGGGATGGGCGAGTCCAAGGTGCAGAACATCGAGGCCAGTGGCGCCGAGGTGGTCACCGCAGTGGATCCCAGTTGCCTGATGCACATCGAAGGCATGCTGCGGCGCGGCAACGCGCGCGCGCGCACCCTCCACCTGGCCAGCATCCTGGCGCAGGGGGCGAAATGAGCGCCGCCGCACGGGAATTCCTGCGCCGCGCGGCGGAGAAGTCCGCCGATCTGACCCACCGCAAGATCATCCGCTTCAACATGGACCAGTACGACGCCGCCGTTGCGCAAGGGCACTCGCGCTTCACCGACTGGGACGCCGCCCGCGAACAATGCCAGCGGATCAAGTGGGAGGCGATCAACCACCTGGACCGCTACCTGATCGAGTTCGAGCAACGGGTGAAGGAGCGCGGCGGACAGGTCTTCTGGGCGGAGAACTCCGAAGAGGCGAGGAAGTATGTGGTCGACCTGGCCGTCAGCCGCGGCGTGAAGAAAGTGGTGAAGTCAAAGTCCATGGTCACGGAGGAGGTCCACCTCAGCCCGGCGCTGGAGAAGGCGGGCATCGAGGTCTTCGAAACGGACCTCGGTGAGTACATCGTGCAGTTACGCAACGAGCCGCCGTACCACATCGTCACCCCCGCCATGCACCTGAACCGCGGGCAGATCCGCGACCTGTTCAAGGAAAAGCTGGGCGACGTGGACAGCGACGACCCGCAACAACTGGTCGCGGCGGCGCGGCGCTCGCTGCGCCGGGCCTTCTTCTCCGCCGAGATGGGCATCTCGGGGGCGAACTTCCTGGTCGCCGACGCGGGGCTGATCGCCATCACCACCAACGAGGGCAACGGACGCCTGTGCACCAGCATCCCGCGCATCCACGTCGCCATGACCGGCATCGAGAAGATCATTCCGCGGCTACAGGACCTGGCGACGCTGTGGCCGGTGCTGGCGACGGCGGGCACGGGCCAACCCATCACCTGCTACAACACGCTGATCGGCGGGCCGCGCCGCCCGGGCGAAGCCGACGGCCCGGAAGAGTTCCACGTGGTGCTGGTGGACAACGGGCGCAGCGAATTGCTCGCCGACCCGGAACAGCGCGAGGTGCTGCACTGCATCCGCTGTGGCGCCTGCCTCAACGCCTGCCCGGTCTTCCGCAGCGTCGGCGGACACACTTACGGGACCATCTATCCCGGACCGATCGGCAGCGTGCTGACCCCCCACCTGCGCGGACTGGAAGAGTTCCAGCACCTTTCCTACGCGTCGTCGTTGTGCGGCGGATGCACCGAAGTCTGCCCCGTGCGGATCGATCTCCACCATCACCTGCTGCACAACCGCCGCAATGCCATCCGCGCCGGCACCCATCCCGGGCGCGAGCGTCTCGCCTTCAAGTTCTGGCGCTGGACGATGATGGACGCAAGCAGGTTCCGCGTGCTGGGCGGCCTGGCCCGGACCGCCTTGCGCATCATTCATGGCCTGGGGCTGAGCGGCTCCGTGCTCGATCCGCTGCGCCCCTGGACCAAGCGCCGCGCGCCCATGCCCATCCCGCCGGCGTCGTTTCGCTCGCTGTGGAGGAAAAGCAATGGCGTCGGCTGACAATCCAAGCCGCGAACGCATTCTCACGCGCGTGCGCAGCGCGGTGGGAACGCCCGCGCCTCCGCCCCGTTCATCCCCGCGGAGGCCGTTCTTCGCGCCGGTGACCGATCCGCTGGAGCGATTCGAGCGGGAGTGCGAAGCCAATAAAACGGAGCTGATCCTGGCGACCGATGAGGTCGCCAGCGCCGCCGCGGTCGAGAGCATCCTCGATTCGTTGCCTGCGGGCGAGGCCTTTGTGCAGGACACGCCCGCGCTGCGCAGCCTGACCAAGTCGTTTATGATCCCGCGCCAACTGCGCTGGTCGAGCGAAGGAGCGCCGCGGGAGTCCTCCGAGGCGACCATCACGAATGCGGAGCTGCTGGTGGCGCTCACCGGCTCCATCCTGGTTTCCGCCTCCTGCGGCGGACGCGGCGCATCGATCGTCGCGCCCTGCCACATCGTCGTCGCCCGGCTGGAGCAGCTCGTGCCCGACCTGGAGACGGCGCTGGCCCATGTGCGCGAGCGCGGCATCGATTCCCGGAACTCGTTCGTCGGCCTGATCACAGGCTCCAGCCGTACCGCCGACATCGAGAAGATCCTGGTGCTGGGCGCGCACGGGCCGCGGCGCCTGGTCGTCGTATTGCAGACCGGCGCATAAGGCGGGTCAGAGAGGCGCCGGCCCCGGCATTTTTAGTCGCATTTTGTGATTTACGTCACTTGTTCCCGTGACCCTCTGGAACTACAATTCGCCCGACTTTTTACGCGGAGATTCCCCATGAAACGATTGACTCTCATCGCCTTTGTCCTTCTTGCCTTCCTCGTCACCTCCGGTTTCGCCCAGCAGACCATCACGATCGGATTCACGGTCTCCAAGACCGGCGCCCTCAACGTCGATTCGCTGGAGCAATCCCGCGGATTCGAGCTGTGGCGCGACCAGGTGAACGCCGCCGGCGGTATCAAGGCGGGCGGGAAAAGCTACAAGGTCCAGTTCGTCAGTTACGACGACGAATCCAACTCCAAGCGCGTGCAGCAGCTGTACACGCGCATGATCCTGGAAGACAAGGCTGACTTCCTGTTCAGCCCATATTCCTCGGGTCTGACCACGAACGCCTCGATCGTGACCGAGCAGAACGGCAAGGTCATGCTCACCACCGGCGCCGCGGACGAAAAGACTTACAAGCTGGGCAACAAATTCCTGTTCCAGATGTTCGCCCCGGGCGGCGAGTACCTCAAGGGCGCACTGGACGCATTGAAAGTCAAGGATCCCAAGGCAACGGTCGCGTTCGTTTATGAGGACGCCGCTTTCTCGGTTGCGGTGGTGAACCCGGCGAAGGCGTACGCGCAGCAGATCGGGCTGAATGTGGTCTTCAGTGAAGCCTACGCTCCCGCCACCACCGACTTCAGCGCCATCCTGGACAAGGTGATCTCATCCCAAGCCACCGTGCTGATGGGCGGGGGGCACTATGCCGACGGGTCGACGCTGGCGCGGCAACTGTATGCCCGCAAGGCAAACCTGAAGATGATCACGTTGCTGGTGGCGCCGGACAGCCCGCAGTGGGTGGAATTGGGCGATGCCGGCATCGGCGTGACTGTGCCTTCGCAGTGGGAATCCCAAGTCGTGACGAAACCGCAGTTCGGTCCGACGGTGGCGCAGTTCGTGAAGGATTACGAGGCCAAGTACAAGGCCGAGGCCAGCTACGAATCGGCCGGCGGATACGCGGCGGGCCTGGTGCTGCAACACGCCATCGAACAGGCGGGCAGCATCGATTCCGGCAAGGTCGCCGGCGTGCTGAACTCGACCGACGTGACGACCTTCTACGGCCGGACGAAATTCTCCGCCGCCGCCGCCGACCACGGTTTACAGCTCGGGCACACCATGGCCCTGGCACAGTGGCAGAAGGACAAGTCGGGCAAGCCGGTCAAGCAGGTGGTGTGGCCGGCGGCCAGCAAGAGCTCCGACCTCAAGTACCCGATCCACTGATCGGGCGGCATGCGATCGGCTGAGTGGGCCACAGCCGCTCAGCCTTAACATCCCGAGAACGCAAAGGGCGAACTATGTCCGGCATTCTGGCCTCCATGATTGATGGCCTGCTCGTGGGTTCGGTGTACGGCCTGGCGGCTATGGGCCTGAGCCTGATCTGGGGCGTGATGGATGTCATCAATCTCACGCATGGCGCCATGATCGCGCTGGGCATGTTCGGCATGTACATGCTGTTCACGGCGATCACGACCAACGCTTACTTCCTGCTCCTGCCCGTGCTCGCGGGCGGATTCCTCGTGGGCATCGTGGTGTACTGGATCGCGGTCCACTGGGTGATCGGCCGCGCCGGGCTCATGAGCCTGCTCTCCACCTTCGCCGTGAACATGATGGTGATCGGCATCGGCACCGCGATCTGGAGCACCAGCCCGTACAACGTGAACTTCAGCCTGCCGGGGATCGCGATCGGCGCGTATACCTTCACCGGCAACCACATCGCGGCGGCGATCTCGGCGGTGGTGATCGCGCTGGCGCTGGAGCTGTTCCTGTACCGTACGCGGCCGGGCAAAGCCATCCGCGCCGTCGCCGATAACCGCGAAGCCGCGGAATTGATGGGCATCTCCTCCACTGCCGTGCTGACGATCGCGTTTGGGATCGGAATCGCACTGGCGATGGTATCGGGTGCGTTGGTCTCGACGCTGTTTCCCTTCACCATACTTTCCGGCGGCGCGTACGAGCTGAAAAGCTTCGTGGTCACCGTCCTGGCTGGACTGGGAAAGCCGTTCGGCGCGCTGGTCGCCGGCATCCTGCTGGGGCTGCTGGAGGGGGCGGTGACGCCCTTCATCGCCGTCAGCTGGATCCCGCTGATCGAGTTCGGCTTGTTTGTGGCCGTCCTGATCGTCTTCCCACGCGGGATCTTTGGAAGGGCAACAGCGTGATATTCCGGCGTCCCTTGTTCTGGTTGATCCTGATCACGGCAGCCGCCTTTGTGTACCTTCCCCTGCGCAACAACAACCTCTCCCTGCGCGAAGACCTCATCCTGGTCGCGGTGGCCATCATCCTGGCCAGCAACCTGAACTTGATGATCGGCTACACCGGATACGTGAACTTCGGGAACATCGTCTTCTACGGGCTGGGAGGCTACGTGGGGCTGTACCTGGCGACAGTGCGGAGCTGGAACCTGGTGGTGGCCGCGCTGGTCGCGGGGCTGGCCGTCAGTGCGTTCGCGCTGCTGCTGGGGTTCGCCATCCTGCGCTTGCGCGGCGCCTACTTCGCGCTCGCCACCATCGGGGTGCTGGTCGCCGTGCAGGCGTTCGTCTCCAACTTCGATCCCTGGGGAAGGTCCACCGGCCTGTACGTCTCGTTCGAGTCCTACGCACCACTGGGCGGGGCGGTGCGTGCGCTCTGGCTCACGTATTTTCTGATGATCGCCATCATGGCCCTGTCGATGATCCTGAGCCTGGGCATCAAGATCTCGAAATTTGGGCTTGGCCTGTTCGCCATCCGCGAGGACGAGGATGCCGCCGTGGTGCTGGGCGTCAACGCGACCGTGTACAAGGCGATCATCTTCAGCGTCTCCGCCTTCCTGCCCGCGGTGGCCGGAGCGCTTATGTTCTTCAAGAACGGCATGATCGATCCCTCGATCGCGTTTGAGTTCATGCTCTCGCTCGAGGGCATCGTGATGCTGATGCTCGGCGGCCAGGGGACCGTGGTCGGAGCGGCCCTGGGCGCGAGCCTCTACGAGCGGCTCCGCTCCTACCTGCTGACCTCTCCCAAGCTGTCGAACTTCCACCTGGTGATCGCCGGCGGAATGCTGCTGGTGGTGGTGCTGTTCGCGCCCGGCGGCCTGATCGGCTGGCTCTATCGCCTGGTGCCGCGCTCGAAAGAGGTGATCGAATGAGCGCCCTGCTGGAAGTGCGCGGCGTCAGCAAGCGGTTCGGCGGCCTGCTTGCCGTCTCGGACGTGAGCTTTAGCCTCGGCGAGGGCGAGATCCTGGGCCTGATCGGTCCCAACGGCGCCGGCAAGACAACCCTGTTCAACGTCGTGAACGGCGTGTACAAGGCCGACCAAGGAAGCATCACCTTCGCGGGCGAAGACATCACCGGCCGCTCGCCCGACCAGGTGGTCCACCGCGGGCTGGCGCGCACCCACCAGGTCGTCAAACCCTTGAACGACATGAGCGTGCTGGACAACGTGACCGTGGGCGCCTGCTTCGGGCGCGAGTACCTGCATCTGCGTCCGGCACGCGACGCCGCCATGGACGTGCTGAAACTAGTGGGGATGGCGGACCGCGCCCATTCGCCCGCGCGCTCGCTCAATATCGCCAGCAAGAAGCGGTTGGAGGTCGCGCGGGCGCTCGCCGCCCGCCCCAAGCTGCTCCTGCTCGACGAGGTGCTGGCCGGCCTCAATCCCACGGAGATCGCGCAGATGATCGACTTGGTGCGCAGCATCCGCGACCGCGGCGTTTCGGTATTCATGATCGAGCATCTGATGCAGGCGATCATGAACCTTTCCGATCGCATCGTGGTGCTGAACCTGGGCCGCAAGTTGGCCGAAGGCAAGCCCGAGGAAGTGGTGAACAACGCCGATGTGGTGGAGGCCTACCTCGGCTTCCCCGACATTGTCGACAAGTTGCGGGAAATCCAATGAGCGACATGGCCCTGGTGCTGGAGAATGTCGAATCGGGCTACGGCGAAGTGCAGGTGATCTGGGGCATCTCGCTGCAGGCGCCCCCGGGCAAGCTGACCACCATCATCGGCGCCAATGGCGCCGGCAAGACCACGACCCTGCGCACCATCATGGGCACTATGCGCCCGTGGAAGGGCCGTGTCCGCCTGCACGGGGAGGACGTGACCCGGCTCTCCCCGCATGCCAAGGCCAATCGCGGCTTGGTCCTGGTGCCCGAAGGCCGCCAGTTGTTCCCCGAGATGTCGGTGGAGGAGAACCTGGAGATGGGCGCCTACTCGCATCGCGCCCGCAAGCAGCAGAAGGACAACCTGGCTCGTGTCTACGAACTCTTCCCCCGCCTGAAGGAACGGCGCAAGCAGAAATCTTCGACGCTGTCCGGCGGCGAGCAGCAGATGCTCGCCCTGGGCCGCGGGCTGATGCAGGAGCCCGCCGTCCTGATGATCGACGAACTGTCGCTCGGCCTGGCGCCGGTGCTGGCGCAGCAGCTCTTCCTCACACTCGGAAGTCTCCGCAAGCAGGGCCTGACCATCGTCCTGGTCGAACAGAACGTGCACCTGGCGCTGGCCATCAGCGATTACACGTACGTGTTCGCCGAAGGGCGGGTGACCATCCAGGGGGAATCCGACCAGGTCGCCCGCATGGACGAAGTGCGCAAGGCGTACCTGGGACTCTAGCAGCTTGCGGAAAAACTCGGTTCGAAACGTTGGAGCAAACGGGACTTGCCGTCCTCCTGGTGACGAAACCGCTTGGATTCCCATCGGCTGACTCCTTGCGCAGCGGCGCACCTGATGCCGTCGGCATCCCACCTCCGCCGCCCAAAGGCAAATCCTAATGAGATATGCTCTTGGGGGGGACATTCCTGAAAGATGACCGAAAGTGGCCAGAGGACGAGCGGGCCTTGGTGGAAAACCCCGCTGTTGCATCGCTTGGACAAGCTGCAACAACGTGAGGATCAGGTATTTCTGGTCCTAGCGCTGGTTATAGGCGCCCTGACAGGCTTGGCGGTCGTCGCTTTCATCTTGCTGACGGAACGAATGGGGATACGGCTGTATCCGGCGGGCGGTGCTCCGTGGCGACGTCTGCTGTTCCCGATCGTGGGCTCCCTGAGTATCGGCTACCTCTTGTTCCGCTATTTTCCCGACGCCCGAGGCAGCGGAGTGCCGCAGACCAAGGCTGCTTTGTATGCACGCGAAGGACGCATCACGCTGCGCACCGTGCTGGGAAAGTTCTTTTGTACGTCCGCAACACTGGCTAGCGGAATCCCCCTCGGACGCGAAGGACCTTCCGTTCAAGTTGGTGCGGGTATTGCTTCAGTGCTCGGACGTCTCTTGGGACTGCGTCCCGAAAAAGTAAAGGCGCTTCTGCCGGTCGGTGCAGCAGCAGCCATTGCGGCCGCGTTTAATACGCCTTTGGCGGCAGTATTGTTTGCGCTCGAAGAGATAGTGGGAGACCTTCATGCGCCGGTGCTTGGCTCGGTAGTGCTGGCCTCGGCTACTTCTTGGGGGGTGCTCCGCCTCCTGCTCGGCAACAGCCCTCTATTCAAAGTTCCGCAATACCAACTGGTCCATCCCGCGGAATTTGCCGTTTATGCTGTGCTCGGGGTAGCCGGAGGCCTGGTTTCGGTGGCCTTCACGAAACTTCTGCTAGGCATGCGGGAACGTTTTCTCCGCTTCCCGCAAAATACACTCTGGTTTCAACCTTTGGCAGGCGGCTTGTTAGTCGGTTTGTTGGGATGGTTTGTGCCCCAGGTCTTGGGCGTGGGTTATGGATATGTCGGCTACGCCTTGAATGGAACAATGGCGCTAAAACTGATGGCTCTGCTGGTGGTTCTCAAACTCATAACGGTGACTACGAGTTACGCTTCCGGCAATGCGGGCGGCATCTTCGGCCCCGCCCTGTTCATCGGCGCCATGTTGGGAGGTTCTCTGGGGACCTTGGCACATCGTTTGTTACCCGTCTACACCGCGACCCCGGGTGCCTACGCGCTAGTCGGGATGGGCGCGGTCTTCGCTGGTATCGTGCGCGCTCCTATGACCTCAGTGCTGATGATCTTCGAGATGACGCAGGACTATGAGGTTATCGTCCCACTGATGATTTCGAATCTGGTGAGCCTTTTCATTTCTTCACGGTTGCAGCGGCAGCCCATCTACGAAGCCCTGGCAGTACAGGATGGCATACACCTGCCTGGGGCGGGAACACGCCAACGACATGGTCAGCGTCAGGTAGTCCGAGTCATGCACACTGCGACCGAGTTCCTGCCAGCCGAGATCACGGCTCGGGAGGCTTTGGAACGGGTTCGCCCGAGTGAATTCCGAACGTGGCTGGTGACTGATCGACGAGGTGTAGTTGGCGTTATCAACCTCCCGACGCTCGAACGAAAGGTAGTGGAAGGTGCTGCCAAGCAGCTGGGTGAGCTGGTGGGTGCGGGTGCTTTTCCGCACGTCCACCCCGATCAAGGGCTTGATTTGGCACTTGAGCGCATGGGAACAAACCAGATCGACATCTTGCCAGTAGTGAGCCGTGCGGATGTGCACAAACTAGAAGGCATTGTGACCCTGCGCGATGTCTTGGATTCATACGGTGTCAGCCGACCTGATCGGGCTTAGGCCTACCGGCCTACGGATGCCGAGGCTCACCTGTGTAGGCTGTCCCTGCGGGACAACTTGGTACGAACAGCACAGAGACGAGCAGCCTGCTAGAGACTCACCCCCGGCCGCCGGGTTCCAGATCGGAACCCCGCCGCTCGCAAAAAGGCCGGGTACATCGTGCCCCGAGGAAAAAATAGAAGAACGCTCTCTGGGCCGCCATCCATGCGCCTGCGCAGGGGCCGGGGAGGGCGCGCGGCGCAGCTCTTAGTGACGGCTCTTACAGCCCCCTGTGACATCCGTCACAGACAGGGGTTTGCACATGTGAATAATGCGCCGCACCAATCATTGGAGGTTGTGTCTCTCAAGACCTCCGTGTGCGAGGTGACCATGCCCGTCCGTCCTCTCCTCTGGGTTGTGGGTGTTCTCTGTCTGGCCGTAATCATCGCCCCGGCCTTCGCTGCAGACAATCAACCGTCGGATCCGCTGATCCGGGTGCTTCAGTCCAAAGGAATCCTCACCCAGGCCGAGGCCGACACGATCGGCACCGTCGCCCCGGCCGATCAACGCGTCAAGCTGGCGCAGATCCTGCGCGATAAGGGACTCATCACCTCGGCCGACTTTGAGGCCGTGAGCACGGCCGTGCCCGCGTACGAATCCGGGGAAGCCACGCTGCAATCGGCGTCGCTCGTCACTCGCGACTCGGCGCAGGCTAAGGCGCCTTCCGCGCCCAAGGCTCCGCCGGTGATCCCCGCCGTCGCCCCGGTCCGCGTGCTGCAACTCGAGCCCGCGAAGGTTGGCGGCCTGATCCCGGACATCAAGCTCGGCTCGGGCGCCAAGATGAAGATTTACGGGTTCTTTAAGTCCAGCGTCCAGTACGACACCTACTTGCCAACCGGCAACGATGCGCCCCTGCCCGGTTTCTCCGGCGACACCGGACCCGACGGTTCAAAGGAGTTCCACCTGAAGGCGCGCGCCAGCCGTATCGGCGCCAACTTCGAGTGGCCGGACATCCGGGAAGGCACTTCCATCACTGCCAGGGTGGAGGCCGACTGGGAAGGCAACTTCACCCGCGCCTTTAACCGCAACATCAGCGCGATCCGTTCCAACCAACTCAACCTGCGCTCGGCGTGGGCGCGGATTGATCACATGTTCAGTGACCAGACGTCCGGCTTCGTCCTCTTCGGCCAGGATTGGACTCCGTTCGGTTCTTCCATCCTTCCCAACTCGCTGGAGACGACGCTCCTGGGCGTCGGCTTCGGTTCGATGTACACGCGCGATATGCAGGTGCGCGTCGGCTTCCTGCATTCGTTCGCCGGAACCTCCATCAAGATCGGACCTGAGTTCGCCATCGTGCACCCGGGCTTTGGCGACACGCCCCCGTTCATCAACACGCAGACCGTGACGGTTCCGGCCTGTGCTGCGGTCCCTTGTCCCGCGACCGTCGTATCCGTCAGCACCGGGCCGGGGAACCTGGGCGATCAACTCGCGTACGCCGAGCGCCAGGGCGCCGATTCGGCCCGTCCGGAGGTCGAGGGACGCCTGGTCTTCCAGTTCCAGCTCGATCACGCCAAGGGCGTCGCTCCGGCGCAGATCATTATCAGCGCCATGCAGGGGGCTCGCACGGTGATCCTCCCATTGGCTAACATCCCGTCCTGCACTGCTCCGGTAGGCACGGTGTTTGCCGGCACCACGACACCACTCTGCAGCAAGGGCACAGCGGCTCCCGCCGTGAACACAAACCTCTTCAAGGATGCGTTCCCGACCGGTGCCACGGTGGACACCAGCCGGAACGGCTGGACTGCCGGCTTCCAGCTCCCGACACGTTACGTGACCTTTGTCACCAATTACTACAGGGGCACCGACCTGCGCTTCTTCTTCGCCGGACAGCTCCTGAAGGAATTCAACAACTTCACCACCCCCGGAATAACTGGGACGGGAGCGGCGGGCACAGCCAACACGATAGGTTGCCCGACCACCCCGGCTGGTTCTCCAGCTCCTTCGTATAACTGCGGCTTCTCGATCGACGGCGCATCGACGATTGCGTTCGCAGCGATTGCGCCGCCCGCCGGATCCTTACCCACCGCAATCCCAGCCGTCATGGCCGTTCCCCAGGGCGCAGTCCGCTCCCAGGGTGGCTTCGTCGAACTGGGCTTCCCGCTCTCCCGCATCTTCCAGGCGGATCCGACGGGACGCAATGCCGGGTGGACGCTCAATCTCCACTACGGTTTGGATTCGGTCAATGCCAAGGACGCTCGCAGGGGGAGCGGAACGGCTCAGAAGCAGTCCAGCTGGGGGTTCGCCAACCTGCAGTACAAACTCAACCAGTACGTGACCTTCGGCTACGAGCTGGGCCATTACCAGACGATCGACCTCGGTAAGACCTTGTTCGAAGGCGTAAACCACCACGTCGTGCACGATCTCCACTCGGAGTTCGCGACCATCTTCACCTTCTGACACAACTCCACAAACCAACCGGGGCGGCCTCGTGCCGCCCCGTTCTGCTGCATCCGGGTTGCACTTTTTCCCTGGCGGCGTATGATGTGGCCGCCTAATCAGGGGGGAGGCTCTTTACCATTCCCGCTCGAACTCCCAAAGGAGGGATTTCCCATGGCAAAAAAGAAGACCGGCCGCTGGACACGACGGGACTTCGTGAAAACAGTGGGTACCGGCGCTCTGGTAGCCGGGGTCGGACCTGCATTCCTTTTTCCCGAACGAGCGCAGGCTCAGCAGAAGACCCTCAAGATCGGCCAGTGGAGCCACTTCGTCCCCGATTACGACAAGTGGTTCGATAACGAGTTCACGAAGGCGTGGGGACAGAAGCACAACACCAACGTCGTCGTGGACCACATCAACCTCAACGAGCTGAAGACCCGCGCCACCGCCGAGGTTTCGGCCAAGAAGGGCCATGACCTGTTCATGTTCCTGTCGCCGCCCGCCGCCTTCGAGCAGCAGGTCATTGACATGTCCAACGTGTACAAAGAGGTGGAGAAGCAGCACGGCAAGAAGATCTCCCTGGCGGAGAAATCCACCTACAACCCCAAGACCAAGAAGTACTTCGCCTTCTCCGACTCCTATGTGCCCGATCCGGGCAACTACTACAAGGAGTGGTGGGCGGAAGCGGGCTATCCCAATGGCCCCGACACCTACGACGACCTGCGCGCCGGCGCCAAGAAGATCCGCGACAAGAACGGACATCCCTGCGGCATCGGCCTGTCCCAGGAGCTCGACACCAGCATGGCCATGCGCGCCATTCTCTGGTCTTTCGGCGGCAAAGAGCAGGACGAGCAAGGCAACGTAGCCATCAACTCCAAGGAGACTATCGAGGCCTTGAAGTTCATGAAGGCCCTCTTCCAGGAATCGGAGACTCCGGAGGTCTTCACCTGGGATCCTTCCAACAACAACCGCGCCATGCTGGCGGGCAAGACCTCGTTCGTGATGAACGCCATCTCCATCACCCGGCAGGCGGAGCGCGAGCACCAGGAGATCTCCAAGCACATCATGATCTCCAAGGCGCTCAAGGGGCCGGCCAAGCGCCTGGCCGCCGAACACGTCATGGACTGCTACGTCATCTGGGAATTCGCCGAGAACAAGGACGGCGCCCAGCAGTTCCTGATCGATTACATCGATTCCTTCAAGGACGCGTTCAACGCCAGCAAGTGGTACAACTTCCCCTGCTTCCCCAAGACCGTTCCCGATCTACAGAAGACCATCGTGAACGATCCGGCTGCCGAGCCGCCCGACAAGTACAAAGTGCTGGGCGACGTGCTCGACTGGGCCACCAACGTCGGCTATCCGGGCTACGCTAGCGCCGCCATCGACGAGGCCTTCACGACCTGGGTCATCCCGACCCACTTCGCCAAGGTCGCGCGCGGCGACGAGACTCCGGAAGAAGGCGCCAAGGCCTTGGAGACGGAGTACAAGCGTATCTGGGAGCGCTGGAAATAGTCCGGCGCTGTTCCCCTTTCAGCCCTTCCGGCAGCGCCGGAAGGGCTTTCTCGTTGCCCCTGACCGATTCGGGAGGCAGCCCGCGCACCCCATGTGACAAGCGGCACTGGGCGCAGTGCGTCGTGTTACACTCAGGCGTTTGTTGCTGGAACACCCACCGTATCCGAGGCAAGGATGGCAGTTGTCGAAACCCGCGGTCTGACCAAGGTATTCAAAGAAGGAGAGCTCGGGGCAGTCAATAACGTAAACCTGGTGACTCGCGAAGGCGAGTTCCTCGTCTTCCTGGGACCCTCCGGCTCTGGCAAAACCACGTTGCTCCGCATGATCGCCGGCCTGGAGACGCCCACCGCCGGTGAGATCGTGATCGGCGGCCAGGTGGTGACCCACATGACCCCACGCGAGCGCCGCATCGCGATGGTGTTCCAGAGCTACGCCCTGTACCCGCACCTCTCCGTGTACAAGAACATCGCCTTCCCGCTGAAGGCGCAGAAGGTCCCCAAGGAACAGCACCGCCAGAAGGTGGAGTGGGCCGCGGGACTGCTCGGCATCACCCGCTTGCTGGAACGCAAGCCGCGCGAGCTTTCCGGGGGCGAGCGCCAGCGCGTGGCCCTGGCCCGCGCCATCGTGCGCGAGCCTTCCGTCTTCCTGCTCGACGAGCCTCTCTCCAACCTGGACGCCAAGCTTCGCGCCTCGGCGCGGGAAGAGCTGGAGCTGTTCCATCGCCGCATCGGCACTACCACCATCTACGTCACCCACGACCAGGTCGAGGCCATGGCCATGGGCGACCGTGTCATGGTGCTGCACCAGGGAGTGGTGCGCCAGATCGGCACTCCCACCGAAGTCTACGACAATCCTGCCGACACCTTTGTGGCGACCTTCCTCGGATCCCCTCCCATGAACCTGATGGAGGACGGCGCGGTGATCGTCGGTTTCCGCCCGGAGCACATCGTCCCCATCGAGCTGGCGCCCAGTTCGGGGGTCAAGTTCAGCTTGCGCGTGAAGAACGTGGAATACCTGGGCTCGGAGTGGATCCTGTATGCCACGGTGGCCGAAGGCCGCTTCAAAGACAAGGAGATCACCTCGCGCCTGCCGTCGGCCGCTTCCTTCCGCATCGGCGAGACCTATGACTTCGGCGTGGGCGAGAGGGACCTGCGTTTCTTCGATCGGCAGACGGAGAAGCGGACGGAGGCGAGGGCCTTTGCATGGCAGTGAATCCTGCCGATCCCGCCACCAGGCCGGCGCAACGCCTGGCCCAGGAGGTGGGGGACATCCCGCCGCCTGCGCAGAAGCGCGGACGGAAGTCTTTTCGCACGCCGGCGGCGCGCGCCTATCGGCTTGGGATCGCCATGTTCGCCCCGGCGGTCCTCTATATCGTGGCGCTCATCGGCGTACCCTTCGTGATGGCGTTCCTGTACGCCTTCGGCGACGTGAGGGTGGGCAGCGTCGGATACCATTTCGTGGGGTTCGACAACTACCGGCATATCCTGCAGAGTCCCAGCTTCCGTAAAGCGCTGGGGAATTCGTTCATCTTCACCATCGTCTCCCAGGTCCTCGTCATCGTCGGTTCCACCATCCTGTCGCTGGTGCTCAAGGAGAAGTTCCGCGGGCGCGGGTTCGTGCGTTTCCTGGTGCTGCTTCCCTGGGTGGCGCCGATCTCGCTGGGCGCCATCGGCTGGAAGTGGATCCTGGATTCGCTTTACAGCGTGATCAACTGGGTGCTGGTCGCGATGCACATCTACAAACCGTACGCCGCGCCCATGTGGCTGGGCGAGCCTGTGCTCGCCATGGCGTCGGTGATCCTGGTGCACACCTGGCGGCTGCTTCCCTTCTCCACCGTCATCCTGCTCGCCGGCCTCACCGCCATCCCCAAAGACATCCCCGAGGCCGCTGCGGTGGACGGCGCGGGCTTTTGGCGCACCCTCTTCCACATCACCCTGCCCATGATGCTGCCGATCGTGAACGTGGCCGTCCTGTTCGGCATCATCTTCACCTTTACGGACATGACCGTGGTCTACATCCTGACCGCAGGCGGGCCCTTTGATTCGACGCAGGTCTTGCCGTCGCTGGCGTTTTTCACCGGCATTCTGGGCGGTGACTTGGCCGCCGGGGCGGCGATCTCCTTGTTCCTGGTCCCGCTGCTGGTGCTGGTGGCCTGGGGCATGCTGCGCATGGCGCATCGCGCGGAGGTGGTGTGATGGTCCGGGGCGCGGCGCGTTCCGTGTTCAACAGGATCGTCCACTGGGTCGTAGTGGTGGTGTTCACCGTCCTATTGGCGTTTCCCTTCTACTGGATGCTGATCACCACCTTCAAGCAATCCAGCGACCTCTATAACCTCGACAATAACCCGTTCATCTTCAATGCCAAGCCCACGCTCGAGAACCTGCGCCTGCTGTTCTTCGAGACCCAGTTCGCGCGCTGGCTGGGCAACACGGCCCTGGTAGGGGTGATCGTGGTGGCCATCACGCTGGTGCTGGCCTTGCCGGCGGCGTACTCGCTGGCGCGGCTCACCGGCCGCTGGGGACAGCGCCTGGGCATCGCCATCTTCCTCACCTACCTGGTACCGCCCACGCTGTTGTTCATCCCGCTGTCGCGCGTGGTCGCCATCCTCGGATTGCAGGACACCATCTGGTCGGTGGTCGTGGTCTATCCCAGTTTCACCGTGCCCTTCTCCATCTGGCTGCTGATGGGCTTCTTCAAGTCCATCCCCAAAGAGCTCGAAGACGCGGCCATGGTGGATGGGCTGAGCCGCTTCCAGGCCTTCTACAAGCTGGTGATCCCCATCTCACTGTCGGGAATCCTGACGGTGGTGATCTTCACCTTCACGCTGGTGACGCAGGAGTTCGTGTACGCGCTGACCTTCATTTCGACCGAGGCGCATCAGATGCTGGGCGTGGGCGTGCCCACGTTCCTGATCCGCGGCGATGTGTATTTCTGGGGGTCGCTGATGGCGGGCTGCCTGATCGCCAGCGTGCCCATCGCGCTGCTCTACAACCTGTTCCTAGACCGCTTCATCGCCGGCTTCACCGTCGGCGCTGTGAAATAAAATCTGCGGAAGTAGAGACGCCCGTAATGGCGTCTCTACCGCTACTCTCGGCTCAGCTTGGCCAGCGCTCGATGACGACGCGCGTCTCCGTATAGAACTTCACCGCGTCCTTGCCGGTGGCGTGCAGGTCTCCGAAGAACGACGCCTTCCATCCGGCGAAGGGGAAGAACGCCATGGGCGCGGCCACACCGACGTTCACGCCTACCATGCCTGCTTCCACCTGGGTGCGGAACTGCCGTGCGGCCGCGCCGCTGCGCGTGAAGATGCTGGACGCATTGCCGAACTTCGAGCGGTTCACCACCTTCAGCGCTTCGTCCAGGGTCTTGACGCGCACCACCGCCAGCAGCGGCCCGAAGATCTCCTCCTGCGCGATGGCGGACTCCGGCCGCACGTGATCGAAGATGGTCGGGCCGATGAAGAACCCTCCCGGCACGGCGCTCGCCTTGCGACCGTCCAGCACCAGCTTGGCGCCGTCGCTCAATCCCTTGTCGATGTAGCTGAGGACGCGTTTGCAGGTGTCGGTGCGGATGACCGGGCCCATCGCCGAGTCTGCCAGCAGCGGGTCGCCGACGCGCATCGCGCCGGCTGCCTGCGTGAGCTCCTGGACCAGGCGGTCGCCGATGTCCCCGACGGCCACCGCCACGCTGCCTGCCAGGCACCGCTGCCCCGCCCCGCCAAAGGCCGAATTGATGATCGCCTTCAGGCTCGAGGGCAGGTCGGCGTCGGGCATGACGATCAGGTGGTTCTTCGCCCCTGCCATCGCCTGCACCCGCTTGCCGTGCTGTCCCGCCGCCTGATAAATGTGGCGCGCCACCGGCTCCGAGCCCACGAAGGAGATGGCTCGCACCGCGGGATGCGCGATCAGCGCGTCCGAGGTCTCGCGAGCGCCGTGTACCAGATTGAAGACACCCGCGGGCAGCCCCGCCTCCTGCAGCAATTCTCCCAGCCGCACGGCCGTCATCGGGGTTCGCTCCGACGGTTTCAGCACAAATGTGTTGCCGGCGGCGATGGCGATGGGGAACATCCACAGCGGGATCATCGCCGGGAAATTGAAGGGGCAGATGCCCGCCACCACGCCCAGCGGCACGCGCACCGTGTAGCTGTCCACTTCGCGGGCGATCGACTCCAGCCCTTCGCCCATCATCAGCGTGGGCATGCCGCAGGCGAAGTCCACCACCTCGATGCCGCGCCGCACCTCGCCCCGCGCCTCTTCCAGGATCTTGCCGTTCTCCCGGCTCACCATGCGGCCCAGCTCGTCGAAATGCTGCTCCAGGAGCTGCTTGTAGCGGAACAGGAATTGCACCCGGTCGGTGACTGGGGTGGCTTTCCATTGCGGGAAGGCGCGCTCGGCGCTGGCCACCGCCGCGTCCACCTCGCCCGCGGAGCAAAACGGGACCCGGCACAGGACGGTGCCGCGCGCGGGCTCGAAAACAGGCTGGGCGTCGGGGGCAGTGGAGGGGCGCCAGCCTCCACCAATGAGTATGGGCAGGATCGGCGCCTGCGCGGCGTCCTGCAGCGGCATTTCGGCGACGGGTTTCATCGTCTCGGGCATGGTTCCTCCGTGGGAGGAACATGATACCCCCGCTGGCGCCTCCCAGTGCACCGCCGGCGGTGCGTTCCCAAACGGGAACCCGAACACAGGAGCGTGCATGCGTCACGCGGCTGTGTGACCGCTGTCACTGCACGGCGGACCTCTCAAGTGAAGAATGCGCCGAATAATCGCCGGGTACTTGCTGTCCGTCCTATGCTGGGCCTCGGGGCACGGCGCGGGCGGGTCGGCGGGAGACTCGCGGTGAGCCCGCAGCAGGATCCGATGGGATCGGCTGCGCGATGAAGGATCTGGCGTGACTGGCCAACCACCCGTCATCCCAGGGAGTGGTGTGAAGAGTAACGGCACTGGGCCAATCCCGAACCTGCGGCCCCTGAGTCTGGATGGGAACTGACGCAGGCCTCAGATAACGAACTACCGACAGGAGAGTCATACTATGGCAACAACGGCACAAGCTCCTTCTCAGAGCGGGTCGCACATCAATCGTTGGTGGCGGGTGGTGGGCGGTCTATCCATGAACCTCGCTCTCGGCTCCCTCTACGCCTGGAGCGTTTTCATCGCTCCACTGGAAAAGGAATTCAAATGGAAGCGCGTCGACACCGCGATGGTGTTCACCATCGCCGTCGTGGTCTTCGCCATTACCTTCGTGATCGCCGGCCGCTTGCAGGACAAGCTGGGGCCGTTCAAGATCTCCCTCATTGGCGGCGTCCTGGTCAGCGTCGGGTTCTTCCTTTGCGCCTACACCAGCAGCCTGACGTACCTGTTCATCTGCTTCGGCGTGATCGGAGGACTGGGCAACGGCTTCGGCTACTCTACGCCCATTCCGGTCATGGCCAAGTGGTTCCCGGACAGACGCGGACTGGCGGTGGGCCTGGCGGTCGCCGGATACGGCGGCGGTTCAGCCATCTTCGGCCCATTGTCTAACTCGTACCTGATCCCGGCCGTGGGCTGGCGCACGACGTTCCAGATTCTGGGCGCCGTGTTCTTCGTCATGACTGTCTTCGGAGCGTTCCTCCTGAAGAACCCGCCGGCCGGCTACAAGCCTGCTGGATGGGCACCGGCTCCGGCCTCGAAGTCCGCAGCCACGACCTATGAATTCACTCCCAGCGAGACCCTGCGCACGTCCACGTTCTACTTCATGTGGGTGGCATACGCGCTGGGCACCGCTGCCGGCCTGATGGTCATCAGCCAACTGATTCCCTTCTTCAAAGAAAGTCTGAAGAACTCCGGGCTCAGTCCTGTCGCTATTACGGCATACGCCAGTAGCGCAATCATCGTCGGGGCCGTAGGCAACGCTGCCGGTCGAATCCTCTCCGGCTGGATGTCGGACGCCATCGGCCGCATCAACGTGCTGCGCCTGATGATTGCCATCTCCGCGGTCGTGATGCCGCTGCTCTACCTGATCGGCGGCAACGTGGCCGGGCTGTTTGCGGCCGTGTTTGTCGTCTACTGGTGCTACGGCACGCAGTTGTCGGTGAACGGCTCTGCCGCTTCCGACTTCTGGGGCACGAAGAATGCCGGCATCAACTACGGCATGCTGTTCACCGCATGGGGCGTGGCCGGAGTCCTTGGCGGACGCATCGGCGGAGTGCTCTACGACAAGTACAAGAACTACCAAGCCGCGTTTTACACCGCGGCTGCCTTGGCGGTTGTCGCTCTGATCTGCGAACTGCTCGCCAAGCGGCCCGAGGCCCCGGAATCAACCGTGCGCGCTGCCCTCAAGACAGCGTAAGCGCACCCCAACGCCTTCCCGCCGCTCCCTCTCTGCGGCGGGAAGGCACTCTTTCGTCTGCCGGAAAACGAACGCTAGGCATCAGTCTGCATGGGTCGAACAGTCGTAAAGCTTATGTCCCTGGGCCGCCGCACGAAGTTGTTATGAATCCCCACGCCGAATCCCAGCCCCGCAGAAGTGCCATGTGTAAGGCGGTGGTCATGCCGCCAGGCGGGACTTGTTTGCAGACAATCGGCTCCATTCCAGGAAAGCGCAGGTCATCGAGGAAGGCGCGAAAAGTTTAATGGCAACCGGCACTCAACCGACTTCAAGCATCGATTCCGTACTCCAGGAGAATCGTCTCTTCGAGTCCCCCAGGGAGTTCTCCGAAAAGGCGCACATCCGGAGCAAGGAGGAGTACGACAAGATCAGCGCCGCGGCGGAGAAGGACCCCGAAGCGTTCTGGGCCGGGATCGCCAAGGAATTGCACTGGTTCAAGCCCTGGGACAAGGTGCTGGACTGGTCGCAGGCCCCGACTGCGCAGTGGTTCGTTGGCGGCAAGTTCAACCTCAGCTATAACTGCCTCGACCGGCACGTCCAGACCTGGCGCAGGAACAAAGCCGCCATCGTCTGGGAAGGCGAGCCGGGCGACCAGCGCACCCTCACCTACCAACAGCTTCTCATCGAGGTCTCGAAGTTTGCCAACGTGCTGAAGTCGTTCGGCATCCAGGCTGGCGACCGCGTCGCCATTTACATGGGGATGGTGCCGGAGCTGCCCATCGCCATGCTGGCCTGCGCCCGCATCGGCGCCACCCACTCGGTGGTGTTTGGTGGCTTCTCCGCCAACGCCCTGGTGGACCGCATCACCGACCAGAAGGCCGTTGCCGTGGTCACCCAGGACGGCGGATTCCGCCGCGGCACTGAAGTCCGCCTCAAGGACGCCGTGGACGAAGCACTGCCCAGCTGTCCGACGGTGAAGCACGTCGTCGTGCTCCAGCGCAGCGGCCGCGACGTCTCAATGCAGGCAGGCCGCGACCACTGGTGGCACGAGCTGATGGAGAAGGCCGGCGACAAGTGCGAGGCCACCCCGCTCGATTCCGAGCACCCGCTGTACATCCTTTACACCTCGGGAACGACGGGCAAGCCCAAGGGCATCGTGCACACTACGGCCGGATACGCGGTCGGCACCTACATCACCGCCAAGTGGGTTTTCGACCTCAGGGACGACGACACGTACTGGTGCACCGCCGACATCGGCTGGGTCACCGGGCACAGCTACATCGTGTACGGGCCGCTGCAGAACGGCGCGACCTCCTTCATGTACGAAGGCGCTCCCAACCACCCGGCCTCGGACCGCTTCTGGGACATCATCGAGCGGCACAAGATCAGCATCCTCTATACCGGCCCCACGGCCATACGGACCTTCATGAAATGGGGCACGGAGGGGCCCAGAAAGCACGATCTGAGCAGCCTGCGCCTGCTGGGCTCGGTGGGCGAACCCATCAGCCCCGAGGCCTGGATGTGGTACCGCGAGCACATCGGCGGCAACCGCTGCCCCATCGTGGACACCTGGTGGCAGACCGAAGCCGGCATGATCATGATCGCGCCTGTGCCCGGCGCGGTCGCTACCAAGCCCGGCTCCGTCACGCGGCCCTTCCCCGGCATCATCGCCGACGTGGTCACACGCGACGGCAAGCCCGTGCCCGAGGGCTCCGGCGGGTTCCTCATCATCAAGAAACCGTGGCCGGCCATGCTGCGCACCATCTATGGCGACGATCAGCGCTTCAAGCGGCAGTACTGGTCGGAGATCCCCGGTGCCTACTTCACCGCCGACGGAGCGCGCAAGGACAAGGACGGCTACTTCTGGATCATGGGACGCGTGGACGACGTCATCAACGTCGGCGGCCACCGTCTTTCGACCATGGAAGTGGAATCCGCGCTGGTGGCGCACCCCAAGGTCGCCGAGGCGGCCGTGGTCGGCCGTCCCGACGAGATGAAGGGCCAAGCCATCGCCGCATTCGTCACCCTCGAGTCCGGCATCCGGCCCGGCCCGGAGATGAAAGAAGAGCTGCGCCAGTGGGTGGCCAAGGAGATCGGCGCCATGGCCAAGCCGGACGACATTCGCTTTACCGACGCTCTGCCCAAGACCCGCAGCGGCAAGATCATGCGTCGCCTCCTGCGCGAATTGGCGGGCACGGGCGAAGTCAAGGGCGACGTCACTGCTTTGGAAGATTTCGGCGTCATCGCCAAGCTGCGCGAGGAGGAACAGTAGAGCTGTCATCTGCACTCATCAGGAGTGCTCTTTCTCGTCGGCTTATTAACGCCGGGCGGACCGACTTTCGGCCCGCCCAATTTTTCTCAGAAGAGCGCGGTGTGCCGGAAGAGCTCGCTCAGTGCGTGCACGTCCTGAGCCGCTGTATCGCTGATCACGATGTAGCGCAGCCCGCGGCAGGTGGCCCAGCTTTCCTCCAGAATCTCAAGACTCTCACAACATAAGAAGATGTGGGCCACCCGCCTATTCGTTCATTTCGCCCCGCCGCCGCACTTCGCTATTTGCTAGGCGCCGCTTCTGCGGCAGGATGGATTCTGTATTCCTTGTACAGATCGAGCCGGTTGATGATGCCTCCAATGATGCCCGTGTATGCAAAGTACTCATACAGCACCTCATCCGACATTCCATGAATAGACTTGCGCCGGCACTCCCGTAGAAGGGGCAGGTCGGATCCATCTAAGGTCAGGATTGCACTTTCAATGAACCGCTTTGCGCCGGAAATGTCGGTGAAAGGTTCCTCCTCCTCGCGGTCTTGCATCATTTGCTTGACGCTCTCTTCTGTCGGAGCATTCTTGCTCGTGGAGAGGCGAGCGTACTTGGCCTCTTGGTAAGCCTTGTATTCGGGTGAGTTCACGACTGCCTCGTACTCTTCTCTCGTGTGCGGTATCCGGTGGAGAATCCTGAGCACCTGCTCGCGGGAGAACTTGGAGGGTGGCAGAGGGATGCCTTTCTTCTCGTAAGTGCGGAAACCCCTCACTTGGGTTGCGATGTCAGCAGGCAGGGAGTCAACGGGAACAGACTGCAAAGCCCTAAAACTCTCACCAGTCATGTTGATCGCCAGCACCAGGGCAGCGGTCGCACGCACGTAGGGTTCCTTGTCGTTCAGATCGGCAATTAGGTACTTGTCGGGAAGATCTGCGCGCATGCTGCCGTAGAGGAGGACCGCGCCGATGGAGCGGTCGATGGTCATCGCGTGCTGCGGTACGACAGCCAATACATTTGGATGTCTCAGGTATCGCTCAGCCAACGGCCCCGTATCGACATCGGTCTTGGACATCTGGATCAGCAAAGACAAATAGCCGCCCGGATCGACTTGATTCAGGTCGGCGCGCTCCAAACCCGACTCGATTGCTGCTACGGAATCCGGTGACTTGTCGATGCCGTACAGAAGCGATGATGCGTCGAACAGGAAGAATCCATCCTTCTTCTCGTCGACAATCATTCGACGGAGGCAGGCGATGCCGTTGGTCCCAGTGCTCCGAACCGCATTCCAAAAGACATCCATCTGCTTGGACTTGCTCTCCTGCTCTGCTTTGTTGAGCCTGCTGGGAAGAAAACCATAGGTTGCATTCTTCGCTTCCTGCAATTCAGCGCATTCGTGTTGTGCAACTGCAACTGAAGGGACAAGCAGTGCGATTACCAGTAGTGCGTTAAGGAGCATATGAACACTCCCCCCCCGAGGTAGAAGAACTTCGGAGTATAGCTGCACTCGGCCAGCCCACACCGAAAACTCCCGGATCGATCGCCTGCGACCGCCGATAGACGGCATTCCCGCTGCACGGTCACCCGACATCCTTCGCGGCTGAAGCCCCTCAGAGTGAAAAGCGAAGACGATTGCTTATCCCCACGAAACCCTGTTCATCCGAGGAAAATGAAGTTCCTCGGCGGCCTCTGGGTTCTCTGCGGTAAAAGCTAGCGGCGCCGTCCGGCCACCGCGCGGGCCTGGCAGTCGGAGGCGCGCTGGCGCAGGTCGGCGTAGGCGGGGGTGGCGCGCAGGTTGGCCATCAAGGGATCGAGTTCCAGCGCTTCGTAGGCGCAGTAGTTGCTGTCGATGGCGCTCCGCATCAGCTGCGCTGCGGCGTCTGTCTTGCTGCAATACGACAGGATGCTGGCGTGGTAGTAGCGCAGTTCGGGGTCGCGCTCGGCGAGCAGCGCCGGAAGCGCGTTGCGCAACGCCTCGTCGGCTTCCCAGACGGAGCCCGGCTGGAGGCAGGCGGAGAGCAGGAAGCGGTACCAGGTGGGGTTGGCGCTCATCTTGCCTAGCGCCTGCCGGGCCGCTTCCAGCTTGCCGGCGCGCAGGAAGACGGAGGGAAGGATGTCGGTCGCCCACTCCGATCCCGCGTCGATCCTCAGGAATTCCATGGCGCGGTCGGTCCGGCCCATCTCGAAGAATGTGATGGCGCAGGAACGGAAATCGAAGTTGCCGGGGTCGAGGGCGGCGGCGGTATCGCACTCGCGCGCTGAGTCGCCCAGCAGCCCGGCGTAGCGCAGCATGTAGGCCAGGGTGAAGTGGGCGTGGGCGTTCTCCGGGCGGAGCCGGACCAGTTCTTCGCCATCCTGGTAGGCCTTGGCCAGTTCGCCTTTCTCCACGCGGTTCTCGGTGAGGTGGGCGCGGGCGGAGATCAGGTTCGGGTCAAGGGCGATGGCGCGCTCGTAGGCGGAGTCGGAGCGCTTCATGACCGCTTCTCCGCCACCGAAATAGGCGGCGTCGTAGTAGTAGCGGCGGCCCAGCGTGTCCCAGGCCGGTGCGTAGCTGGGGTCGAGACCGACCGAGCGCTCCAGCATGGTGATGGCTTCCTTGTTGGGCTCGGCATCGTGGGGCACGGCGGTGGCCCGCAGGTAGAGGTCAAAGGCCTCCGAATTCTTGGGCACACTCGCGGTGGTGGTGACCGAGGCAGTGCCGCCCAGAACCGGGAGCAGGCCGCGGCGCAGCTCCGTGGACAGCTTGTCCTGGAGCTGGATGAGATTGTCGGCGGGCGCGGACACGCTGCCCTGCCACAGCACCTTGTTGCTTTTCACCTCGACCGCCTGCAAGGTCACCACCAGATCGTTGCCCTGCTTGAGGAAATGGCCGGTCATGATGTTGGCGACGCGCAGCTCCCGGCCGGCCTTCTGCGGATCGATGTTGGGCTCGTCCGAGTATTTCTTGGTGGCCGCCGAGGGGCGGATCTCCAGAAAGCGCGTGTAGGTGAGGACAGTGTCGATCTCGTCGGCCAGGGCGAAACGCAGGAAGTCGAGCTTGGGATCGGCGCCGACGTTCTGCAGGGGCAGGACGGCGATGGTGTTATTGGCGGCGGCGCTCACCGTGCCCGCGCGCCCGTGCTTGGCCCACCACACCGTGACCACGACCGCGAACATCACCAGCACGCCCAGGATCGCCAATTGGGCGTAGGTGTGCCGCACGCTGGCATAGCGGAACGTCCGCGTGGGACGCCGTTCCCCGGGCCGCATGAGCGTGGGCAGGATGTCGGAGTCGCTCTCGCGCTTCAGGCGGCGGAGCTCCTCGCGGATCTCGGCGGCGGTCTGATAGCGGTTGTCTCTCTTCTTCTCCAGGGTCTTGCCGATGACGTCCTCGAACGCCGGCGGGAGCGCCGGATTGACCACCAGCGGCGACATCGGCTTCTTGTGCATGATGTTGTCGAGGGTCAGCAGCGTGCTGTTGGCGGCGAAGGCCTTCTTGCGCGTCGCCATCTCGTAGAGCACGACGCCGAAGGAGAACAGGTCGGAGCGCGCATCGAGCTCTTCCCCGTTGGCCTGCTCGGGCGACATGTAGACGGCGGTGCCGGGGATGAGGCCGGCGCCGGTCTGGGTCTGCTCCTCGTCGGCAACCGCGGCGACGCCGCGCGGCCCAGCGGCCTGGGCCACGGGACGGCTCTCGCGCACCAGCTTGGCCAGGCCAAAATCCAGGACCTTGGCCTGCCCACGGCGGGTGATGAAGATGTTGGCGGGCTTGACGTCGCGGTGCACGATGCCCTCGCTGTGCGCGGCATCGAGCGCGTCGGCGATCTGAATGCCTAGGTCGAGCACGTCCTCGAACTCCATGGAGCGGTCGTGGATGCGTTCCCGCAGGCTCTCGCCTTCCAGCAGTTCCATGGCGATGAATGGCTGGCCCTGGTATTCGCCGATGTCGTAAATGGTGCAGATGTTGGGGTGGTTGAGCTTGGAAGCGGCGCGCGCCTCGCGCTGGAAGCGCTCCAGGGCCTTGGCGTCATTGGCCAGTTTCTCGGGGAGGAACTTGAGGGCGACGTGTCGGCCCAGCCGCACATCCTCGGCCTCGTAAACCACTCCCATGCCTCCGGACCCCAGCTTGCGTAACACCCGGTAGTGGGAAATCGTCTGGCCGACCAAGGCGAGGCCTCCGACAAATTTTGATGGTAGGTCTGGCCCACGGGCAAGTCAATGAAAACACGGCAGCTCCGGGTTACGAGGTTGCGGCGGCAGGAACCGGTTGGGGCGCGGGGAGACGCATTTTTTCGCGACTTTTGGGATGCTTCGTGTTCCAATAGAGAGAATCAGTGTCGCCCTCCGACACTTCCAGGAGATGTGAATGTTCGAAGGACTTTTCCAACCGATGCATTTGCTGGTGATCCTGTTCATCGCCGTGCTGGTGTTCGGCCCCAAGAAACTACCGGAACTGGGCAAGGGGCTCGGCGAAGGCATCCGCGGCTTCAAGGACGCCATGAAAGATGGCGAAAAACCCGCTGACACCAAGACCGACACCAAGACCTAGAACCTCGCCCGACAGCAAACCAGGCATTCATCCGAAATCTTCTCCCGCAGTTGAGGCCGTAATTCCCTGGTGACGATTGGCCGGGGGATGCGTCTATCCCTCATCTGCCGAGGGTGAGGTGTTTCTATGGGTAGTGTCACGAATACCGTCCTGCACGAAGCCGCGGTCGAGAGCGACAACGAAGTCAAGCGGACGACGGTGATCGGCGTCGGCTCGGTGTGGTTCGCCATCGCCCAAGCCGCCTGCGCAACCACGGTCTTCCTGAAGTCCGTCGCCATCGTGCTGGGGGTCTCCGTGGTATCGGCGGCGGCGGCACTGGAGCTGTTCCATACGCCTGCGGCGCGCATCATCCTGGTGTTATTTGCGGTGGGCGGAGCCGGCGCCAACCTGTACGTGGTCTGGAATACGTGGAGGCTGCGCCGCAATCCTGCGTCGCGGTGGCGCCTGCGGCCGCTGAGCACCTCCGAACGACGGCGCATCGCCATCGCCCTGGCTACTTCGATCCTGACGTTTGTGGTCCTGGGAGTCGAGGTCTGGGCGCACCTGATCCTGCACCCGCGGGGCTAGCCGGCGCCAACTTCCGCCGCCAGCCGCTTCATAAGCCGTTCGTGGAACCCGATGGGAAGATGGAAGGTGCGCTCGTCGGCGATGAGCACCAGCACATTGTGCGTGGAATCCACCAGCGCGGCGCAGTGCTTGCAGTTTTCCAGATGGGCTTCTATCTCGCGGCGCAATTGCGGATCGAGGTCGTTCTCGAGATAGTTCGAGATCTCCTGCCACACGTCTTTGCAGTGGATCACCATCCCTGCACCTTCTTCATCTGCCGAGAGGAAGCGGGTAAACGCTCCACCAGCATGTCGCGCAAACGCAAGCGGGCGCGAAATAATCGCACCTTGACGGTGGCCTCGGTCAGATCGAGGATCTCGGCCGTCTCCGCGATGGTCATCTCCTCCATGTCGCGCAGCACCAGGACTTCACGGTACTTCTCCGGCAGGCGGTCCACCGCTCTCTCGATCTCCTCGCGGACCTCCTTGCGTTCCAGGACGTCGGCAGGCAATTCGCGCCAGTCGGCGATCTGCAAAGGCGTGTAGCCGGAATCCTCGCCCTCGCGCTCGTCGTCCAGCGACTCCAGGTGCTCGGCCAGGCGCTTGCGGTAGCGCATGCGGGCCTCGTTGAGGGCGATCTTCACCAGCCAGTGGTGAAAGCGGGACTCGCCGCGGAAGTCCTTCAGGGCACGAAACGCCTTGAGGATCGCCTCCTGCGCTACATCCTCGGCATCGGCTTCGTTCTTGAGCACAGAGTAGGCCACCAGGTAGACCGTGCGCTCGTGCGGCTGGATGAGCTGGTAGAACAGCTCGCGTTCACCACTCTTGATGCGTGCGATCAGCCGCGCTTCGGCCTGGTCATGAAGCATGGGGCACACAGGTCCCGGGTCAGGGATGACGACGGTTACAGAGAAGTTACAGGAATGGGGAAATATTACGCGGGACGGACCAGGGTGACCAGCATCACAGCACCGAGCAGGCGTGCGCCGGCGTTGCCCGACAAGACTGAGGTAGTGCCGGGCTTCAGCCCGGCGATCAGCTGCCACGAATGAACCGGCTTCAGCCGCTGAGGCCCGAGCCCCTTTTTGGGTGACCCGCATCACAGCCCCTGGATCGGAGGTCGGCTAACATCGCAGGATGCCATCCTGGGAAAAGCTCCTCCATCCGTTCATGCGCAGCCCGAAGCGCCGGGGCGAGTGGGCGGAAGCGGCGTTCACAGCCAAGGCGATGGGCCAGGGGCTGACTGTCTGCAAGCCCTGCAGCGAGTTGGAGCCTTTCGATTTTGTCGTGTTCAATGTCCGGCGAGCCATGAACCGCGTGCAGGTGAAATCAGCATGGAATCGCGCTCCAGGCCTGCAAGGCTACGGCGTTGGCACCACGAATCGCAAACGTTTTGATCGCGCTCACTTCGACTTTCTTGTGGTAGCCCTGCCCCAGCAAGACGTGTGGTACGTCATTCCCGCCGACGCAGTGCACGGCCTGAGCAAGTTTCGTCTCTATCCAGCGGCGCCAAAGCGCAAGAAGACTCCTAGGGATTACGAGCAGTACCGCGAGGCCTGGCACCTGCTGACCGGCGACGAGCCCGGCGCCTGGGCCCGATACCAGCGCTTCACCATCCACGCGGGCACCGAGTAGGACGATTGCGCACCCACGCTATACAAATCCAGATTTTGCGCGTGTATTTGTCTCCAGGGAGTTGCGGTGGGAGGAAAGACCCACCGCAGCAACGCGGAGAGCCCCACCCAACAAAAAGCGCGTTGGGTGGGGCACCCGGCATCGCACATTGATTGGAAGTTAATTGAACGGCTGGATTCGCGAACCGCGCCCAGGAAAACGTGGGAGTGTTGGTGGGAGTGAGGATGCGAACGCGTCTTGTGGTCGCTGATCTGCGGGCTACAATATGTTGGGGGTGCGGTCCTAACTTGTGCTAACGGCTGTTATCGCTCGTTGAGCCGACCAGATGCGATCTAGGATTGCCAGAGGTGCTCTTGGGCAAACGAGCCAGGACGGCCGGAACTCTATTTCGAACTGAGCGCCGCTGTTCGTGTCGCTAGCGCGCGCTCCAACTCCGTGAAGATCCCTGTCGCCGATTGCGGTCGCCGCTCCGGCTCCGGCGCCAAGCTGCGCGTGAAAAATTCCTTCCAACTCTCGGGCGCCCATGGCAGGTGGACCGCCACAGGGGTAAAGCGCCCAGCAAACATCGCCTCCCGCCATTGCGGCGAACCCTCAACCGGAAAGGGTAATCGCCCAGTGAGCGATTCGTAGAGCACAACCGCCAGCGCCCACAGGTCAAAAGCCGGAGTGGGAGCGCAGCCTCGCATCTGCTCTGGGCCCATGTAGGGCGCCGTACCCACGACCACCCCCGCCGTGGTGTCGCGAGTGGCCTGTGTGTCCTCAGTCACAGTCTTAACCAGGCCGAAGTCGAGGATTTTTGCGACCTCGCCATCCTCGTTGCGGGCCAGGAAAATGTTCTCCGGTTTCAGGTCGCGGTGGATCAGCCCCCGCCGATGGCCAGCTTCCACGGCTGCGCAAATGCCGCGAAAAACTTCCAGCACCCGCTCCGGCGACAGGCGTCCGGCCCGCTGGATCTCTTTGCGGAGCGAGCAGCCGTGCAGCAGTTCCATGATCAGGAAGGCGCGCGAACCCGCGAGGCCGTAGTCGAACACGGTAACGACGTTTGCGTGCGAGAACGCGGCAGCTGCCTGAGCTTCCCGCCGAAATCGCTGGGCGGCGTTGGTGCTGCCGATCAACTCCTCAACGATCAACTTGGCGGCGACGTCGCGCTCCAGGGCGGTATCACGCGCCGCGTACACCGCTCCCATGCCGCCCCGCCCAATGCGTCGGTCAAGGCGATAGCGGCCGGCAAGCAGGCGCGGCGCTCGCACCTTCACCAAGGAACAGGCGTGTTGCGAGCAGGCCGACGCGCCCGGTTCGTAACACCGCCCGCATTCGGGGCATTCGAGGAACGCCTCTTCGGCGCCCACCGCCACCTGCGGACGCTCCAAAAGCAATGCCAGGCTAGAAGCGGTAGAGCCTAGCAGCTCGAGATCTTCACGACTGTACGGCTCTTCCGACCGTTTGGGCCCAAGCGCCAGCATAGCCTCGCGCTTGCCTCCGGCCATGGCAATCGGCATCAGCACATCCAGCCGGTACTCCAGCAGCAGCGCGGATTCGGCCGCCGGCAGGTTTTGTCCCCACTCGCTGGCGGGCGCGATGCGCAGCGGAGCTTCCAGCAGGCGGATCATGCCGATGAACTTGGCATTGGCCACTAACTGCGGCGGTGCCGAACTGGCCGGCGATGCGGCGATCGCGGTAAATAGCGATTCTCCCGCTTCCTTGACGTAAACGGCGGCAAATTCTGCGTGCAGCGCTGTTTCCACCTTGGCCGAAACCTGGGCGGACGCCCGCTCGAAGCTGCTGGCAGCGCGCAGATCATCAACAATGCTGCGCAGCAACATTTGTGCGTCGTAGCGGTCGCGGAAAAAGCGGCGATCCAGCGCGTCCAGCCAGGCCTGTCGCTTGCTATGCGCCAACAGCGCCAGTGCGGCCAGCGCACCGTAAACCCAGCCGCGCGAGCGCAGGATCTCGGCTATTGTGTTCTGGCCGTGAGCGAGCAGGTCCATCAGCAGCAGCAAGGCGAGCACTGGCACCGCCGCGAGCAGCGCACGGCGCGCGACCGCATACTGCAGGCCCTGGCGCACGATCACGCGTACATCGAAGATGCGATGCCGCAGCACCGCATAGGTCAGTGCGCAGGGAAAAGTAAAGCTGACGATAATGAGCAGCGGTCCAAGTACGGGGTGAATGTAGGGCCGCGCAATCGGGTGGTTGGCTCCCATGTTGAGCGCAAACAACCCGGGAATGGACACGATCCAGGAAACTGCCAGTCCCGCCACCACCACGCGCACGCGCCGCCGCTCGTTGACGTCATCCAGCCTGCGATAATTTGCGGCCAGCACTAACAATGCTCCCGCTGCAAACACAAGAAACAAAGGAATGGTCGTCGGTATGCTCCAATTCGGAATGCCGTCTCGCAGAGCCTGCGGCTGGTACGCGATGCGATACCAGTCGGGAAACGAGACCATGAACATAACCAACACCAGCGCCCACGCCGCCGCATAGGGCCAGAGCGAGCGAAACAGCCGGCGGGGAAACATGGCGCAGAATGTGAACATAATCCCAGCCATGCCCGCGACATTACAGAAAAACGGGAACACCAGTAGCAACGCCACCGCTGCCGGCAAATGCCGCAAAACCACTGCGGTGCCCGTGCCGAACAAACCGGCTGCACTGACAACGCAGGCCACCAGCCAGGCCGCCAGCAGCGCCACCTTGTCCCGTGGCCGTTGCCATAGGATGAGAAAGACCAGCCCAAAGCCGAGGACTTTCAGCGCCATTATGACCGGGAAAACGGAGTTAGGTACTATCCCCTGTCTCGTGCGTCGGGTCGAGACCAGTCTTGCGCTCAGGGGTTTCCCGTCGCGTTCCGCCTCCACCGCCTGAGGTTTGCCGATTTCCACTTGTGCCCGCACCGCCACCCAACTGAAGTAATTCCGTGTGCGGATCCCGTCCACCCGAAGCAGCGCGTCGCCGGGGCGCAGTCCGGCCCGCTCGGCCGGTCCCCCCGGAGCAATACGGAGCAGGATCATCCGATCGCTGGCGAAGTCGAAGTTGGCGCCAACTGCTTCCGGCCCGAAGCGGTTGCAGTAGACGATAAACGCGCCGTACAGGACGAACGTTGCGGCCAGGAACCACAGCCACCACGGCGCGCGCTCGCCCATGGGCGCCTCCCAACACTTCATACCTATCAGACCGCTCGACCATCAACAGAGGGGTCGGGTCGTGAGTGGGGATAAAGCTGTATAGACGGTAGGAGTGATCGAGTTCTTCAGCAGTGACGGCAGTCACAGTGGTTGGTGGTCACCCGTTAACTGTCGATAAATCGCCTGAGCACACGATTATTTACTTGACGCAACACCTATATCTACGGATACTCGCAGCAATGGGCTCCCGTTCGACCTGTCCACGCCATATCTCCGCCGTCTATCTCCCCCCCCGTCGGTCTGGTAGGCAGCCAATGACAATCGGGCTTGGAGTGCTCTGCGAGAGCGGCAAGTGCATCGTCATGGCTGCGGATACACGCGGCACGTTCCCTGATGAATTGCGAATCGCGGCGCATGAGCAAATAGGAAAGCAGTTCGACTTGCCGCGTCGCTTCGGCTGCAACATAGCGGGCGACTCTGGCTTGTGCTGGGGAGTGAATTCGGAACTGCATCAGCAAATGGAATCGCTGCCAGAAGAGTTCGGTCCCGACCACATCAGGAATGCCATACGTGAAGCGCAGTTCTACGAGTTAACCAACCTAGCCAACTACGCGCTCAAGCGTCATCTCGGCATCACGGTTGGCGAGTGGAAAAGCGAGACACTCCCCGCCTGGCTCCGAGAGCAGGGAAAGAAAATAATCAATACAACGACCCTGCCGATGCAAATTGCTGTTGGCGGGTTCTGTAGCAATGGTGCGGCTCTGTGGCAGGCCGATTTCGCAAATCCGCCAGATATCCGGGAGTGGTCAGCCATCGGCAGCGGATCGCCAGCAGCCGTGGATGCATTGTGCCGGAGCAAAACGGAAGTACACATCACCCTGCAACGCGCCGTGTTCAGCGTGACGCTAGCCCTTCGCGCGGCAAGGCGCCACGCGAAGAAGATGAACCCTAACAATCCTGATATCGGGAGGCCAGCGGATTATGTGGTCATCACTCCGAAGTACTTCCGGCGACTTCCGGCCCAACATCCCGACTTGCTGAAGATGATGCGAAAATACAGCAACAAGACCCTCGATGACTTAGATCGTGATGATGACGCGCGGCTGGCACTTCTGCGCGCGATGTATTTCCCAGGAACCACACAGATGGAGTATGCGCTTGGGTTGCGTCGCCCCGTGTTCGACAAGTTTGTGTGGCGCGGGAAAGGAATTCACTGTGATGGGGAGACGTTGCGGATATTGAGCGGCACGTCGCTTAACGTCGCGGCCAGTTTACAGAACTTGCAGCCGGGAGCATTGGAATTGGAGCCAAACTGAATCAGCGCGTGATAGGCGGAGCTAGAGGGGATTGTGACCTTGAAGACGTTGAACTTCGCACACGACGGACATTCGAAAGAAAACTCGATTACGTAATCCTTCACGCAGTAAGCCTTTCGAACGTGAGCGTGGGCGCGGTAACCATGTGGCGCAGGGTATCGAGGAATAGATCGTGATTCTTGCGGCGGTTAAACCGGAACGTCATTTCGTCCAAGTAGGCGGGGAGATGCTTGGCACTGACCTTGTGCCAGCTTCCCATGATGCCGCGCTTGAGCAGAGAGAATGCGCTTTCGACTGTGTTGGTGTGAATATCACCTTGGACGTAAACCTTGTCTCGATGCCGGATGGTTTTGTGCTTCGACCCATGGACCCCGGCTTTAATCATCGCTTTGGGATAGGCAGGGAGTTCGTCGGTGACCATCACTTCCACATCGGTGCTGACGTTATCTCTGATGTACTGCGCCAACGTGCCGCTCTTGGCGTCCGACGCATGGAAGAACCGCAGATCTCCGCCGCGCTGCCGGATACCGATGACGATTTCCTTGTTCTTCTTCTGCCCCATGCCGCGCTCTTTGCCACCTACATACGTTTCGTCCATCTCTACCGTGCCATCCAGCATGGGACGCGCTTCCTTCATGGCGGCGCGGAGTCTGTGGCAGAGATACCATGCGGTTTTGTAGCTGACTCCGATTGTGCGCTTGATTTGATTAGCAGAGATTCCCTTACGCGCCTCGCAGAGCAGAAGAGTAACGGTGAACCACGTTTGCAGCGGAAGGTGCGAGTCGTTAAAGATCGTGCCGGACAAAACGGAAAATTGGTACTCACATTCGCGGCAGTCGAATTGTTTGCGAGAATGAATCCACAGAATGTCTTTGCTCTTGCAGCGAGGGCATTCAACGCCATGAGGCCAGCGAAGTTTCGTAAGGATTTCGCGGCATTTGTCGTCGGTATCGAACATCCGATTGAGGTCTAGGAGAGTCATGGCAGAACCTCACAAGAAAAAGCAGAAGCGGAAGATGGGGAGGCCCCTTGAAGACGTGCCCCTGCGGAAGCTTGTAAGCAGCGTAAAGAAAGAGCTGCGGATGCAACTCGCGGCTGCCGAGAAACCAAAGCGCGACTGAGGCTTACCGTCATGCAAGCCAAAGATAGCAACTCTGTTTCGTTGTGTCAAGTAAATAATCGTGCCTGAGCACATGTGTGCGCTTTTTCTTCGCCTTTTGGACCGCAATCACGCCGCAGTCCTGACAGTTTGACAGTTGTTGACAGCATTTTTGCTAAATTCTCTATACGAGAAAATTCGAACACATTTTTGTTGAAAATACTGTCAGGTACTCTCAATGCGGGCTTAAATCTTGCTTCGCGACTCGTGCGATCGCACGCCGGTTTTCGATGCGCGAAAACTGTATCCAAAACTGTAACCACCACCTGTTTCTACCAATGGATATGGATGGATACGTATGAATACAACTTGTTGGAAACGTTGCAACCCGTTGATTGCAAACGGCTGATTCCGAAACTCTTAATCAGTAGGTTGAAGGTTCGATTCCTTCCGCGCTCACCAGCTTTTTCAACAACTTACTAATTCACCAGTTCCGGGTTGTGACGCAGATTGTGACATTCGGCCTGCGCGACGTTCCTACTGTCGATAGCTTGCCGGATCGCCTCAATTCCCGGATGCTGGTAAATCATCGCCGTCTGAGCACTGGAATGTCCCAGTGCTTTCGTCACCGCGGCGCTGAAGCGCCGCACTACCTCCTTTTCGATGCGCAGTGGCGCAGCCCGCAGCGGATCCCACCAGGTCTCGCCTACGGCGCGACTAGGGTGGGGCACCCGCAACATATTTTGCTCTCCGAAAGGGTGGGGCAGCCCCCTGCCCTAGTTGCCTCGCACTGGCGGGTGGCCGGGGCTTTCGCCTATCACCGATTATTCACCTAATCAAATCCTTGAGGGCACAATTTTCGCCCCTTCGACCTCGCTGAGGGTAGGGGTCCTTCGACTCGGCGCGCCCAAACCCGGGGCGCACCTCGCTCAGGATGACCCCATTTAAAGTGTGGTAGTTGCGACCCCTTCGACTTCGCTCAGGGGAGCCCCTGTCTCGCCTCCGGCGCGACAAGGGTGGGGCACCCGCACTTCAGTAACATATTGATGTGAAAGTACTTACGCTCGGCGTGTCACCCCTCTCTGTGATGCTCCTCACTGCGGGATGCCCGTCTGGGGAGCAGCATAGTGTGTTGGTCAATTCATACCGCGGTCATAGAGGCTGCCATGAAAAAGGTCGTCATTCTCGGAGCGGCGGGGCGCGATTTTCATAATTTCAACGTCGTGTTCCGCCACGATCCCGCTTACCAGGTCATCGCGTTCACCGCCACCCAGATCCCCGACATCGCCGGCCGCAGTTACCCGCCGGAACTGGCGGGGCCTCTATATCCCAAGGGCATCCCGATCCTGGAGGAAAAAGAGCTGGAGAAGATCATCCACGAGCACGACGTGGACGTGACCGTCTTCTCTTACAGCGACATCTCGCACCAGAACCTGATGCACCTGGGCTCGCGGGCGGTGGCGGCGGGCGCTGATTTCTGGCTGCTGGGCGCGAGGCGCACGCAGCTCGCGGCCAAGGTGCCGGTCATCAGCGTCTGTGCGGTGCGCACCGGATGCGGCAAGAGCCCGGTATCGCGCGCCGTGGCGGCGGAACTCCGGCGGCTGGGATGGAAGCCGGTGGTGGTGCGGCATCCCATGCCCTACGGCAACCTGGTGGCGCAGGCGGTGCAGCGCTTCGCGACGCTGGAAGACCTGGAGCGGCACAAGTGCACCATCGAGGAGCGGGAGGAGTACGAGCCGCACATCGTGAACGGCACGACCGTCTACGCGGGGGTGGACTATGAGGCCATCCTGCGGCAGGCGGAGAACGAGGCGGACGTCATCCTGTGGGACGGCGGCAACAATGACACGCCCTTTTACCGCTCCGATCTGGAGATCGTGGTGGCCGACCCGCACCGTCCCGGACACGAGCTGGCTTACTATCCGGGCGAGGTGAACCTGCGCCGGGCGCAGGTGGTGATCATCAACAAGGTGGATACCGCCGCCATCGAGTGCGTGGACGTGGTGCGGCGCAACGTGCGGCTGAACAATCCGGCGGCGAAGGTGATCGAGACGGCGTGCCGCGTCAACGTGGCGGACCCGGAGCAGGTCCGCGGCAAACGCGTGCTGGTGGTGGAGGACGGCCCGACGCTTACCCACGGCGAGATGCCGTACGGAGCGGGCGTGGTAGCGGCGCGGCAGTGCGGCGCCGCCGAGCTGGTTGACCCGCGGCCCTATGCGGTGGGCTCCATCCGCACCACCTACGAAAAGTATCCCCACATGAACCGGCTGCTGCCCGCCATGGGCTACAGCGACATGCAGCGCCATGAGCTGGAAGAGACCATCAACAGCGTGCCCTGCGACCTGGTACTGGTGGCCACGCCGGTAGACCTGGCACGCATCATCAAGCTGAACAAACCCGCGGTGCGCGTGACCTACGAGATCGAGTGCATCGCCAGGCCGACGCTGGCCGAGGTGCTCGTCGAATTCACCAGCATCACCGCGCACCAAAGGCTGGAAGCGGTTGCGGGAGCGGCGTTATGACGAACGACTTCCTCTCCATCCGGGACTTCACGCCCCACGAGATCCGGCAACTGCTGGACCTGGCGCGGCACATCAAGGCGCACCCGCTGGACTACAGCAAGGTGCTCGAGGGCAAGACGCTGGCGCTGATCTTCGAGAAGCCGTCATTGCGCACACGGGTGAGCTTCGACGTCGGCATCCAGCAGCTGGGCGGGTTTTCCGTGTACCTGTCACCGGCGGAAATCAGCCTGGGCAAGCGGGAGTCGGTGCACGATGTGGCCAAGAACCTGGAGCGCATGGTGCAGGGGATCATGATCCGCACCTTCGCGCACGAGATCGTGGAGCGCATGGCGGAGCACGCCGCCGTCCCTGTGATCAATGGGCTGACGGATTTCAGCCACCCGTGCCAGGCCATGGCCGACTACCTGACCATCGAAGAGGTCAAGGGGAGGATCGCCGGGCTGAAGGTCGCGTATATCGGGGACGGCAACAACGTGGCGCACTCGCTGATGTTCGCGGGAGCGCAACTGGGCGCGCACGTGTGGATCGCGACGCCGCCGGGGTACGAGCCCAGCGCCGACGCAGTGAAGTGGGCGCTGGTGCGCGGGGTGCAGACTGGAGCCACGTGCGCGCTCACGCACGACCCCGCCGAAGCGGCACAAAACGCCGACGTCATCTACACCGACGTGTGGACCAGCATGGGCCAGGAGTCGGAAACGGAGATCCGGCGCTACGTTTTCTCGGGGTATCGCGTGGATGCGGCCCTGTTCGCGCGCGCCAAGCACGACGCCATCTTCATGCACTGCCTGCCTGCCCACCGCGGCGACGAGGTGACCGACGACGTCATCGACTCACTGCACTCGGTGGTCTTCCAGCAGGCGGAGAACCGCCTGCACGCGCAGAAGGCGATCCTGTTCGAGCTGATGAAGGACATTTCTGTGGAATCGCCGCGAGAAGCGCAGAAAACGCCGGCCTTGGAGCTGGTGAAGTGACGAGGACGAACCCGTGCCCAAGACAATGCTGATCGCGGTCGGCGGCAACTCCCTGATCCGTGCCGGGGAAAAGGGGACCGACGGCGAGCAGTTGGCGAACACGCGGCGGACCGCGGCGGCCATCCTCGGACTCATCCGCGACGGCTACCACCTGGTGATCACGCACGGCAACGGCCCGCAGGTCGGGGCCGACTTGCTGCGGTCGGAGCGCGCCTCCGACCAGGTACCGAGCCACACCCTCGACGTCTGCGGGGCGGCCACGCAGGGCGAGATCGGCTACCTGTTGTGCCAGTCGCTCGACGATGAACTGGCGGCGGCGGGCCTGCACGTGCCGGTGGTGAGCGTGGTGACGCAAACGGTGGTCTCGCGAGACGATCCCGCCATGCAGCACCCCAGCAAACCCATCGGGCCTTTCTACTCGCGCTCCGACGCCGAGGAGAAAAAGCGGCAGTTCGGCTGGGCCATCGTGGAGGACGCGGCGCGCGGCTACCGCCGCGTGGTGCCATCGCCGGAGCCCATCGAGATCGTCGAGCAGGAGGTCATCCGCGGCCTGGTGAACGCCGGCGTGCTGGTGGTGGCCTGCGGCGGCGGCGGCATCCCCGTGGTGCGGGAGAACGGCAAGCTGCTGGGGGTGGAGGCGGTGATCGACAAAGACCGCGCCTCGGCGCTGCTGGCCTCGGAACTGGGCGTGGACATCTTCGCCATCTCCACCGACACCGATTTCGTCTATCTCGACTACAAGAAGCCAACCCAGCGGCCGATCACGGTCGCTACGGCGGCCGAGATGGAGGCCCACCACAAGGAAGGCCATTTTCCGCCCGGCAACATGGGCCCCAAGATCGAGTCGGTACTGCGCTTCCTGCGCGACGGGGGCAAGGAAGCGGTCATCACCTCGTACGAACATCTCTACGAGGCGGTGGCCGGACGCACCGGCACCCGCATCGTCCCCGGAACCCGAGCCGTTACCCGAGAAGAACGGGAGCACGAGATCTCAACGATCGGCAGGTGAGCCATGCAGACTGACACCATCCCGCGGAGCACGACAAACGGAGGCAGCGGACAGGACACGACGCGGCTGAAGCACGTCGTCGAGTCGCAGCAGTTCACCGTGCCGCTGCTGATGGAGCTGTTCGACCGCTCGCGCGGCATGGAGCATGTGGTGGAGCGCGGGGGCACGCTGGACTACCAGAACAGGATCATGGCCACCCTGTTCTATGAGCCCTCGACGCGCACCCGCTTCTCCTTCGAGGCGGCCATGCACCGGCTGGGCGGGCGCGTGCTCTCCACGGAGCACGCGCGCGCGTTCTCGTCGGAGATGGAGGGAGAGCAGGTCGAGGACTCGATCCGCATCATCGGCGGATACTCCGACGTGATCGTCATCCGGCATCACACGGAAGGCGGGGCAAAGCGGGCTTCGGAGGTCTCGCCGGTGCCGGTGATCAACGCCGGCGACGGCGAGGGCGGGCAGCATCCCACGCAGGCGCTGCTCGACCTGTACACCATCTACCGCGAGCGCCCGCTGGACGGGCTCAGCGTGGCCTTCATCGGTGAGCTCGACAAGGGACGGACCGCGCGTTCGCTGGCGTACTTGCTGGCAAAGTTCGAGCGGGTGAAGATCTATTTCGTCGCTCCCGCGGAATTACAGATGAAACAGGACATCCTGGAGTACCTCGACCGCCACGGTGTCCGATACGAGCTGGCGTCTCAAATCGACGGCATCGTGGGCGAAGTGGATGTCGTGTACCAGACGCGCATCCGTCCCGAGCGCGTGGCCGATGTGCAGGCACTGCGCCGCTTCGCCATCGATTCCAGCGTCCTGCCAAGAATGAAGCGGAACGCGATGATCCTGCACCCCCTGCCCCGCACCGTCGAGCTCGACAAGACCGTCGATAGCGACCCGCGCGCACTCTATTTCCGCCAGGCAACGAATGGGCTATACGTGCGCATGGCGCTGCTGACCATGCTGTTGGACAGGTAACCGTAGTCATAAGGGAGAACATGCCGCCCACGATCGAAAGTACCCGCACCCAGGAACTCATCGAACTGGAAAACACCTACGGCGCCCACAACTACCACCCGCTGGACGTGGTGATCGAGCGGGCCGAGGGCGTCTGGGTCTATGACGTCGAAGGCAAGCGCTACCTGGATTGCCTGGCATCGTACTCGGCGGTCAACCAGGGACACTGCCATCCCAAGATCCTGCAGACGCTGGTGGAACAGGCGCGGAAGGTCACGTTGACCTCGCGCGCCTTCCGCAACGACCAGTTGCCAATGCTCTACAAGGAGCTGCACGAGCTGACCGGCTACGACATGGCGCTGCCCATGAACTCGGGCGCCGAGGCGGTCGAAACCGCGATCAAGACGGCGCGCAAGTGGGGCTACAAGGTGAAAGGCATCCCCGACGGCAAGGCGGAGGTCGTGGTCTGCGCCAACAACTTCCACGGCCGCACCATCACCGCGGTCAGCTTCTCGACGGACGCGCAGTACCGCGACGGCTTCGGGCCGTTCACACCGGGCTTCAAGGTCATCCCCTTCGGCGACAGCAAGGCGCTGCGCGACGCCATCACGCCCCACACCTGCGCCTTCCTGGTGGAGCCCATCCAGGGCGAGGCCGGGATCCTCATTCCGCCGGCCGGCTTCCTGCGCGAGGCCGAGGCCATCTGCCGCGTGAACCGCGTGCTGCTGATGTGCGACGAGATCCAGTCGGGCCTGGGACGCACCGGCAAATTGTTCGCCTACATGCACGAGGGGATCAAACCCGACATCCTCATCGTCGGCAAGGCGCTGGCGGGCGGGTTCTATCCGGTCTCGGCGGTGCTGGCGTCGAAGGAGGTTCTGGGGGTGTACAAGCCGGGCGACCACGGCTCGACCTTCGGCGGCAACCCGCTGGGCTGCGCTGTCGCGCGCACCGCGCTGCGCGTGCTCGTCGAAGAGGAGATGGTGGAACGCTCGGCGCAACTGGGCGCGTACTTTCTCGACCGGCTGAAGTCGCTGCGCAGCCCCGAACTGAAGGAGGTGCGCGGCCGCGGGCTCTGGATCGGCATCGAGATGACAGGCAAGGCCCGGCCGTACTGCGAGGCCCTGAAGGAAGAAGGCATCCTGTGCAAGGAGACGCATGACCACGTCATCCGCATCGCGCCGCCGCTGGTCATCACCCGCGAGGAGATCGACTGGGCGTTCGAGCGGATCCGCAAGGTCATCGAGAAACATTGATGTGTGAGCGGCGACACTGCGGCTCCGGCCAGTTTGTGAAATAGTTGGCGGTGGGGATGGGCTGTGCGCCCTTCCTCTTGCCGACCGAGGAGGTCCCCCATGCTCGCTACCAAGCCCTTGAGCGAAATTCCGGCTACTGACATCCGGCTGGTGCGCGACTCCCTGGCCGCACTGGAATGTCCCAACCACGGCGACAGTGTGTGGGGGGCCCCATTCGACCAGTTGACCGGCGCAGGCTACGCGCTGCTGGCCGCCGAGCGCCACGGCTACTCCCATCGCGACCAGCGCCGCTTCCAGTTCCAGCCGCACATCCGGCAGCAGATCGCCTCCTGGATCGCGGGCTACTCCTTCCCGCAGCACGTCTCCGACCACGAAGCCAACGACGAGCTGATCTCCGGCTTCTACTTCAATTCCGCCGTGCAGAGGCTGGTGTGGACGTCGGAGCGTCTGATCGCGCTGTTCGCCGCCCTCCCTTGCCCCTGCGGGCGCAAGCCGGAGACGGTGGCGGAGGGCTCGAAGCCCATGTTCCACGACTTCTGGAAGGGCGCGTCGAAGCGGGTGGACCATATCGCATTCGAACATCGCCACGACCTGCAGCAGTTCGGGTTGGTAGTGCTGCAGATGGCGCCAGACCGCCACCAGCGCGAGATTGACTTCAATCCCGAGATGGTGCTGTCCATGCTCCGCTTCGCGGTGAAACACCGCAAACCCACGCTGCACGTCTGCGAGCGCCGGCCGGACAACCACGAGCGCCTGACGTGGTCCGCTGCCGCACCGGGATTGCAGATGAAGTCCGCGTGCGAAGCCTTCGCCCTGCTGTGCCTCGCCTACAACGAACTGGTGCAGTGGCATCCGGACGCGCGGCAGGGCACGCTGGTGGGGCTGGGCGAGGCAGCGTAACCGCGAGCACTCACCCATCAAACCTCACCTCCTGACCTTTCGCGGGTGAGCGCTGAATGCTGAGGGGTGCTGCGGCAGTCCTGGCTTTCCACGGAAATTCTTGCGTCCTTGCACCGTGCCCGTGCATCCTGTATATTAACTAACTAGATAGTTAATTACATATGCCGACGCAACAACGCAGGAACGGGAAGAGCCGCGACGCCGGGCAGACGCGCGAGGCGATCCTGAAGGCCGCGACCGCCGAGTTCTCACGCGAGGGCGTGGCCGGCGCGCGCACGGACGAGATCGCCCGCGCGGCCGGCGTCAACAAGGCACTCCTCTATTACTACTTCCACGACAAGGAGTCGCTGTACGGGGCGGTGCTCGACCACGCATTCGGCACCATCTATCCGCGGCTGGCGGGCATCCTCGATTCCGATCTGTCCTGCCGGGAAAAAATCCTGGGATATGCCGGGACGCATTTTGACGCCTTGGCGCAAAACCCCGCGTTCTGCCGCCTGGTGCACAACGAAATGGTGCGCACCGGGCGAGGCGGCTCTCCCCATGTGGCAAGAATGGGCAAGCGTTACCTGGCGCGGCTGGCGACGCGATTGCAGGAAGTATTGCGCAAAGGCGCGGCGGACGGGGCCTTCCGCTCCGTCGACCCCCTCCAATTCTCGGTGTCCATCGCGGCCCTCAATGTTTTCTATTTCGTGGCCGCACCCATGTTCCGCGCCATCACGGGCGTGGAGCCGTTCACGCCGGAGCGCATCGCCGCCCGGCGGGCCGCCGTTCTCGACCAGATCGCGCACGCGCTGTTCGTCCCCGTCAAAGGGAGTACCAGGACGCGGCCCCGTGGCCAGAGGAAAGTGAAGAGTGTATGAACCAACGCAACCGGATCTTCGCGCTGCTGGGCGTCCTGCTGGTGATCGCCGCGCTCTACTACTGGTTCTCGGCGCCGCACTCCAACGACATCGTGCTCATCGGGACGGTGGACGCCAACCAGGTAGCTGTGAGCTCCAAGATCCTGGGCCGGATCGAGAAGCTGAACGTGGACGAAGGCAGCCAGGTGCAGGCCGGCGACGTGATTGCCGTGCTCGACACGGCCGAACTCGAAGCACAGCAGCGAGCCGCCAAGGAGGCGGTCTCGAGCATGGAGTCGAAGGTGGCGGAGACGCGCCACAGCGAAGTGCAGACGCAGGGTGAATCGCGCAGCGGCCTGGCGAACGTGCAGGCGCGGCTTCAGGCCGCGCGAGCGTCCTTGCGCCAGGCGGAAGCGCAACTGGTGAAGGTCGAGACGGACAATCGGCGTACCGTCGCCCTGGCCGAACAGGGCGTCGCCTCGAAGCAGGACCTCGACCGGTCGAACGCCGACCTGACCGCGCAACGAGCGGCGGTCGCGTCGCTGCGGGACCAGGTGCGCGCGGCGCAGGCCGATGTGGCTACCGCGCAGGCGCGCCTGCACCTGATCGAAGTGGCGCGGAGCACCGTGGTCTCCACCGAGGCGCAGACCAAGCAGGCCCAGGCGCAACTCAACGAAGCGGAGACGCGGCTGGGATACACCAGCGTGCTCGCTCCGATCTCCGGCACGGTTTCCGTGCGGGTAGCACGCCAGGGAGAAGTGGTGAACCCCGGCGAGCCCATCGTCACCATCGTGGACCTGAGCGACACCTGGGTGCGCGCCTACATGCCCGAGACCGAGGCGACCAACATCGGCATCGGCGAGATGGTGCGCGTGAAGCTTCCTTCCGGCGACATCGTGAAGGGCAAGGTGATCCTGAAAGGCGCGGAAGCGGATTTCGCCACCCAGCGCGACGTCGGCCGCAGCAAGCGCGACATCAAGACGGTCGGGCTCAAGATCAGCGTGCCCAACCCGAACCGATCACTGGTGCCCGGAATGACGGCGGATGTGCTCATCTCCCCCGATCAATTGAAGGCCCACACGCGCACGGAAGCGGAGGCGCAGTCGAAATGAGCAGCGCTCCCAGGGGACCGATCCAGGCCAGGCCGCTCAACGGCGACCAGCCGGCCATCGAGGTCGAGCACATCGTGAAGAAGTTCGGCGACTTCACGGCGGTGGACGACGTCTCGTTCCAGGTCGGCGAGGGAGAAGTATTCGGCCTGCTGGGCCCGAACGGAGCCGGCAAGAGCACGCTGATCCGCATGATGACCACGCTCATCCCCATCACCTCGGGGCGAGCCTGCGTCGGCGGGCACGACGCGGCCCGCGATCCGGACGGCGTGCGGCATTCGATCGGCGTCATCCCCCAGGCCATGACCAGCGACCTGGACCTGAGCGTGTACGAGAACCTGTCCATCTTCGCCAAGCTCTACGGCGTGCCCGCGGAGCAGCGGGCAAGCGTAATCGATGATCTGCTCGCCATGGTGGACCTCACCAAGTGGCGCGACGCCGACGTGAAGACGCTCAGCGGCGGCATGCGGCGGCGGGCGGAGATCGCGCGCGGGCTGGTGCACAGCCCCAGCATCTTCGTCCTCGACGAGCCCACGACCGGCCTGGATCCCGTGTCGCGCGTGGCGGTGTGGGAGATGATCACCAATCTCCGGAAAAAGCGGAACCTCACCATGCTGATCACGACGCATTACATGGATGAAGCCGACCGGCTGTGCGACCGCATCGCCATCGTGGATCACGGGAAACTGGTGGCGCTGGACACGCCCATGGCCCTGAAGCAGTCGGTGCCGGGAAGCACCGTGATCGAAGCCCAATTCACGAACGCGCCGCAGGACTGGCCGCAGCAGCTTCAGCGCCTGCCCGGCGTGCGCGCCGTCCAGCCCGAGGCGGCCGACATGTACCGCGTGCTCACCGACGACGGCTCGAAGACCACCACGGCGATGGTGGAGAGCGCCGTGCGCGAGAGCGTCGAGGTGAAGTCGCTCTCCGTGCAGGGCACCACGCTGGACGACGTATTCGTGCACTACACCGGGCGAGCGCTGCGCGACGAGACGAAGCGCGCCTTCGCCTACATCCCGCCGCCGCTGCAGCGATAGGAGATCGTCATGAACCGCATGCTGGCCATCGTGGAGCGCGAACTGCGGAAATTCTTCCGCTCGCCCGCGCTCATGCTTGTCGCCATGGTCTTTCCCCTGGTGCAGCTGGTGATCCTGGGCAACGCCTTCGGGGGCAAGGTGCGCAACACCACGCTGGCGGTGGTGGACCAGGACCACGGCCCGCAGGCGCTGCGCGTCATCGAGATGCTGCGCGCCGTCCACGCCAACGCCAACACTTTCACGCCCGTGATCTACGACAACCAGCAGCACGCCGTGGAGGACGTGCGCAACGCCAAGGTCGAGGGAGCGATCGTGATCCCCCCGGAGTTCTCCCGCAGGGTGTACGAGAAGACCCGCCCCCAGATCGGCCTGGTGGTGGACAACACCGACGCCTTCATCAGCTCGGCCTACGTCGAGAAGCTGCAGGGGCTGGTCCAGGCGCTGAACACGCCCGACGTGCAGCCCGTGATGGTGCAGCAGGTGGCCCTCAGCGTGGTCGAGCTGTACCCTTACATCGAGTACATGAAGTACCTGCTGCCCGGTTCCATCACGCTGGCCATGTTCGTGGCGGTGATGATCGGCGGCGGAATCGTGTACATCGACGACAAGGCGCGCGGTGTGCACGAAGGGTACCTGGTAACGCCCATCACCAAACTGGAGTTGGTGATGGGGCTGAACCTGGCCGGAGCGTTGAAGGCGATCGGCTCCGGCATCGTCATCACCGTGATCGGGTCTCTGCTCTCCGGCATGGGGACGACCTTCCATCCCGTGCGGCTGCTGTGGCTGCTGCTGATGATCGTGCTCACCTCCACCGCCTTCATCTGCATGATGTCCATGATCATGGCGCGGGTGGACGACCCGCTGGTGCCGCGCGCCATCTTCGGCATCCTGAACACGCTGCTGTTCTTCCCCAGCGGCGCCATCTACCCGGTGGCGGCGTTTCCGGCATGGCTGCGCGCCATTGCTACCATCGATCCCTTCACCTACGCAGTGCACGGGTTCAAGGCGCTGCTGCTGAAGGAGGCCGGGCTGGCAGCGATCTGGCCGGACCTGCTGTATCTGTCGGTGTTCACCGCCGTGACCCTGGGGGCAACGACGGCGCTGTTCAAGCGGACGCTGTAAAGATTGGCATGGATGCCGAACCGGGAACTTGTCCCGGATAGGCACATCCACGCTGCCTCCTTTCCCGCAACTCTCGTGTTTGCAACGGGTACGCTGCCCACCGGCTGGTATTCCGCGTGCTTTTCCAGGGCTGGCGGTACGTCCGCGAGGAGGCAGCCATGAACCTCGACGGCTTGCAATCGGCGCGCACCGAACAACTGCACGGCCAGATCAAGAAGCTGGCGGGGCGCGACATCCAGCTTTGGTCGGTGGGCATGGTGATCATGCTGATCTTCGCCGCCGGGTTCCTGGTGGTGACGTTGCCTCACCTGGTCTGGACGCCGGGCGAGCACACCTTCGAGCCGGCGCAGCTGGTACAGCTGGTGATCGGGCTGTTCATGCTGGTGCTGATCTTCTCCGCCTACGTCTTCGATCAGAAGCGCACGCAGCACCGCACGCACGAGGAGCTGATCCGGGAGATCGTGTTCAACGAGAGGCTGGAAAGTTTTTCGCTGGTGGACCCGCTGACCCAGAGCTTCAATCGCCGCTACCTGGACCAGATCCTGCCCAAGGAGATCAACCGCGCGAACCGGCGGGGCACCAGCCTGACCTTCCTGCTGCTGGAGGTGGATGGCTGGTCGCTCATCGGGCGCAAGTTCGGGGAGCTGGTCGCAGACCAGTTGCTGATCGACGTCGCGCAGGTGCTGAAGTCCACCTTCCGCGGTTCCGACACCGTGCTCCGCTACGACGCCGCCAAGTTCCTGGTGTTACTGCCCGAGACCAACGAGCCGCAGGCCAACTTCGCCCTCACCCGCCTGCTCAACCGCGTGGACACATGGAACGTGGAGACGCAGGCCCCGTACGAGATGGCGTTCAACGGCGGGATGGCCTCCTACGCCAGCGGCACAGACGTGCCCGCCCTGCTACAGAAGCTGGAGCGCAATGTGCAGTTCCACAGCCAGGACGAGCCGATGAAAGCCGCGTCCTGAACAGCGCAAAACGCGCAGCGAACGGCGTGTGACGCATGCCGAACGGCGAGTGCGTCACGACACATCCTCTTGTGATTACGGTCACAGCACGCCCCTGCCCCACCGTCTAACGTGGATGCCCTCGCATGGGCATCAATATTGGCTTGGACATCGGCGCAGTAAGTCTGAAGCTTGCGGCCATCGGCGCAGCTTCAGATGCGCCTCTGCTGGGGCCCCTCGGCGGTAACGCCGAGGGGTTTTTCCCAGCTTTGTTCCCCGGCGACGACCCTCTGTCGGGCCGGCCGGTGGTGCTGTCCCGGTACCGCCGCATCCAGGGCAGTCCCATCCAGTCCACCTTCGACCTGCTCAAGGAGTTCTACGAGCACGTGCCGGAGCAGAACGTGGAGGGCATCCGCGTCACCGGTTCGGGCAGCCAGCTCATCGCCAAGATCCTCGGCATCTATTTCGAGAACGAGTTCCGCGCGGTGGCCAAGGGCGTGCGCGTCTTCTACCCGCAGGTGCGCACCGTTTTCGAGATGGGCGGCGAGACCTCGAAGTACATCCGGCTGGAGCCCGCGGCGAAGTCGAAGTATCTCGGCATCGTGGATTACTCCTCGAGCGGCGACTGCGCCGCCGGGACCGGTTCGTTCATCGACCAGCAGGCGTCGAGGTTGCTGTACTCGGTGGAAGAAGTCGGCGAGGCGGCATGCCAGGCGAGCTGCGCGGCGCGCATCGCCGGACGCTGCTCGGTCTTCGCCAAGTCGGACATGATCCACGCCCAGCAGAAGGGATATTCGACCGACCAGATCCTGCGCGGGCTTTGCGACGCGGTGGCGCGGAATTTCAAGTCGGCGATCGTGAAGGGCCGTGAAGTGGCGCCTCCGGTCGCGTTCATCGGCGCGGTGGGCCTGAACGCCGGCGTGCGCAACGCTCTGCGCGACGCCTTCAAGCTCAACGACGAGCAGTTCTTCGTCCCCGAGCTGCATGCATGGCTGGGCGCGCTGGGGGCCGCTCTATTCGAGAGCGAGGAACTACGCAAGCGTTCCTTCAAGCGCATCCACCAGCTCAAGCAGCACGCGGCCGTGAAGCAGCAGTTCGCCTGCACCGATCCCCTCTCCATGGAACGGGTCGCGCTCCTGCGCCACCGCGTGAGGGACGTGGAACTGCCGGCGCCGGGGCAAAAGGTCGAAGCCTACCTCGGTATCGACATCGGCTCGGTCAGCACCAATCTGGTGGTCACCGACGCCAACGGAAACTTGCTGAAAGAGATCTACCTGCGCACCCAGGGCCGCCCCATCGAGGTGGTGAACGCCGGCATGCGCGAGATCGAAGCCGAGCTGGGAGACCGTCTCGACATCCGCGGCGTGGGCACCACGGGATCCGGCCGCGAGCTGATCGGCGAACTGGTCGGCGCCGATACCGTCAACGACGAGATCACCGCCCACAAGACCGGAGCGGTCCACGTCGCCAAGACGCTGGGCACGAAGATGGTGGACACGATCTTCGAGATCGGCGGCCAGGACTCCAAGTTCATCCGCATCAACAATGGCATCGTCGTGGATTTCACGATGAACGAGGCTTGCGCGGCGGGCACAGGCTCGTTCCTGGAAGAGCAGGCGGAGAAGCTAGGCATCTGCATCAAGGACGAGTTCGCGCGGCTGGCGCTCGAGTCAGAGAGCCCGGCGCGCCTGGGCGAGCGCTGCACCGTTTTCATGGAGCGCGATGTCACCGGGCTGCTGCTGAAAGGCGCTGAGGTCGGTGACCTATGCGCAGGCCTGGCGTACTCGGTCGCGCTCAACTACCTGAACCGCGTGGTGCGCGAGCGCAAGATCGGGGACGTCATCTTCTTCCAGGGCGGGACGGCCTACAACGACTCGGTCGCGGCCGCCTTCTCCCAGATCCTGGGCAAAGAGATCATCGTGCCGCCGCACAACGGCGTGATCGGCGCTATCGGCATGGCGCTGATCGCACAGGAAGTGATGCGCGTGCGCGGCGGCGCCAGCAAGTTCCGCGGCTACAGCCTGCACAAGGTGGATTTCACCAGCCGCGAGTTCGTCTGCCAGGCCTGCTCCAACCTGTGCGACATGAAGGAATTCACCATCGAGGGGCAGCGCACCTACTGGGGCGACAAGTGCTCCGACAAGTTCCGCAAGCGAGCCAAGACCGACCGTGTCCCTGTCCTCGAGGACCTGCTGGAGTACCGCGACAAGCTGCTGGAAGAGACGCTTCGTCCGCCCCTGGGACGCGGCAAGAAGATCGGCATCCCGCGCACCATGTTTTATTACGATCGCTTCCCCTTCTGGAGCACCTACCTCCAGGAGTTGGGATTCGATGTCTTGCTCTCGCCGCCGACCGACAGCCAGATCACGCGCATTGGCGACGAGCTCTCCATCGCGCAACCCTGCTTCCCCATCAAGGTGGCGCACGGACACGTCCGGGAGCTGCTCGAGAACGGTGTGGACTACGTGTTGGTCCCCAACGTGGTGAACGCGGAAACGCCGACCTCGGAAGAATCGCACCTGTGCCCGTGGAACCAGACGCTGCCTTTCGTGGTCCGCGTCGTGCCGCAACTGGAGCAGCACCGCGACAAGCTGCTCGCCCCCACCGTGCACTTCCGCTACGGCCGCAAGCACGCGGGAAAAGAGATCTCCGCCTACTTCAGCGAGCGCCTGGGGGTCTCGCGGCGGGCCAGCGACCGCGCCGTGACCGCCGCCTTCGCCGCGCAGGGCGCGTTCGACCAAGCGGTGCAGGAGGCCGGTGCGCAGGCCATCGCGCGTTTGCGCCAGACCGGCGAGCCCGCGCTGGTTCTGCTGGGACGCCCCTACAACATCTACGACCGCAGCGTGAACTGCGACATCCCGCGCAAGCTGCGTGCGCTCTATGGCGTGAACGTGCTGCCTATGGATTTCCTGCCCGTGGATACGGAAGACATCACCGAAGTGAACCCGAACATGTACTGGAACTCGGGGCGGCGCATCCTGGCGGCAGCGAGCATCACGCGGCGGCTGCCGAACCTGCACCTGGTTTACATCTCGAATTTCAAGTGCGGCCCCGATTCGTACATCAAGTCGTTCCTCGACAGCGCAGCCGGGAAGCCCTCCCTCGTACTCCAGTTCGACGGGCACTCCAACGACGCCGGCTTCATCACCCGCTGCGAAGCCTATCTCGACAGCAAAGGATTCCTGCGATGCTAGGCCACCGCCATGTGACCGTGAAGATCAAGCCTGACCACCCGCTGGCGGGCAAGACTGTGTACGTCCCGGCCATGGCGCAGGGGAGCGTCGACGCATTCTGTGCCGTATTCCGCTGGCTGGGCATCGATGCGCATCCGACTCCGCCCTCGGATGAGCGCACCCGCGAACTGGGCGGCAAGTACACGAATGGCGACGAGTGCTACCCCGCCAAGGTGACGATGGGAGACTTCGTGCGCATCATGGAGAAGCCGGCTTTTGACTCGTCGAAGACGGTGTTTTTCATGGCCACCGCCACGGGCCCCTGCCGCTTCGGCCAGTACGCGCCCTACCTGCGCAAGATGCTGCGAGACGGCGGACTGGGCGAGATCCAGATCTTCTCTCCCACCAGCGAGAACGGCTACGCGGGCATCGGGGAGGTGGCGGGAAAGTTCGTGCGTGGAGCATGGCGGGCACTGGTCGCTGGCGACATCCTGCGCAAGCTGCTGCTCAAGACCCGGCCCTACGAACTCGTACCCGGCGCCGCCGATGCGGCGTTTGAGGAATCGTTGCAGGACGTCTGCAAGACCATCGAGATAAGCTGCGCCGATCCCGCCTGCCAATTGGAGCAACTGGTGGCGGCCATGGCGCGAACTCGGGATTGCTTTCGACGTGTCGCAGTGCACCCGGATCCCGACATCCCGCTGATCGGCGTGGTGGGCGAGATCTTCTGCCGCCTGAACAACTTCAGCAACGACGACCTGGTGCGCAAGATGGAAGGCTACGGCGCGCAGGCCTGGCTGAGCGATATCGCCGAATGGATCGGCTACACCAACTGGGAGGTCGAGCGGAAGCTGAGGCTCCGCGGCAAGGGCTTTTCCAGAGGCATGCTGGCCTCGAAGATCCGCAAGCACTTTCAGCATGCCGACGAGGAAGCTCTGCTGCATCCGTTCAAGGAAGATTTCGCCGGGTTGGAGGAGCCCAGCACCGATGAGGTGCTGGCGCTCGCCGAGCCGTACCTGCCGCCCCACGGGGTGCTGGGCGAGATGGTGCTGAGCGTGGGCAAGGCCGCATGGCTGGCGAAAAACGGCGCCGACGGGATCGTCGACATCAGCCCGTTCACCTGCATGAACGGCATCGTCAGCGAATCCATCTATCCCAAGCTGAGCAAGGACCACGGCGGGATCCCCATCCGCAACTTCTACTTCGACGGCACGCAGTCGGACCTCGACCGCGATCTGGGGATCTACATGGAGCTAGTGCGCTCCTACCGCGAGAAGAAGCCGTGGGCGAGGCCGAAGGCCCTGCAATTCGCGCAGGCCGTCACCGCCTGAAGCCCGCCTAAGCCTGAGCGACCAGCAGCGTGCGCCGCAGCCGAGTGGCGATCGCGCCCAGCAGCACCGCGATCACCGCGCCCTGGGTCGCGACCCCGGTCATCATCCCGGCCGCCGCCGCCGCCCGTTCCTTGTCCTCGAACAGGAACAATGGCGTGAGCACCCGCGCCGCGAACATGCCTTCTTTCTGTGAGACGCTGAATGCGACCGTCAACACGATGGCCGCTGCGAAATAATAGAGCATCAGCAGCAGCACGCCTTTGGTGACCGGGCTCTTCATGCGCGTCAGCTTGCACCACTGGAGGAAGAGCACGTCGCGCATGGCGAAGGCGAGAAGCAGCAGCGCGCCGACCGCGGCATGCGGCAGATCGAACCCCGAGGCGGATCCTGCGCCTCCGACGGCCACCGCCTGCACCACCAGCATGGCGAATCCCATGGCGGCTGTGACCACCATCCAGGGCCAGGGCAGACCGTCTTCCGAGAGGTAGCCTTCCGTTCCGGCCACACGTTGCCGCTCCCAGATCTTCAGCCGCTCCGGCGGCGAGAGCGTCGCCAGCCCGACCAGCGCGGTCGTGGACCCGGTGAGCAGCAGTCCCATGACCGTGATCATGGACGCCCCGTCGCTTTGGCGCAGCACCTGGTGAAGATCGAGGAAGGCGTAGAAGAGGATGTTGATGTAGAACGCGAAGCCGATCGCCTGCCAGCGCGAAAGCAGGCGGATCTCTTCGATGTCCCTTTTGAAGTTGCGGACGATCATCAGGACGAACCAGGCGCCCAGAGAAAAATAAAGCGCGAGCGTCACGATGGCATAGGGTAACTGCACACCGAAGACCGGCACAGCGCCGGTACGAGTGAACGACGTTCGCTCACCAAGGGCCCAGAGGATCGCGGGGAACGGACTCAAGCAAGCGAAACCGGGAAAAGCGCCTCCGTTGTCATAAACCATGCCCATCACTACGAATGGGTAGAGGATGAACAGCAGGAGCACGCCGGCGCCGCGGTTCATCTTTTCCACCAGCATGGAGAGCCAGATGCCGAAGAGTCCGACCAGCAACGCCAGGCAGACGACCAGCAGGGTGGTCAACAGGAGACCTTCCATTGAAAATCCAGCCGCCACACCGACTGGAATGATCACGACCAGCGCGCAGGCGTAGATGACATAAGCGAGTACCGGCGAGCCCAGGAGCTTGCCGACGAGCAATTCACCCGCGCTCAGGCGGGTGGTCCGCAGGAAATCGAAGGTCTTCAGCTCGCGCTCTCCGGCGACCGCCTGGCTTCCGACGGAGAGGCACCAGAGCACAAGCAGCCCTGAGGCGATCGAGACGATGAAGCCGAAGAACCCGCGATACAGCTCGCGTGCGGGATCGCTCCGGTTGAAGATCCCCATGCCGATGAGGGCGATGACGATGTAGGTGATGACGACAGCCGAAAGCACGCGGGCCGGGCGCAGCTCCGCGCGCACATGGCGGATGAACTCCGGATTTTGCCAGAAGCGCAGCATCACATCACCTCGTTGTGCGAGAGCTTCACGTACAGGTCCTCGACCGTCTGCTTGACCTCACCGAAAGAGGTCACGCGCACTCCGGCGCCGACCAGGGCCGCCAGCACGTCCGAGAGTTCTTCCTCCGCACCGGAATACTTGAAGACGCCGTCGTACTCGCGCACCAGAACGTCGGAGACGTTGGGCAGCGACCGGAGCTTCGCTTCAGCGTTCGAGCGGCCGTCGCGCGCCCAGGCCAGCCGCACCACGCGCACCGGGCTGGCGGCGGCGACGATCTCGTCGATGCGCCCGCTGCGCACCATGTTCCCTTTCTCCATCAGGCCGATGGAGGTGCAGAAGCCCTCGAGCTCGGTCAGGATGTGCGACGAGATGAGGATCGTGGCGCCGGCGTCGCGCAGCGAAAGCAGCACGTTCCGCAGGTCGAGGCGCGCCTTGGGGTCGAGACCGGAGGCGGGCTCGTCCAGCAAGAGGACCTTCGGCCGGTGGATGATGGCGCGCCCGATGCCCAGGCGTTGTTTCATGCCGCGCGACAGGCCCTTGATGAACGTGTCGCGTTTCACTTCCAGGCCGACCTGCGCGATCACTTCGTCGATTCGTCCGGGGATCACCTCGGCCGGCAGCTTGTAGGCGTGCGCGAAATAGTCGAGGTACTCCCAGACCTTCAAGTCCTCGTACACGGAGAAGAAATCCGAGAGGTAGCCGATGAAGGCCTGCGCTTGCTCGGGCGCGCTGTGCACGTCGATGCCGTTGACGAACACCTTGCCGCTGGTGGGAGAAAGCAGCCCGCAGGCCATGCGGATGGTGGTGGTCTTGCCCGCGCCGTTGGGCCCGATCAGGCCGTAGACCTCGCCCTCCGGGATCTCGACCTCGAGATCGTGCACGGCGACCAGCGTGTCGTACTCCTTGCGGAGTTTCGCAAAACGGATCATGCGTCCGCTCTCCTGGTGTGCAAAGCCCGGATGTATCGTGAATAGATACGCAAGTAAAGGGAAATCAGTTCCCACTCACCGTAAGCTCAAGGCCGCCTTCCTCTCGCGATGATAGTCGGCGAGCTTCTGGTTGGCGCTGGCGATGGTCTGGAGTTCGTCGGCGACCCGCTCCAGGTGTTTCCCAGGGATGGCCAGGTATAGCTCGTCCTCACCGAGATCGGTGTACACGCGGTTGCCGATGCAGGCCGAGCTGACCACCGCTCCCTGCGCCAGCGCAGCGGGCAGCGAGGCGCACGTGGGTCGGCCCAGCATTGACGTGCCCGTGCCCACGCCGGCGCGCAGGGCCGCTTCCTGCAGCAGCATCAGCCGCCCGGGCCGTCCGACGAAGAGTACGACGTCGGGCGCGACCGGAGCGTCTCCCAGTGGCGCGTAGATCACCGCGCCCGGCGCCTGCGCCAGGCGCTGGATACCGGCAACCTCCTCCGGCTTGATGTAGCCGATGGAGGCCATCAGGTTGATGGTGTCGGGCAGTTCCTGCGCGCGCTCCGGCGGCAGCGGGATGCTGTGCGTGTGGCAGCCGACGGCGCAGTTGTAGTGGTGCGCGTGCTCGGTGTAGAAGGTGCGTCCCTCGGCGGCGAACTTCCAAAAGGTGCAGCCCGACGGGGCCATGGCCTCGTAGCGCGGCACGCCTGCCGGCGGCTTCGCGGCGAAGGTGATCGCCACCGGCCGCTTTTCAAGTTGGACAACACTCGTGATCCGGCTCTCGATCGTGCGGTAATCCATGGGGCTCATCCTCGGAAGTGATGATACGGAGATGCATCGCGGTGCAGCAAATCTACAGCTTCAGGACTGCCGCGCCTCTGACCCGGCTGTGTTTCATGGCGGCAATGGCCTGGTTGGCGTCATCCAGGGGGAAGAGCTCGATCTCCGTGCGCACGGGGACTTCAGCGGCGAGCGTGAGGAACTCGCGGGCGTCCTGGCGGGTGCTGTTGGCGACGGAGCGCAGGACGCGCTCGTGGTAAAGGTCGGCGTAATCGATTTGCGGGATTGCCGACATGGTGATGCCGGCGCAGGCTACGGTCCCGCCCTTGCGCACCGCGCGCAGCGCCAGCGGCACAATCGGTCCTGCGGGCGCGAAGACGATGGCACAGTCGAGCTTCACCGGCGGCTGCTCTTCGGCGCTGCCCGTCCACGCCGCGCCCAACCGTTTCGCCAACTCGGCGTGTGCCGGCGTTCGCGTGAAGACGTAGCACTCGTTGCCCAGGTGCCGCGCGAATTGGAGCACGATGTGCGCCGAGGCCCCGAAACCATATAGCCCGAGCCGCTCGCCCCTTTTCGCATCGCTCAAGCGGTAGGAGCGGTATCCGATGATCCCGGCGCAGAGCAGCGGCGCAGCGTGCTCATCGGAGAACGAGGCCGGGAGCGGGTACGCGTAATCCTCGGGCGCTACCACGTATTCCGCGTAGCCGCCGTCCACGTCCCATCCCGTGAACTTGGCGCGCTCGCATAGATTCTCGTGATTCCGGCGGCAATAGCCGCACTCCCCGCAGGTCCAGTGCAGCCAGGGGATACCGACGCGTTCGCCCGCCTTGAACGTCTTCGCGCCCTGCCCCAGCGCGTCCACTACGCCTACGATCTGATGTCCAGGGATTACGGGCTGTTTGTGCAGCGGCAGGTCGCCTTCGACGATGTGCAGGTCCGTGTGACAGACGGCGCAGACTGACACACGGACGCGGACCTCCCCACGCCCAGGCGTGGGGACGGGAACGTCGCGCAGCGAGAGCGGCCCCTGCTCCGGCTCCCCCTGCCGCTCCAGCACCATTGCGCGCATGTCAGCTATTTAAGCCCTGACAACCGCTGACCGACAACTGATAACTCACACAAGAGTGGCCCTGGCGCGTGGAAGCGGGCCTCCTCCGCCGCTTCCAACCTTTCGGGCTCTTTCGCCAGGGCCAAGCTTGTGCGGGACAGCCGAGGCGGCTGTCCCATTCAGTTTTCGTTACACTCCGACCGCCGCCTTGATGCCGAATTGCTCCGGCACCTTGCGCAGGTCGTTTCCCAGGTAGAGCTGCCGCGGACGCGCGATCTTCTGCTCCTTGTCGGTCAGCATCTCCTGCCAGTGGGCGAGCCAGCCCGAGACGCGCGGGATGGCGAACAGCACGGTGAACATCTCCGGCTTGAAGCCCATGGCTTCGTAGATGATGCCCGAATAGAAGTCCACGTTCGGGTACAGCTTGCGCTTGATGAAGTACTCGTCCTCAAGGGCGATCTTCTCCAGCTCGAGCGCGATCTCCAGCTTCGGGTTCTTGCCGGTGACCTCGAAGACCTGCTCGGCGATCTGCTTGATGATGCGGGCGCGCGGATCGTAGTTCTTGTAGACCCTGTGCCCGAAGCCCATCAGCAGGCCGTGGCCTTCCTTCACCTTCTTGATGTAATCGGGGATGTTGGCCTTGGTGCCGATCACGTCCAGCATCTTAAGGACTTCCTCGTTGGCGCCGCCGTGGAGCGGGCCGGCGAGAGCGGCGGCGGCGCCGGCGGTCGCAAGGTAAGGATCAGGATGCGAGCTGCCGACGGCGCGCATGGCGTTGGCAGAACAGTTCTGCTCGTGGTCCGCGTGCAGGATGAACAGGATGTCCAGCGCCCTTGCCAGCACCGGGTTGGCAACGTACTTCGGCTCCACCATCTTCCACAACATGTTCATGAAGTTCTCGGTGTAGCTGAGGTCGTTGTCCGGGTAGACGTAGGGAAAGCCGAGACTGTGGCGGTACGCGTAGGCCGCCATGGTTGGGACCTTGGCGATCAGGCGGACGATCTGATGGCGCCGGATCTCGGGATCGGCGATGTTCTTGGCCTCGGGATAAACGGTCGAGAGCGCCGCCAGGGTGCTGACCAGGATCTCCATGGGATGGGCGTCGTGGCGGAACCGGCCCATGAACTCCTTGGTGGTCTCGTGGACCATGGTGTGGTGCTTGATCTCGTCCACCCAGGCGCGCTTCTGCTGTTCGGTGGGCAGTTCGCCGTGGATCAGCAGGTAGGCGACCTCCAGGAAAGTGCAGTGCTCCGCCAGTTGCTCGATGGGATACCCGCGGTAGCGCAGGATGCCCTTGTCCCCGTCGATGAAGGTGATGGAGCTCTTGCAGGAGGCGGTGTTCATGAAAGCGGGGTCATAACTCATCAGCCCGAAGTCGTCCGGACTGGTCTTGATCTGGCGCAGATCCATGGCTTTGATCGCGCCGTGCTCGACCGGGACCTTGTAGGTCTGGTTGGTCCGGTTATCAACAATGGTGAGGGTGTTCTCTGGCATAGGTGATTCCTCCGGGAGGGCGGCGCCTCCGTCGCAAAATAGAAAGGCAGAAGGACCCGTAAGAAAGAAGACGTCCGGCTCAAGCGCCGGTAGAAGACGACCGGAATGCCGGGACCGCCCGCAGAGGCGGCCTCGGCCATGCTGCCCGCAAAGGAGGCGCCGGCGCACAGGACGCCGGTGGGGCAGCAAAGGGCCATACTGCTTAGCGGGCGCATCGTACGGCGGCAAGGGGAACGAGTCGGTGAGCCCGGTCACAGCACCATGTGCGCTGCCCGCCCGAGGGTGTATGGTGGGGCGAATCATTTTCGGCCCCCGCCACATCCAACAGGACTTCTAGCGAGAACGATGGCGCACCTCTTCGAAGCTCTTCGCATCCGCGACGTGCAATTCCGCAACCGAATATTCGTGTCTCCCATGTGCGAGTACTCCAGCCAGGACGGCTTCGCCAACGATTGGCACTTTGTCCACCTGGGCAGCCGGGCCGTCGGTGGCGCCGCCCTGGTCATGACTGAGGCTTCGGCGGTCACGCCAGAGGGACGCATCAGCCCCGCGGACCTCGGGATCTGGAAGGATGCACACGTCGATTTCCTGGCCCGCATCTTCCGCTTCATCGCGCAGCAGGGGGCCGTGCCGGGCATGCAACTGGCCCACGCCGGCTGGAAAGCCTCGACCGCCGAGCCCTGGAAGGGCGGGGGGACGGTTTCCCCGGCCGAAGGAGGATGGAGGCCGATCTTCAGCGCCAGCGCGGTGCCGTTCACCGAGGGCTACCAGGTGCCGGTCGCACTTGACGAAAGCGGCATCGCCCGCATCGCCCGTGCATTCGGCGACGCCGCGCGCCGCGCACTGGCTGCGGGGGCACGGGTGCTGGAGATCCACTCCGCCCACGGATATCTGCTGCACAGCTTCCTCTCCCCCATCTCCAACCGCCGGAATGACGGCTACGGCGGCTCGTTCGAAAACCGCATCCGATTCCTGCTCGAAACTGTTACGTGTGTCCGTGAAGCCTGGCCGGAGAAGTACCCGCTGTTCGTGCGCATCTCCGCCAGCGACTGGTCGGAGCGCGGCTGGACCATCGACGAATCCGTTGCCCTCGCCCGCCGCCTCAAAGGACTGGCCGTGGACCTGATCGACTGCTCCAGCGGCGGAGTGCTGGCCAAAGCCGCGATCCCGGTGGGCGCCGGATACCAGGTGCCATTCGCCGAGCGTATCCGCCGCGATGCGGGCATCATGACCGGTGCGGTAGGCATGATCACCACGGCGCAGCAGGCGGACGCGATCGTCCGCGGCGGCCAGGCTGACGCCGTCTTCCTCGCGCGCGAACTGCTGCGCGATCCCTATTTCCCGTTGCGCGCCGCAGCCGAACTGCACCAGGACATCACCTGGCCCAACCAGTATTTGCGTGCCAAACGCACCCATTAAGGAGGTCTATTCATGCTTCCAGCCAGCTTCAAACTTCCACGCCGCGCTCTGGGGAAAACGGGCGCAACGGTCTCTGCCCTCGGCCTCGGATGCATGGGGATGTCGGAGTTCTACGGCGCCCGCAACGACGAGGAGTCCGTCGCCACCATCCACCGCGCGCTCGACCTGGGCATGGACTTCCTCGACACCGCCGACGTCTACGGCATGGGCCACAACGAGGAGCTGGTCGGCCGCGCCCTCAAGGGCCGCCGCGAGAGGGCAATCCTCGCCACCAAGTTTGGCAATGTCCGCAGCGCGGACGGCGGCTGGGTCGGGGTGGATGGCAGCCCCGAGTACGTCAAGAAGCAATGCGACTCGTCGCTGAAGCGGCTGCAGGTGGAAGTCATCGACCTTTATTACCAGCACCGGGTAGACGACAAGGTCCCCATCGAGGAGACGGTAGGAGCGATGGCCGACCTGGTAAACGCCGGCAAGGTGCGCTTCCTCGGCCTCTCCGAGGCTGCCGCCGGCACCGTCCGCCGTGCCCACAAGGTCCATCCCATCGCCGCGCTCCAGACCGAATACTCGCTGTGGACGCGCGATCCCGAGGGCGAGATCCTCGACACTTGCCGCGAGCTGGGCATCACCTTCGTCGCCTATAGTCCCCTGGGCCGGGGCTTTCTTACGGCCAAGTTCAAGGCGCAGTCGGACCTGCCGGAAAATGATTACCGCCGCAACGCTCCCCGCTTCCAGGACGAGAACTTGCGCCGCAACGTGGAATTGGCGAACCGGGTGGAAGAGATCGCCCGCGAAGCCCGCTGCACGCCGGCGCAACTTGCTCTGGCGTGGCTGCACTCTCGCGGCGACGATATTGTGCCCATCCCGGGCACCAAGCGACGCGAGCGTCTGGAAGAAAACGCCGCCGCTGTGAACATCACGCTGGATAGGAAGTTGATGGTCCGTCTGGAACAGGCATTCCCGCGGGGTGCTGCCGCGGGCGAACGCTATCCGGAGCCGGCTATGAGGCGGGTGAATCTGTAAGCGGAACGCTCACTTTTGTGCTTTCAGGGTCGCCAGCACTTCCGGGTGGCCGTTTTCCGTTGCTAGATCGGCGGCAAGCTTGCCGTTTTCGGCCTTCTTCGTGATGTCGGCGCCTCTGCTCACCAGGTACTCGACCAGATCGCGGTTGCCCTGTCTCGCCGCTTCGTGCAGGGCGGTCCAGCCGCCCTGCTGGGAGGCATTGACGTCGGCGCCGTACTCCACCAGCCACTCGACGGTGCGCTGCTTGCGCGCTGCGACCGCGCTGTGCAGCGGCATCACCGACATGGCGTTGCGCGAGCGCGCGTTCGCATCGGCGCCATACCGCAGCAGCATTTCCGCGATGTTCGGGTGCCCGAAGAAACAGGCCAGGTGCAGCGCCGTGAACCCGTCTACGGAGTAGGCCTTGGCTTGCTCCGGATCCACAGACACCAGCTCTGCCACCCGGTTGCGCTTATTCAGCGCCGCAGCCTCGAAGATGTCGAGTTGCGGGTTCAGCTTCAGCAACTCGTCCACCATCTCCTGGCGGTTGCAGTAGCGTGCGAACAGCAGTGCCGAGCCGCACGGTTCGCTGCGCGCACGGACCAGCCCCGGCTCCTCGCGCAGCAGCGCAAGAAATCGTTGCCCATCGCCCTTCTGGATGGCCTCGAAGAATTCCCCGGTCTTCATGGTCGCCTCTCGGCGACCCGATTGTACCAATCCGGCGGCCATATGCATCGCCTACGATTCCCAGAGTGTTCTATCCCGCAATCGTCCGATCTGTCTTAAATCCCACTTTTTCAATCACTTACTGGCAGCCTGGCGAGCTGTGATGCCCACGTCTCACACGCGCCCGTGATTGCGGTCACCGCTTCAACGGACGCGGTCGCCCATAATCGCGATGGTAAATGCGTGCACTCTCGCGGTGTGCCTCGCTTCCGTGAGGAGCTGCCCGTCTGGAGGTGGCCGATGTTCGAGGACGAGATCAAGATGGAAGAGAGGTCTTCCAACGTTGTCCCTCTGCTGATGGCCCTGGGGCTGATCGTGGCCATTGTCGGCGGGATCGGGTACTACATCATGGAGAGCAAGCGCACCCTGAGTCAGGAACAGGCGACGCAGGTCGTCTCCGGCATACTCAAGACCCAGGGGCCGGCCAAGGTGCACTTCCACGTCGGGGCCAGGATCGAGCCCAGCATGGATGAGAGGCCCTTCGACCCCCACTATCGCCTCCTGGAAAAGGTCGGCGTGGTCAAACTGGGCAAGCCCACCTACAAAGGCCTGGAGGTCAAGATCACGCCTGAGGGCCTGGCCGAACTGAAGCAATGCGGCGCGATCGAAGAAAAGAACGCCGACGGCACTGACGCCTATACCGTGCCTCTGGCTAACCGCAAGCTGATTGCGGTGAACAAGATCGACATGCCGCGCCCCGGCTTCGCCAAGGTCGAGTACACATGGAACTGGGAGACAACGAAGCTCGGCCAGGACTTCGACGCCAACAGCCCAGCCATGGCTTCCCTGACGGTCTGGGACCGCACCGTGCTGATTCAGAAGTACGGCGCAGACTTCTACAATAACGCAGAGCCCAAGAAAGTCGCCATCACTCTGAGCTGGGACAACAAGACCAAGGCCTGGAAGCCCTACACCGAGTACTGATCGAGAGGAGCGCAGCACGGCATCGCTCGATACCTGTGCTGCGCTTTTATTGTGTACCGAGAAAGGCGGCCTAGCGCTGCGCCACCGCCGGGTGAGAAACCCGTCCCCGGCTCTCCGGAGAAGGACTGGCGACCTCGACGCGGTTCCGCCCCGCCGCCTTGGCCGCGTAGAGCGCTTGGTCGGCTGATTCCATCACCTTGTGCAGCTCGCCGTCTTTAGCGCCTTCGGCCACGCCGATGCTGATCGTCACCCACGCCTCCTGCGCGCGCACGCTCGCGTGCCCGCGGTCATCGGCGGTGCGCTTGCGCCGGTCGTGGCCGCGGATGAGGAAGCTAGAGGCTTCCACCAGCTCACGCAGCAGCTCCAGATGCTCCAGCGCGTCACCTCCGGTCTTGCCAGGGAAGAGGATGACGAACTCTTCCCCGCCCCAGCGGAAGGCTTTGCCGCCGCCGGTGACGCGCGCCATCCGCGCCGCCACCATCCGCAACACCTGGTCGCCGGTTTCGTGCCCGAAGGTGTCGTTGAACTTCTTGAAGTGGTCCACGTCGGCCATGGCGACGACGTATCTCTCCGGCAGCATCGCCGCCAGGCGGTAGAACGCACGCCGCGCCGGAAGTCCGGTGAGCTGGTCGTGGAAGGCCATCAGGTACGAGTTCTCGACCACCGCCACTGCCAGCACCAGCCCTGCCGTCATCAGGTACACACCTGGCTTGGCGGATGAGAACGCGGCGAAGCATGTCAGCAGCGCCCAGAAGAATCCGCTCTCCACCGGGTTGCGCAGCAGCACGAAGCGGGTCAGCAAGAACATCGCGCCGGCAGCGAAGATCAGCACCGCAACCTGTGGCGCGGCGGCCCACCTCATCGCCTCCGTCGGCAGGAAGCTTAGCTCCAGCATGCTCGCCGCTTGCATCTCCGGACGGCAGAGCAGCGTCGCTACCGCCACCTGCGCCGCCAGCGCGCCGGCGGCGATCGCCGTATTGAGCGACAGGATGCCGCGCTCTTCCATGAAGGCCACCGCGATCAGGTTCGCCGGCAGCAGGATGGCCGCCAGGTCCCTCACCACCGCCGCAGTGGTGGGATCCCCCGCGCTGTAGCGCAGTCCGGCGTCGGCGATGGCCAGCGCCGCCGCTCCGAACAGGATGCGCGTCGAATGGAAGCGCCACGCCAGCAACGCCGTGGCCGCGTAGATCAGGATGGCGAAGCCGTGCAGCGCGAGCAGCAAGGGCGCCGCCTCGGAGTGCAGCACGAGTGCCGCTGCCGCGGCGATCACCCCGGCGGGGAAGAAAAACGAAACGATGGTCCTGCTGAGCGGCACCGCCGGATGCTCCAGCCTTCATTATCGGCGGGCCGCCGTCCACGTGGGATTGGCGTGCGAGGTTCTCTTACTGAACGCTGCTGCGCGCGTACTCCGGCTCGTTGCCCTGCTTCCATTTGATGTTGCAGCCGATGCTGGGCTTCTGCTCCTGCGGCACCGGACGCCCCTGGAGCAGCGCGTCCATGGCGGCCTTCAGGTCGGCGCCGGTCACCGGGATGCCGTTCTCGGGGCGGCTCGAGTCCATCTGTCCCCGGTACACCATGCGGCGGTCCTTGTCGAAGAGAAAGAAGTCGGGCGTGCACGCTGCGCCGTAGGCCTTGGCGACCTCCTGCGATTCGTCGAAGAGATAGGGGAAGTCGTAGCCGTAGGTGCGGGCCTCTTCCGCCATCTTCTCCGGCGAATCGTCGGGGAACTGGCTGACGTCGTTCGAGCTGACGCCCACCACCGCCACGCCGAGCTTCTGGTAGCGGCGCGCCAGCTCGGCGAACTCGGTGCGGATGTGCTTCACGAAGGGACAATGATTGCAGATGAATGCCACCAGCAGCGCAGGCGCGTTCTTGAGGTCGTCGATCGAGTGCCATTTGCCCGACGGATCGGGCAGGCGGAAGAACGGCGCCTTGGAGCCCAGCGGCGCCATGGTGGAAGGAGTAGCCGGCATCGTAGCCTCCTCGGGATGAGTGCTTCTCAATCTTAAATGGTGAGCAGTGATTTTGGGCCGCAGGATGTACCGCAGTGGTCCGGGCTACAGCGCCGGCGCCCGGAACTCGCCCGGCGTCTTGCCGACCATTCTCTTGAAGACCGAGGTGAAGTGGCTCTGGTCGCAGAAGCCACAGCGCTGGGCGACCTCCGCCAGGCTCAGTTTGCTCTCCAGGAGAAGGCTGCATGCATGCTCCACGCGCAGGCAGCGCAGGTGCTCGCCGATCGTGCGCCCCTCCTGCTTGCGGAATTCCCGGCACAGATGGACGGGATGGACGCCTGCTGCTTCCGCGATCCGCTCGATGGTCAGCCGGGTCGCAAATTGGTCGCGCAGCAATTCCTTGGCGGTGCGCATCCAGGCGGGGCCGCTGCTCCGGACGCCGCGTTCCGCGCGCGCCGCTTCCACCAGGATCTCATAGACGATCGCCTCGATGGCCAGTTCCGCGCAGGGATCGCTGATCTTGAATTCACGGTACAGCCTCGTTCCGAGTAGTGGTACCGCCGGGCTACTGATCTCACCCGGCCGGTCGATGACCACCGCATGCTGCCGTGCCCGCTCCAGGATGCGCAGATCGATCCGGGCCACGAGGCAGGCGGCGCGCTCGGGGAATTCGTCGCTGTGGGGTTCGTCGGCCGGCAGGTAACGGACCGTGCGGGCCCGGCATTCCTCCACCCGGCCGGAGAGGCGCTCCCGATACCCACCTTCCAGTACGACGGTCAGGACCGACTCGCCATGGGTGTGCCTGGGAAAATGCGCTCCGCCCGAGTATACGTGCTCCGTCAGCGTAACCCCGCCGGCATGCTTGCTGGCGATGATGGTCCCTGCTACGTCTTTCCGCGGTGCATCCGAGCGCATGGCTCTGCCTTGGGTATTGGATGTCTCCATCCCCTGTTCTGGATTAGCGGGGCGCTTTCCGGGTTACAACCCGATCGAGAAAAATATCCTGGGAAGGAGCGCAGTATAATCCCGCGACTCGGATCGAGGAGGGCCCCCGATGGAGTCCCGTTACAGCTTTCTCCTGGATACCTACGAGACGGAGATCCTGAAGATCGTCACTGTCTGGAGCGCATTTCCGGAGTCGAAGATGGACTTCCGCCCCGCGCCCAAGTCGCGCAGCGTGGTCGAGCAGTTCGAGCACCAGGTGCAATCGGAAGGGCGTTGGATGAAGATGATGCTTGGCCTCGACACCGGCGATCCCAACCCGGCCCACCGCACGAAACAGGCGTTCCTCGAGAAGTACCGGGGGGACGCGCAGAAACGGCTGGCGATGATGCGAGAAAAGCCCGAATCCTGGTGGCAGGAGACGACCGCCTTCTTCGATGTCACGCGCTCGCGCGCCTGGGTGATGACTCGCCGCATGACGCACTCCTCGCACCACCGCGGTCAGCTCATCGTGTACCTGCGGCTGCTCGACATCCAAGTGCCTTCCGTCTATGGACCCACCGCGGACACCGACGGCAAGGTCATCTACTCTTTTTGAAGCCACAAAGAAAGGGGCAGGCCGAAGCCTGCCCCTTGGTGTTCCGATCCGATCTAGGGTTTGTCGCGGTCGCGCAGATCGAGGATGCGCTCGCGCTCCCGCTCGCGTTTGACTGCCTCTTCGTATGCAGCCTGCGCCTCGCGCCCGGTCACTTCCTTGTACCACTTCGGATGGTGCGTCCAGGCCCAGCGCTCGGTGACCGTGCCGCGGGTCATGGACTGCACCGTGCCCGGCTGGCCGACCGTGCTCAGGTACACGTGGAAGAAGATCCCGAAGAGCATGATCAGCGCCGAAATATCGTGCAGCGGGTAGCTGATGGCCACTGCGGTCCGCCCGAAGATCTCGGGGAACCACATCATCAGGCCGGTGATCAGGTACACGACGCAGCCGCCCGTGATCTCCCAGAACTGGAGCTTCTGGCCGCCGTTGTAGAAACCGGTCTCGGGCTCCTCAAGCGGCCTTTCATTGCCGATGTACTGCCGGATGTTCTTCAGCCACCGGCTGTCGGCGTCGGTCCAGCGCATAGGCTCCAGCCAGTTGAAGAACTGGAGCGCGAAGAAAACGACGAAGCCGAGGCCGAACCAGGGATGGAGCATCCGGGTCAGGGCCCCGCCGCCGAATAGCGGCGTGAACCAGCGGAAGATCCACGGCATGTAGATGCCGAACCCCGACAACAGCGCCAGGAAGAAGAAGACCCCGATCGCCCAGTGCAGGAACCGCGAATAGACGCGGTGGCGCAGCATCTCGCCCTCGTAGACGACGGTGTGACCGAGCTGGTCTATGGCATTCGGCGGACGTTGGTCAAAGCGTTCCACGGAAGTCGCCATGCTATGCCCCCTTCCTTGCCGGCGGTTCCATGCGCTTGACCGGCGGTTGCGGCTGTGGACGATGCGGTCCCTCGAACACGTAGTGGAACAGCGCGCCCAGGAAGCCGGTCATGGCCAGCAACAGCCCGACCGGTTTGAAGAATTCCTTCCAAATGGTGAAGCTCGCGGGGATTTGCGGGTCCCTGGGAAGGTTGCCGTAAGCCTCCGGATTACTGGCATCGTGCAGCACGTAGATCACGTGCGTGCCGCCGATGCTCGCCGGATCGTACACGCCGGCGTTGGCGAACCCAGAGTTGTCCTTGAGCTGCTTGGCGCGCTTGTTGGCCAGGAAGCTCATGTCCTCCTTTGTGCCGAAGTGCAGGCACCCCGTCGGACACGCCTTGATGCAGGCCGGTTCCAGTCCTTGCCCCACCCGGTCGGAGCACAGCGTGCACTTGTAGACCTTCTTGGTCTCCTGGTTGAACTTGGGGATGTTGAACGGACATCCGGAGATGCAGAACTGGCAGCCGATGCAGTTCTCCTGCTGGAAGTCGACGATGCCATTGGCGTACTGCACGATGGCTCCGTCGGCCGGGCAGGCGCGCAAACAGCCTGGATCGGCGCAGTGCATGCACTGGTCCTTGCGCATCAGCCACATCAGGGTGCCGTCTTCGCGCTGGTGCTCGTTGAACTTGATCAAGTTCCAGAAGTTCCAGCCCGTCTCCGGCATGGTCTGGTACGTGTTGTCGAAGGTCGTCGTCTGGAACGGCATGTCGTTCCATTCGACGCACGCCACCTCGCAGGCCTTGCAGCCGATGCAGGTGGTGGTGTCCACCAGCTTGCAGAGCTGATCGGTCCGCTGGGTCCCGGCGCCGGGCACCGGTCCGGGGTGGCCCGAGATCTGCTGGATCTGAAGTGTTCTACGATCGCTCATCTTCGTGCCCCCCTTTCTAGGCTCTCTCGATTTTCACGAGAAAGGCTTTGAATTCCGGCGTGAACGCGCTGACATCAACGGCCGCAGGCGACAGCTGATTGACGGGGGTCAGGCCGGTCCTGCCCTCGTCCTCAGAGATCCCGCGGTAGCCCCAGTGGATGGGTATCCCGATCTGATAGGTCTTCTTGCCGTCGATGGTCATCGGCTTGATCCGCTTGGTGACCATCGCCTTGCCGATGTAGAAGCTGCGAGCGCTCGAAACCTTGAGCTTTTCGCCTCCCCTCAGACCCATCTCGTTGGCCAGCTCGGCCGGGATCTCGACGAACGGCTCCGGCACGAGTTGGACGTTCATTGGATTGTTCTTGGTCCAGTAGTGGTAGTGCTCCGTCAGCCGATAGGTGGTCGCCACCACGTTGAAGCCGTCCTTGACCGTGCCGTACTTGTCCATATCGGACTTGAAGCGCTTGGCTACCGGGTTGCTGGACTGCTGCGGATGCAGCGGATTGGCTACTGGGCTCTCCACCGGCTCGTAGTGCTCGGGGAAAGGACCGTCCCCCAGCCACACGAACAGCCGGCTTACACCCTCCTGGTTCATGATGAAAGGACCCATGTGGTCCTTGGGATCGGAGTCGGGCTTGAAGTCGGGGACATCGTTGCCCACCCACTTCCCGGCAGCCGCGTTCCACCACACCTGCTTGCGGGTTGGATCCCACGGCTTGCCTTCCAGGTTGCAGGAGGCCCGGTTGTACATCACGCGCCGGTTCATGGGCCACGACCAGCCCCAGTTGGGATAGATGCCCAGTCCCGACGGGTCTTCCGTGCCGCGGCGCTGCATCAGAGGCCCGGCCTCGGTCCACGAGCCGCAGTACAGCCAATTGCCGGACGAGGTGCTGCCGTCGTCGCGCAGGAACGCAAATCCGGGCAGTTGCTGGCCGGCCTTGATGGTGGTCTGTGTTTTTTCGTCGGTGACGTCCGCGATCGCCTTGCCGTTGATCTCCTTCGCACACTCGGCCAGCGAAGGATTCTTCGGATTGGTGTACGCCCACGAGAGATCGCGGATCGGATCGGGGAACTTGCCCCCTTCCTTCGCGTAGAGCTCGCGGATCTTGAGGTAGATCTGCGCCAGGATATCCTGATCGAGGCGACAGTCCCCCGGCGGGGGCAAGGCGACATTCTTCCATTGCAGCCAGCGCGCCGAGTTGACGAAGGTACCGTCTTTCTCGGCGAATCCGGCCCCAGGCAGCCGATAGACGGTCGTGTTGATCTTCTTCATTTCCTCGTTGCTGATGCCGGGCGCGCGCCAGAACTCGCTGGTCTCGTCCGGATAGATCTCGCATACCACCAGCCAGTCCGCCTTCTTCAGCGCCTCGATGTTCTTTCTCGTGTTCGGGCCGATCATCACGCCGTTCATGCCGAAGGCGAAAAGGCCTTTGACCTTTCCGGCGTACATCCCGTCCCAGATCTCGGCCCAGCCATAGTTGCGATCGATCTTGGGCAGATAGTGGAACGCCCAATCGTTCTCCTTCTTGGCCGCGTCCCCATACATGGCCTTCAGCAACGAAACCATGAAGCGAGGGGTATTCGACCAATAGTTGAACGAATCCCAGCCCGCGGGCTTGACGGTCTTCGGAGTCGTGCGCTCCAGGAACGCCTTCAGGTCGGCGTCGGTCGGGGCCGGCACCTTCAGGTACCCGGGAAGGATGTCGAAGATCCCCGCCATATCCGTGGCGCCCTGGATGTTGGAGTGGCCGCGCAGCGCGTTCATGCCGCCGCCGGCGCGTCCGATGTTGCCCATGAGCAGCTGGATCATCGCCGCGGTGCGGATGTTCTGGGTGCCTACTGTGTGCTGCGTCCAGCCCAGCGCATAGATGACGGTCGCGACCTTCTTCGTGTCCCCGCCCTTGCGGATGGAGGTGAACAGGTCGTAGGCCTTCAGCTGTTGCTCCTTGGAGATGCCGGTGATGCGCTCGACCATTTCCGGCGTGTAGCGCGAGTACTGTTGCTTGAGGAGCTGGTAGACGCAGCGCGGATGCTGCATGGTGAGGTCGTAAGCGACCTTTTCGGGCATCACGGGCACCAGAACCGGCGCGGGAGTCGGCGTCCCCACAGCCTGATACCCGGGACTCAGCTTGGTGGTGGCCGGACCGCCCTTGTGTGACGCAGGAACGGCGGTGGCTCCGGTCTTGCCCGCCATGTCGCCACCTTCGTCGTAGTTCCAGGTGGTCTTGTCGTAGATGCGCTTGTCCGCGATGTAGCCGGAATACAGGCCATCTTCGGGCAGCTTGAACCCCTCTTTGATCAGCAGAGGGGCGTTGGTGTAGTTAGCCAGGTATTCCTGGTTCACCCGGCCGTTGGAGAGCATGTAGTTGATCATCCCGCCGAGGAACGCGATGTCAGTGCCGGGGCGGATCTGGACAAACATGTCCGACACAGCGGCGGTACGGGTGAACCGCGGGTCCACCACGAGCAGCTTGGCATTGCGATTGCGCTTTGCCTCGATGGCCCACTTGAAGCCGCAGGGATGGTTCTCAGCAGGATTGCCGCCCATGACCAGGATCATGTCGGCATTCTTGATATCAACCCAGCCATTGGTCATGGCCCCGCGTCCGAACGTTGGTCCCAAACTTGAGACCGTGGGGCCGTGTCAAACTCTGGCCTGGTTTTCCATGTAGACGACGCCCATACTTCGCATCGTCTTCACCACGAGCCAATTGAACTCGTTGGTGTCGGTGCAGCCGCCAGTGAAGGCGAAGCCTTCGCAGCGGTTCACGGTCTTGCCGTTGGCGTCGGTTTCGACGAAGGTGGCATCGCGGGTCTTCTTGACCAGGTGCGCGATCTCGTCGATGGCCTGGTCCCACCCGATGTCTTCCCACTTGTCGGAGCCAGGACGCCGCACCTGCGGCTTCAGCAACCGCCGCTCGTTGACGATGTCCTGTTGCAGGGAAGATCCCTTCGGGCACAGGGTGCCGCGGTTGATGGGATGGTCGGGATCGCCTTCGACGTGTACCACTTGCGGGGTCACGTTCTTGGCGCCGTCGCCGATGGTGTGGATGATCACTCCGCAGCTCACCGCGCAGTACGGGCACGTGCTCCGCGTTTCCTTGGTGCGAGAGATCTTCAGAGACTGGATCTGGGCGTGCAGCGGGGTGGCGTCGAAGCCAAGCATGGTGACGCCCACGCCGCCGATGACCCCTGTCTTGAGGAACGTCCGCCGGGAAGATTCCATTTGCGTCCTCCGCTACGGTCTGTGGCCTGCAGGGGATGGAATGACACGTCTATCGCGGAGGCCCGGGAGACAAGCCAAGAGACGAAGACGTGCCGCTATCTTTCGAACTCTGCCCTGGTCGAGCATCGCTACCCCCTTTTGCGATGGATCCAAACGGGCTGCCAGAAAAGCGCAAAAAAGTTACTCCCAGACGCCGCCGAAGTCAACGGTTTCTCGAGAGTTATCAGCTCATAACCCCAGCAGGTTGGGAGCAATCTTCTGGTAACCCTTCTCTCCCGCCCAAAGATCCAGCGGTGCGGCCGCAATCTCGTCCACCAAGGGAACCGCAAACCCGTTTCGTGACATGTCCACGCTGAGCAGGTAATGGCGACAACTGTCGCAGCTCTCCACGCGGATGTGCGGCAGCCCCTCGGTCGTGTACACGGGCAGGTTGCGCTCACTCTCCTCGCCGCAGGCCGGGCAGAGGAGGCGCCGGAAGTCCCACTCCGTCAGGCAAAACGAGCACACCAGGCTGCGCCGCGCCCCTTCCCCCTCGGGCCGGAGCACTCCCAACATCGGCTTGCCGGTGCACACCGGGCAGGTCCCGGCGGTCTGGCTATGCCGGGTAGCGATCTGTGAGCCCAGGTGCTCGGCATAGGGCTCGACGCAGGCGCGGGCGAAGAACTCATCCATTCCGCTCGCCGGTTCCAGGCCGGCAATGTGGTCCATCAGCTTCTCCCGCCACTTGCTCTCGCCGGCGGTGCGCAACGCCCGCGCGGATTCGACAAGTTGTGCCGGGCCATGCTCCTCCACCAGGCGCAGCAGTTCGGGAAAAAATGGCGCCAGCAGCTCCTGGTTGAGCTGCCCCCGCAAAGGACGCTGCACATCAGCCTTGGCCTGTTGCAAGACCTGCTCATAGACGGTGCGCTGGAACCCCGCCACGTTGCGGTAAAAGAGCAGCAATTGCGCGGCGGCGGGATAGTGTTCGATCAGCTCTGTCGCCCGCGAAATCCGGGCATCCCAGTCGACGCGCGCGCTCGTGATCGGCTGCATGGTATTTCTCTCCTGACTCGAACCGTCCTTCTCCCTGGCGCGACCCTAGCGAGCAACGGAAAGCGGCGGCGCTGGATAATGCGGCAACTTGTCCTTGGTAGAGCTGGTGCGCTTCACCACCAGTTCGTCCATCAAAACGGACGGGCTTGCGACTGCGTGGGGTACGGGCTCGAGGGAATTCCTCACACGGACATCATCGCCTAGGTCCAGGATGCCGTGGCGGATGGCGCGGATATCGAGTTCGCTGAATTCGGCGCCGCGGACGATCTCCTCGTGACCATCGTTTGCCCAGACCCGGTAAATGAGCTGCGGTGTGGAACCGGGCCCGAAACTCTCGACGTAGTAGCCGTAACGCAGCTCACGCTTTCGGCACAAGTCCAGCAGTTCCTGCTTTAGAAACTCCGGCGGGTGGGTCTTCGCCGAGCTGACGATCAGATTGCCGACCCGTGGCCCGGCGGGTTGCGCCGCTGCTCCCCGCCCGTGCCCGTTGGATTTCGGGAAATCCCGGATCGGCTGCCGGCCGACTAGGTAATTGGCGAGGATACCGGCGTCCACGACTGGCACCGCCTGCGGCACGACTCCTTCATCATCGATCGAGTAACTGCCCAGCAGGCGCCGCCCTTGGATCTCCTTGCGTGTCGGATCATCGACGATGGAAACGAAATCGGGCAGGACGAGGGCCTTGTAGCTGTTGGCGTATGCGCCGGTGGTGCGCGACGGCACCCCCGGACGGGGACGACGACCCAGCGCATTCTCCCCGACGAGGTTGTAGAAGGCGGTGGCAGCCGCGTCCGGCCCCAGCAATACCGGTCCTCGATATTCGTCATCGACCAGGGGAGCGCCGCGAAGGGCCTTCACGGTGGCCAGCAGATCGAGTGCATCCGCTCGGATCTGATCGTCCGACGGGAGGTCGGTCACGCGGTCTGCGGTATACACGCGGGAGCGCCAAACCCTCATTCCGTCCGGCGCCTGACCCGAGCCGGAGATCCGCAACTGGTAGGTCGACTGGCCGGTCCGCGCGATCGTCCCTTCGCTATTCACCATGTACCGGTTCACGTGGGCGAATTTCAGCTCGGCCTCAAAGGACTGCGTCTCCGGATCCTGGCGGTAAAGACCCGAGACCATGTTCAGCACCTCCGGCCATTTGCGGGCGCCCAGTTCCAGGCCGGACAACAGCTCGAGCACGTCAGTGGGAGCTTCGTGGGAAAAATCGTCCAGTTGCTTCTGTTGCTGATCGACCTCGAACTGCTTCAGGGCCGCCTGCTTTGCGGAGAGAGCCTCCACCGCACTCTTGTAAGCTTTGTCGGTCGCCCCCCAGAGCTGGTGGCGTAACGCAATCGTATCGTTCTCGATGGGCAGCAACTGGACTGTCCCTTCGCCCTCCCCGAAATAACTGTCCTGCTTGTAATCCCCGACCCGGACCACCACGCGCACCATGCGGACGCGCACACGTTGCTCGTTGCGAAGAATCCCGAAGGCCGACTCCGCGCCATAGCCGTCGATGTCGGTCACGTTGTACTGGATGAAATAAGGCGGCTGCACTCCGTCCAGCTTCAGCTCCTTGGAACGCCGGAGTTCTGCGTCCATTGCCGTGAGAACGATGTCGCTTTCCCACCCTGCTTTGGCCTGTTGTGCAGCCGCGCCGCCCACAAGAGATACCGCGGCCAGAAGGACTGCAGCCAGGCGCGCCGCCCGAGTCCTCATTTGTCACCTGCGGTCTTGGTGGTCGGTTCCTTGCCCTCATCGAACGCGGGCGGGGCAAGAATGGGCGGCCGGTTCTTCGACTTGGGCCGCTTCTGCACTTCCAACTCCGAAAGCAGCATGGCCGGGGCGGCTGCTGACACGGGCACGGAACCCGACTCAGCTCCACATACGCCATTGAACACGCTCATGCTCGAACCCGTCACCGCGATGCGGGTGAGAGCTGCGAGGGGCGTTCCCACGATATCGACGCCGCGGACCAGTTCGTCGGGACGCCCATCGGCGTACACGCGCCACACCTTGACGGGCAGCACCTGGAAGGCTTGTGGCAGGCTGCGCTGGGTAAAAGTGAAGCCGCCCTCGATATCCTCGAAGTACAAGCCGTAAGGCTTGCCCTGTTTTTTCGCCTCCTCGACCAGGCGGGTCCGCAACTCGGCATCCGGGATTTGGAGCGAGGAAGTCACGATCAGGTTTCCCTGCCGGCCGACCGGCATGTGGCCCTCTTCGGCGCGGCCGTGCCCGTTCGATTCTGCGAAATTCTTCACCGGCATTCGCGACATCAGGAAACTCTTCAGAATTCCGCCGTGGATGACCTCGACGCGCTGTGCCGGCACCCCTTCGTCGTCGTACTGGTAGGCGCCGGAAAGCTCGGTGCCGCCCAATTGCCGCTGAAGCGGGTCATCCACCACGTCGAGGAATCCCGGTAGCACCGCCTGGTTGATCTTCTTGGTGAAGGTCTGGCCTTCCTTCTCGCCGCGCTGTCGCTGCCCCTCCAGGCGATGTCCCAGGACTTCGTGGAAGAAGACGGCAGCCGCGCGGCCCGACAGCAGCGCCGGACCGTCAAAGGGTTCCGCAGGGGCCGCGGCGCGCAATTGCTTCAGATCCTGAATGATTTTCTGCGCCGCCGCGACCATTTCCGCCTCGCCCGGCAGTTTGTCGAACGACGAGCTCTGGAATGTCTGCACCGACAGCAGGTCCATACCGTCTTCGGTGCGCGTGTCGCCTTGCAGCATCGCCCGCCAGAGCCGTTCACGGGTGACCACTTGAGTGCCTTCGCTCGAAACCAGGTAGTGCGTTGTGTCCTGGACGATCAGGACCACCAGGCTGTTGTACACGTCGCGCTGCTTGCGGAATTCGGCGGAAACGGCGCGCAGGCGCGATTCCAGGGCGGCACGATCGATCTGCGAGGGCGGCAGAGGCGGCGCGATGTAGGTGTGCGCGGCTTGCTTGGAAAAGTCCGGCGAGTCGTCCTCTTCCTTGGCATGCACGGCGCTGCCGGTTTTGACCTTCAGGTAAGCCTGCGCCGCCTTCTTGTATTCGCCGTCGGTCGTCAGCCAGAGGACCCGGCGCATTGCGTCCGGGTCGTCCACCAGGGGCAGGACGGCCGTCGAAAGCGCGGACGCGCGGCTCTCCTCATGGGTGTTGTCCAAGGCCGGGCTGCCCAGGCGCATGCCCACGTCAAGGCTGCGGCGGTGGCCGTCCAGCGAGGTCAGTATGGCCCCTTCGGAGGCCATCACGATCATCGTCTTCTTGTCGGTGACGGAGTAGCTGAGAAAATACGGCGCCGGGTCTGCTTTCGACAACCCCGCCATGGACCTGTCGAGCTCCGCTTGGAGGATCGCCACGACCGCGTCGGTGCGCGCAGGATGCCGCGCCTCGCCTGCCAATACGGGCATGACGAGCAACACCGCTACGAGAACCGAGCGGGAACCGCAACCGGCTACGGTGGGCATTGGGGAACTGAGAATCTACCCTAAGTAGGGCGCCCCGTCACTGGGAAACGTGGCGGTGCAGGTTCGTCATCGGGCCCTCAGTTCGCCCGGTGAAGGGTGGGACGATCGTCGTCCTGGCTGCCGGAGTCGGACGGCTTGCGCTCCGTCTGTTGCGTGCGCCGGAGTTCGGGCTTCTCGTGGGTTTCGTCTTTCGGAACGCGCTTGTTCTCGATGGCGGCCAAGCGCCCCTTGATCTGCTGGAACTCCGAAGTGTCCACCACATATTCCGGCTTGGGAGGGAGGATGGTCGCGATCTCGCGCTGCGTCCGTTCGACCCGCTCCGGGGTCTGCGGATGCGAGGCAAATGTCTTGGCTAGAAAACCGTGCTTCTTTTTCTCCATCGCCTCGATCTTTTCGAAGAAGGTGATGAGTCCGTTTGGGTCGTAGCCGCTCTTGTAGAGGTATTCCACCCCCAGGTAGTCGGCCTCGGACTCAAAGTTGCGTGAGAACTTCATGAAAGTGACAGGCAGCGCCAGGCTGGCGGCCTGCTGGATGCCGTATCCGGCCCAACCCCCGATGAAGATAAGCGGGAGAGAGGCCAGATTCGCCAGCTCCGAGCGCGTCATCTCGCGGGCGGCGTGGCAGGCGGAGACATGGGCGATCTCGTGCGCCATGACCCCGGCCAGCTCGGATTCGCTGTCGGCGGCCTGGATGACGCCCGAGTTGACATAGAAGAAGCCGCCCGGCAAGGCGAAGGCGTTGGCCGAGTCGTCGTCCACGACTTTGATGGTGAACGGGACCTTGGAGTCGGAGTTGCGCACCAGGTTCTGCCCCAGCCGATTGACGTACTCCGTGATGACCGGGTCGGTGACGAGCTTGGCAGATTTCTCGACCTGGGCCGCGTACTGCCTGCCCATGGCGGTCTGCTTTTCCAGCGAGATCCAGTTGCCCAGGCCGCGGTCGCATCCCACGTTGCGGCTTCCGATCGCCTCCAGGTTATTCAGCGTGGACACGGGAACGGTCGGCTTGTCTTCCTTCTCTTCGGTCGGCTTGTCAGCAGCCCAGCCGCTTACCGCGAAGGTAATGAAGAGAACAGAGCAGCACAGTCCTTGAACGGCTTTCACGCGAGCCACCGACAGCCTCCCTGATTTCACTTAGATGTAAGATGCTAGTTCTCACGCTACGGTTACCAAAATCTCTGCAACAGGGGTACCTCCCGGGCAAAGGCGGGAAGAGCGGATGGTTCACTACCTAAGCTGTCTTGTGCTGGCACTGATCGCCGCGCAGCCTGCCTTCGGCTGGGGCTGCACGGGACATCAGACGGTCGCACTGATCGCACGCGCCCAGCTCAATCCCCAAGCGCGCCAGATGGTGGACAGCTTGCTCTCCGGGACCCCGATCGACCCCGGCCTGCATCGCTTCTGTGCTCCGACGCAACTCGACGTGATGGCCGATGTTGCGACCTGGGCCGACGACGAGCGCGAGATGAACCCCAGGACCGCGGCCTGGCATTTCCTCGACATGCCCCTCGGCGCCACTCGCGCTCAACTCGACCGATTCTGCGAGCCGGGCGCCGGGTGCGTGACCCAGGCCATCCAGAAGCAGCTCGATGTCCTCAAGTCCACCAGCGCCGCCCGAGCCGATAAAGTACAGGCGCTGATGTTCCTTATCCATTTTGTCGGCGACTTGCACCAGCCGCTCCACATCGCCACCAACAACGACCGCGGCGCCAATTGCCTGCCCGTCGCCTTTCTCGGCAGGCAAACGCACTTGGCCGACGCGGCCAGGGGAATTTACAAGCCGGAGCTGCACGGCGTTTGGGATACCGAGCTGCCGGAACACGCCGGCAACATCCGCCACTCCAGCCACGATGCGGACGTGAAGGCATTCACCAAGGCTCTGGGGCGGGAGTTTTCGAGCCAGATGGCGATGTGGCGGCGCGAGCCCGTGGACTTGCACGCCTGGGCGTGGGAAAGCCACCAGCGCGCAGTGAGCGACGCCTACGGGCGCCTGGCGACACGCGTCGCCGTCGAGATGCCGGTCGCGGTCCGGGAATGCTCCGATGACGACCGCGTTTCCGACCGGCTGGCGAAACTGCACGAGAGCATCCAGGCACCCTACATCACGGCGGTCACGCCTGTGGTCCGGGAGCAGTTGGCGAAGGCCGGCACGCGCCTGGCGATCCTTCTGAATCAGCTCTGGAAATAGAAGACGCCCGAGAACACGGGCGCGGAAAGAACCAGCAAGGGCACGAGGGAACATCGGCCCTCATGCCCCCGGGTTCGCTCTGCTGTGATGGCATTGCGCTCCCAGATCGTGAGGACTTTCCGAGATCATTCTTCGAGTGCTTCTTCCAACTCCTCGGTGACCAGATGGTTGAATTCCTTCACCGGCATGTGCTGGACCGTGAATTCGGTCTGGCACGCGATGCAGCGCACCCCGGTCTCAAAGATCTCCCAGGTCTGGTTCCCGCAATTGCAGGTGTAAAGATTGGCCATAGATGCCTCCCTTGGCACAGTGCCGCCCATTCGGGCCGCTACCTTCGAGTGGAGGATGAGTGCCGGCCAGTGACGGCGCGGACGATGCGCTGGACCACCGCGCCCGGCACGTAGCTGGCGAAGCTCGACGCATGATGCGCCCTACAGGATTGGCAGGCCTCTCGAACAGCAGCGTCTCTTGGCTGCTGCACTACAGGCGAGGCAGTATCTTTTCGCTGCTCTGCTCGCTCCACTATTCCGCACATCTGGGCTCCTGGCAGTGACGCCAATCACCCCTTGGAGTGAGGCCGCGTTGCCGCGACCTCCGTTCATTCGGCCCTTCCCAAAACGGGTCACCGGCCTAACGGAAGAGGGCGATTCGGCCGCAGCGCCGGCCCGATTGCGATTGTTTCATCCAGCCTTGATGGGCTATGCTGCGACAACTTTTCCGGGCGCTGCGCAGGGGTGACAGCGCCGGATGGAGGCTCTGGTCTTTGGCTACCAACGCCGCTGCTCCCACTTCCCGCACCAAGTTCTTTCAAGGCAAACATGTTCTGTTCGTCGTCTTCGGTCTGATGACGCTCTTCGTCTTCATCACCCGGGACCGAATGCTGCTCGATGCTGGTTCGTTCCTGCGGCAGCGCTACGCCCAAATCCCCTGGCTGATGGTCTTCCATGGAGTGCCCGGCGCCATCGCGCTGTTCCTGGGCGTGTTCCAGTTCTCCACCCGGCTGCGCCAGCGACATCTGCAGGTGCATCGCATCATGGGCCGGATCTATGTCGCGAGCGTGATCATTTCCGCGCCCGTGGCGGTCAAGGTCGCCAGCATTCTTGTCATACCGACGCTGTTCATGGCTTCGGTCATCCAAGCTTTGGGATGGGTTGTTACCACTTTCACCGCCCTGTACTGCGTCCGTACGGGAAAGATCCAGCAGCACCGCGAATGGATGATGCGCAGCTATCCGTTTGCCATGGTCTTTGTCGTGGTTCGCGCCATCCTTCCCATCCCGGCGATCGCTCGCATGGGAGAACTGGGCGTCGCCGAGGTGGTCTGGAGCGTGATCGCCACGGCGTGCTTTCTGCCTTCCTTCTTGATCGCCTGGAAGGGCCTGTCCACGACCAAGGCTTCAGTCAAGGTAAGCACGGCGGCGGCGGATTGAAAGCCGCGCACCCACCCTTTCGAGGGCGGGAGAGACAGTCTTGCATAAGCGGCTGAGCGCTAATGGCTGATCGCTGACAGCTGGAAATGGTCGGCCCTAGAGGACGATTTTAGAACTTTCTTCGGTGCGGCAGCCTAATCCCGTCCCCAGACGAGCAAAAGCGGCTCGTCTGGGCCACCCGATTCACCTAGGCCACCCCCCCTGCTTACCTGGGCCACCCGCCCGAGCCCGAGACCTTTTTCACCCGCCAGTTGTGGGCGTCGAAGCTGTATGTGGTAGCGCCGTTGCCGAAATCCACAGCCGGTTCTCGGCGTCGTATTTGTACTGGAAGGTGGCCGAGCGCCCGGTTTCGCGGATTTTTTTCAATATACCATCTCAAAAATTAGTCGACTTATATTTCTCCATCGTGCGTTGATCGATGTGATGCGCTCGACGCAGAATCTTCTGGATTCCGGCAAGTTCCCGTGAAGCAACCATCTCCAAAGTCACGGCATTCCAGACATCAGCTGTATGTTTGTTGACCGCAAAGTGTCCAATGGTTGCGTTAGCGGCATTCGGCCGTTTGGCGTTGTACAAAAAGAAATAGTAGAAATCTTTTCGATTGTCTTTCGGAGAGCTGTCTTCTTCCCACCCAATGTCCATCCCTTCGGCTCTCACCTGCATCGCCTGTGGCACGAAATATACCAGTATCTCCGCTTCTGTCAGAGTGACAAGACTTGGCGCAGTTTCTGCAGCAGTCGAGGATCTTGGAATACTAGCGCTCGCCACAAGAAGAATTAACAAGGCCCACATTGTCATCGGACGCATAGGGGACCTCACTTTCAGAAGCAAGGCAGCAAACGGATGACCAGATTGATTGCATTCACCAGATTCTGCGCGTAGCCCGGCTCGCTGTTGAACGGCTGCACTTCATTGCGAGGTCGAGGCTGGGTAAGTCCTCTTGCATAATCCGTAGGTGTCTGTGTATTCGCCACTCGCTGGCCGTGAATGCTGCCCGCCAGGGAGCGGCCTGAAGCTCCAATGCCGGGACGACCCCGGTAGGTGCCAAACACCCGGCCATCCCTTGTTGTGTAACGTCCAGTGGCGCCGCCAAATTGACGTCCCGCACCAAGCCCAAAATAGTTGTTGCGGGTTCTAGCAATGTTACTTTGACCGTACCGACTCTCTAACGCCGCGTGGCGGGTGGCCCAGACGACGCCAGAATGTTACACCTCTCCATGATGGGGGTGCCCCACCCAACGCGGTTTTCGTTGGGTGGGCGTGATTCTGCCTCTGCGCATCGGCGGTTGATTTCTAAAGAAATAAGTGGTCGGGGCGACAGGATTTGAACTCGAGGCGCTTAGCGGGCGTGAGCGAAGCGGGAGCCCGCTGCCGAGATCCTGAGGAGCGCAGCGACGAAGGACCTCAGAAAACAGTGGTCGGCCCTAGCGGACGATTTTAGAACTCTCGATTGGGCTGCAGCCTAGGCTTACCCACCCTTTGTGGCCAAAAACCGGGCCGCAAAGGATGGGGCACCCTCAGAATTGTCCTAGAAACGAGCAGGTGTGCTCGATGCGAACTGTGGGCCACCCGCCCCGGTCTCCCCGTCACTTGGCCACCTTGATACCATACTGCGAAAGTAGTTGGCCCTCGTCGAGTTCACCCACCACTTTCTTGCTCCGTACGTCAATCATGTATCCGAGGTACCAGTCCCTGACCCGCAAGTCTTGAATCTTCTGATCGAGGGGGGTAGCCAGGGATGTTCTCGCGTTCAGCCCTACCAATAGCTGGTCGTCCCCCACCCACTGGAGAGCCTTGACGTAGATCAAGTCGATTTCATAAGCATTAGCCACATAGAACTTCTGTGCGCGTGTCTCGAAGTTCTTCCGGATCACGGGGGTAACATCGGTGATCGGGATACCCAAACCCTCGCCGTTCTCTCCCATGTGGAACTGAGTCCCGAACACGAGAGCATAGGAGGCGTTAGCGTATCGGTTATCCGTCAATGCGAATGCCTCGCTATCTGACCTCCAGAGCACGGCGCAGTTCCTCTGGATGGGCCACACTTGAATGGCTCCATTGGGGAAGTCCGAAGGGTCAATCGTTACCCAAGCTCCGTACGATTCCTTCGGGCCGGTCACGGTGACTGCGAGCTTTCCGTCAGGCGACTTCACGACTGGCCGACTATCGAAGGCGTCCATGTACGTGGGCTGGATTGCGCCAGGCTCAAACAGAAACGGGCCCGCAGGCAGGAAGTCCGCGTCTGTGGGTTGGGTTCCCGGCTTCTGTGCACCAGGAGTCAGGATTGCGAAAACCAATAAGATTGCTATCAATACAGCTGGATAACGCATGTGCCTCCACAGTTCTCAGGAAATGCCCTGAGGGGGGAGTACGGGATCCGCAATTGGCCCCCCGCAAGTAATGGGAAGTGATGACGGGTACGTGACGGTTACCTGTACGTTTCTTGACGCCGCATTAGCGGCCGCGTCGCTGGGAAACCTATAAATGTCGAAGGCGTAACGGCCGTTGTATTTGGGACCGCCAACTCGCGATACCGGGGTGAGGATGTCCCCCAATATGTACGTGGTGGGAAGTCCTGGTGGGAGCTTCGGCGTCGGGCTAAAGCTAAACGTGATCTGTGACGCGTATGGGCCCAGCAGAGCGTTTGTCTTGCCACCGGGGAATAGGCCCAGGGCCATGGGATCAATCGCCAAGCTGCCCAGAGGAGGGGGGTAGCCAAAAGCACCCTTGCCCGTCGCTTGATGCGGCCCGACCCCGGTTGTTCTCCCGTACCTCACCGTGCAGGTTGAGGTTGTTCCGTTGTTTGCGGGATTGTTGTCCCCGCCGCTGGTTTTCTCGGGATCCTTCGGCGGCTCGGTTGGGGGTCCGCAGTAGGAGTGCATACATATGATGAACTGGAGGAATGCCAGCGGGATTCCAGCGGGCCCGCCATCGCTGCAACCGCCGTCCTTTACAGGCTCGCCGTTGGGACAAGTTCCTGGGGCGAAGAACAGGCCCAGAGGGTCTATGAAGCTAAGAGGATTGTTGGCGACGTAGGCGTAGCGATTGAGCGATTGCGGCGTCCCGATGTTGGCCGCGCTCAATCCCGCTGGGTCGGGGGAAATCCATCTTCCGTAGAGGGCGTACTCGCGGTAGAGGAAATCGTAGAGGCCGGCCGCGTTGCCGGGAACGGTGTCTTGGTTCTGACCGGTGAAGGATGGATCGATGGCCGTGGCGGACGGGTACGGTTCTCCGAACGGGGCGTAGGAGGCGTCGGAGTACATCGTTCTGCCCGTGGTTGAAGTGAAGCGGGCACTGCCCAGCCAATCCGGATGGCGATAGTAGGTCAGGGTCGTGCCCACGTACACTGCCTGCGCCCCTCCCGGCAGCGGCACAAACGCTTTCGACACCGTCTGCCCGTTCATCAAGGCGAATTTCTGTCCGGTTGGTGAGTAGACGATCTGGGTGGTCGCGCTCTGCTCCACCATGCGACCCAGCGCGTCGTAGGTTGCCGTGACCGAGCCGACCGTCGTGGCGTGCCCTTCCGCGTCCCACGCGTAGGTGCGGAAGGTGTCGTTCAGGGTGTTGCCATTCGCGTCGTAACTGAATGACTGCCCTCCGACCGTGGTCACCCGATTGGTGGTGGTGTTGTACGTCGGCTGGAAAGACACGCTGCCGCTCTTGCTCAGGTTGCCGAAGGGATCGTAGCCGAAAGTCTGAGACCAAACGCTTCCGCAGGTGACGCTGCCGACGCGCACGAGATCGTCGTAGCCATAGGTGCAGGTTTGGGTATTGGCGGAGTTGAGCTGATCGGTGATGGCGAGCTGGCCCAGCGTGCCGTTGGCATTCCAGGTCAATGCGCCGGTCACGGTCTGCGGCGTCGTCCCGATGCTGTACTGGTACTGCGACATGCGCCCGGTGTTGGAGTCGAAGGTAAAGCCGTCGGAATCGCCCGAGCCGAAGGTCAGCCCGGTCACCTGCCCGAAGACATTGTAGGACACCGGGGTGCCGCTGGGAATCGGACTGGTGCCGCTGCTGGCGGTGACCGCGTTCGCACGGCCCTCTCCGTCCACGCCATAGGTGAACGTGGGCAGCCCCAGCCCGGCCAGCGTGTACACCGCTCCGTTGGCCCAATAGCTGGCGGTGAGGTGATAGTAGCCGCCGGAATTGGGCGTGGACTGGTAGGCGTCGGTGACTTCGCCACGAGCCGAGTAGCTGAAGACCAGGTCGGTGATCTTGTTGTTGCTCGGCCCGGTGTAGGCCTCGGCCAGCCGCCCCTTGGTGTTGGACAGGCTGAAGCCGCTGGCCGTGCTCACGTCGTACACAAAGGTCTTAGTGGGCGTGTTGCTGGCGTAGGGACCGGAGTACGTGATGCTGGTCACCCGGTGCAGCGCGTCGTAGGCGTAGCAGGTGGTGTTGCCCACGGCATCCACCCGCTTGACCAGGTCGCCGGGCTTGAATTTGGTGACAGCGGAGCCGACCTTGGTCACGCGGCCGACAATCTCATGGCCCGGAACAATCGGGTACACAGTGGGCATGAATTCGCTCCACTCATTGCGCACCGAGTGAAGATCAGAGTGGCAAATGCCGCAGAACAGGATTTCGATCTGTACGTCGTGTTCGGTTGGTTCGCGCCTCGGGATCGTGGTAAAGGAAAGCAGCGATGTCGCGCTGGCAGCGGAGTAAGCTTTGGCGTTTTGCATGTATTTAATTTAGATGTTTGCCGAGTCTTACGATATGCAAAACATGCCATTGTGCATGCAAAATACGCCAGCAATCTGCGCGACGCATCAGTGGATTACTGGCGGATTACGGGCCATCCGGAAACTACCCGCCGACCGCCTTCACGGGTTCCCATCCCTCGAGAGTCTAAGCACCCGACCCGAATGACCGGCCTTCGCGCTCCTGGTGCAACACCAGGGGGCTGGCCTGCTGAGCGCACCGCAAGGGCTGTGCTTTGCAACGACTTGCGATCGCCACGTTTGATTCTTGAGCGGGACTGTAGATGGAATTGAGCTCGAAGGATCCTCAGGATTCCACAGGGCGGCGCCTCTCGGATCTCCTAAGTGCTTGATTTGACGGATCTTTCACGGGCGACCCAGGTGGTCGAGCACCTGGTCCCGAACCAGATTCCAAGACCTATTGAAATCTATTGAAACTTGTGGAACGCAACTGGTTTTGATTGAACCTGTTGCGGGCTGCTTGTTGACCGCTGTTGAAGTCTGTTGTTTCTGGATGCTTTCACCGACACAAAATCGACTACATCGGCGGCGCATACCGTTGGTTAGTCGCCGTCAGCCAATGGAGAGGGCGGCAGCGCGCCCAGTCTGCGTCAGGTACCGCGAAACGGCAATTTCCAGATTAAAATGCATTCCTTCACGTTGCAGCATCTGCCCCAACGGTGATCGTTGTACGATCGCCAGAACTCCGGGATTCATGCCGACCAGCCACAGTTGAACGCCATGCTGACTTTGGCTCTTCGCGATCTGTGCGAACATCTTCAGGGCGGTGTACTCCAGGTCCAGGACTCCGCTTGCGTCCACCGCGACTACCTTTGGTTGCGCTTCCCTGATCAGCGGCTCGATCTTGTGTGCGATCTGTGCCGCATTTGCAAAGAAAATCGGGCCTTCCGGCCTCAGCAGCAAAAGCCCGGGAAAACTCTCATCCTCGGGATGTTCCGGCGATTGCGGGCGGAATACGTTGCTCCCGGGCTTGCGCCGCAGCACATACACTGGAGGATCGGCTACCTGGTAAGCCAGTGTGACCAGCGAGACGACAATGGCGACGATGATTCCCTTCAGGGTGCCGACGAGTACGACACCTGCGAACGCCACGATCGCCCAGGAGAATTCGGTCCTGCGGATCCTAAGGACGTCATGAAACTCGATCGGCTTAATAAGTCCGAAAGAATAAACGATCACCATCGCTGCCAATGCAGATTGCGGCAACATCGCGACCAGAGGTGCGAGGAACAACATGGTCACCAGTGCCATGGCCGCAGTGACCATCTCCGCCAATTGGGTGCGGGCTCCCGCGCGGAAATTGACCGCCGTCTGGGATGTCCCGCCGCCGCCCGGCATCGCACCGAGCAGCCCGCCTCCGACATTGGCGAGTCCTGTCGCAAGCAGCTCTCTGTCTGCTCGCGGCGGCGGCTCGTCCTCTCGCGCGAAGGCTCGGCCCGCCGCAAGCGTCTCCGTGAAGCTCATCAACGCGATTCCCAGTGCTCCGGGCCACAGCACGCTTACCAGTGAAAGGTCTGGCATCGCTAGCGAAGGCAGTCCTTGCGGTATGTGGCCCACCAGTTCGACACCGCGATCTCGCAGATTCAAGAAGTACACGCCGGCCGTCGCAGCAGCTGCCGCCAGCAGCGGCGCTGGTGCTTTGGGTATGAACCGCCGCATGCCCAGCAGAAACACGATCGCGGTGAGTCCAACGGCCAGGGTTGCTGATGACGTTCTTGGAAGGTTGTGAACCGTTGAGAGGACGTTCTGAACGAATGTTCCTCTTGGGAAGTGGATGCCAAGGATTTTCGGGACTTGGTCCACCACAATAACCAGCCCGATACCGGCTCTAAAACCAACAAGTACCGGCTCGGAGATAAAGTTTGCCACGAAACCCAGGCGCAGGAGGCAGGCCAGCCCAAGTGCCGCCCCAACCAGCAACGTCAAAGTCGCTGAGGCTCTCAACAGGGCTGCGGGGTCGCCATTGGGCACGACTTGGCCCAACTGAGCGGCGGTCAGGATAGCCAAAGTCGTAGTCGTGCTGACGCTGAGTACGCGCGAGGTCCCGAGCACCGCGTAGATGACCATCGGCACTAAGGCGGTGCAGAGCCCTACCTGCACCGGCAGCCCGGCCATCATGGCATACGCCATCGCCTTGGGAATGATGACTGCGCCAGTGGTCAGCCCCGCGACGATGTCGGCCCGCAGCCAATCCCCACGGTACGAGACAAGCCACTCTGGTAACAGACGTAATCTCCGATGCTTCGACATGTGCAGGCCTACCAGAGCTGCGGGATCGTTCGGTGCTGTTGCTTCGGCTCTTTGTTGTTGACGCCGGACCGTTGAGTGGTGCTGTCCAGCCTTGATTCTTGTTTCTCTTGTTTCTTCGATTTTCGCGCCATAGTTCTTTTCTGACTTTCTGCGAGCAAGCCCGCATGGCTAGAGGCCCGCTCGTCTCCGCGGGAATGGTTCGAAATGCCCGCTAGTCCGTCTTCACTGGCACTGGACACGGTTGCACCTTCCAGATCTCGGCTGCGTATTCGGCGATGGTTCGGTCGCTGGAAAACTTTCCCGCCCCCGCTACATTCAGCACAGCCTTGCGCGCCCATTCGTCGGGGTCCGCATACAAGGCGCGCAGCCGCTCGTCGGCGGCCATATAAGACTTCAAGTCAGCGAGGTGCATATAGTGATCGCCCTGCGCCAGCAGCATGTCGCGCAGTGGGTCGAAGACGCCCGGTTCGTTGCGGCTGAAGAAGTCCGAGAACATCAGGTCCAGGGCCTCGCGGGTTTCGGGCTCGTTTTCGTAGTGCCAGTGCGGGTCGTACCACACGCGACTGCCGGACACCTGCTCCGCCGTCAGGCCGAAGAGGAAGAAGTTCTCCTCGCCCGCCTCCTCAGCCATCTCGATGGTTGCGCCGTCGCGTGTGCCGATCGTCAAGGCGCCGTTCATCATGAATTTCATGTTGCTTGTGCCGCTGGCTTCGTAGCCTGCGGTCGAAATCTGGTTGGAGACGTCACTGGCGGGGATCAAGTGCTCTGCAACCGAGACGCAGTAGTCGGGCAGGAACACCACCTTAAGCCGCCCGCGTAGTGCGGGATCACCGTCGATGGTGCCCGCCAGATTGTTGATGAACTTGATGATCAGCTTGGCGAGCCGGTATGCAGGGGCAGCCTTGCCGGCAAAGAAAAACGTCCGCGGATGCATCTCTAGACTCGGGCTATTCCGAAGGCGGTTGTAAAGCACAACGATCCGCAGTGCATTCAATAGCTGGCGTTTGTACTCGTGGATACGTTTGACCTGGCAGTCGAAGATCGCATCCGGATCAAGGACCTGCCCTGTTGACCACTTGAACCAATCGCAGAATTGTTGCTTGGCGTTACGCTTTGCCTTCCGGAAGTCGTTCCGGAAGCCGCTATCCGACGTGAATCTTTTCAGGTCCCTTAACTGGCTGAGGTCGCAAATCCAGCCGTCTCCAATCGCATCAGTGATCAGTCGCGAAAGCTCAGGATTGGACAGTAGCAACCACCGCCGAGGCGTTACTCCGTTCGTCTTGTTGTTGAAGCGGTCAGGAAAGATCTCTGCCAGGTCTCGGAGGGTCGTGTCGCGCAGCAGGTTGGAGTGGATCGCAGCCACTCCATTTGTGCTGTGGGAACCTAAGACCGCTAGATTCGCCATGCGGACCTTCTTGCCGGACCCCTCCTCGATAAGGCTCACGCGCTGAACACGGCCATCATCTCCCGGAAACTGGCGGCGAAAATCGCCCAGAAAACGGCGATTGATCTCGTAGATGATCTCAAGCTGCCTGGGAAGCATCTCTTCGAACCACTTCACCGGCCACTTCTCGAGCGCTTCGGACAACAACGTATGATTCGTGTAGGCGAGCGTCCTCTGCGTGATGTCCCACGCTTCGTCCCATCCAAGGTGCACCTGGTCAACGAAGATTCGCATGAGCTCCGGGACCGCCAGGGCCGGATGCGTATCGTTCATCTGCACTGCGACTTTGTCCGGGAACAAGCGCCAATCCGAGTTACCGCGCTGGAAGCGGCGCACCGCATCCGCCAGTGAGCAGGCAACCAGAAAGTATTCCTGAATAAGTCGTAGCCCCTGTCCCTGGAATTTCGAATCATTCGGGTAAAGGACCCGGGTCAGGGTTTCCGCCGCCAGGGTCTGCGTAAAAGCCTCTACGAAATCGCCTTGCGAGAACTCTTCAAAATTGAAGTAGTCGGGAGCGGCGGCGGCCCAGAGACGGAGTGTGTTGATCGTGGAACCGCCGTACCCGATCACAGGCCGGTCAAATGGGATGCCGATCAGAGTGGACGGACGGCCAGGTACGGGACGCAAGCTGCCTTCGCTAAGTTCGAACGAGCAACCTAGGCTGACCTCCACCTTCTCGTTAGGGCGAGCAATCTCCCACGGATCGGGAGAACGGAGCCAGTTGTCGGGCATCTCCTCTTGCCATCCGTTCCGGATAGATTGCTTGAAGATGCCGTACTCATATCGAAGTCCGTACCCCATCGCCGGCAGCTGCATGGTCGCGGCGGACTCCATGAAGCACGCTGCCAAACGCCCGAGCCCGCCGTTTCCCAAGCCGGCGTCGGGCTCCTGCTCGAACATTTCGACGAGGTCGAGTTTCTTCTCCTCGATCACCTGCTTCGCTATATCGGAGAGCAGAAGATTCATGACGTTGTTCGCGAGCGAGCGCCCGATGAGGAACTCCATCGAGAGGTAGTAGAGCCGCTTAGGATTCCTTTTTTCGTACGTCTTCTCTGTTAAGAGCCACCGCTGGGACAAGACGTCGCGCACTGACCGCGCCAGCGCCTCGAACCGGTCGCGCGCCGTCGCGGCCGCCAGGTCGACGCCACTGTCAAATAACAGGTGGCGTTCATAAAGTGCTTCGTCCGTCCCGGCGAACTGCACTGGACCGCACCCGTACTGCTTAACGAGCCTGGCAACATCCGGCCCATTCAGGCCAGGTGCATCGCCTTGTCCAGTCTTGATCGCCACTCTTCGTCCTGTGGTTTTCATCGCTATTGCCTCTTCTCGTGCCCGGCTGAACTCCGATCAGCCGTTTCTTCACGTTCTTGGCCCAGGTACTTGAGCGTGACCTCCTTACGGACATCTCCCTCCTTCCGCGAGATCCCGTACAAGCCAGTCACACGCTGAAAGCCATGCGAATCGACGATTCCCACCAGGTAATTCTTTCCGTCTCGTTCGACGAAAACGAGTTTGGAGCTCTTGTCGTCAACCGGGAATCCTGGATCCGGGATCGTGAAGATCTCGGCGGCTACACGCTCTTTTTCGTTGCGGATGAGGAGGTGGGTGGGACCGACGGTAGCGACAGAGTAATGCCCCGCGGGACATCTGGTATCGAGAGTGAGGAACTCAAAAGGGATCTCGGCTGTCGCTCTCGTATCCTGTATGGCTCTTTCTGACTGGGCGCGGACGGGAGCGGGTAGAGCACATGCCGTGAGCAGGATGGCGACCATAGCAATCGCGATCTTCGCAGGCGTGGTCAGAAACCATCTGCCGCCGCTAACCAGGTGCAGAACAGCTCTTCCTTGCCCTACCGGCTCACGACGGGTCTTGAGAGACATCGTCTGCAGCGAGTAGTCGAGCTCTGCGCCGCAGTCCATGCATACCTTGTATGTTCTGGTGCGGATCGTGAAAACGCGGCTGAGATTGTGGTGATGGCATCCGAAGAGAAACTCGAATGCGGCTGTGAAAATCTGCATAAGAACCTCCGGTGCTTCTACAACCTGTCCTAGTGCAGGTTTGTTGCCGAATATGGGCGTCGCTAAGCTGCTGGTAATGAACGGGTTGACTCTGCCGCCGCACATAGCGAAACGCCCACATATGGGCAGCGCCAGCACCAGGTCACTGTATTCACGTGTCTTTGGCCGCCCTTCGTCATCGAGGGTCTACTGATTCGCTACAAGCGGTTCCACAAAGACTCGAGCTCACGACGACAAATGCTGCTGAAGTCGCGGAGCGGATCGGGGCGCTCGCTAACCAGGGCGTGAAACTCCTCGGGCGTCAGGTTGGGCTTCGAGTACGTGGCGATGATGGTGTCCAGGACCCGTTGTGCGCTTTCGACCACGTTCATCGAGGAACTCAAACGCATACGACTCAGAAGTGCATAACTCCCTATGAGCCTGCCGGGGTCGTGGAAAGTGTGCTGGACGGCATCGGCGTACGCGCGCGCGGTTTCGCTGATGAAATCTGAATAAAGCTGCTCGCGGTGGAAGACTTTCTTAGCAATAAGGTCCCGCTGATTCTGATGTCGCTGGGCGATCCAGGCGCTGACACTCGACCCCAGTGCGCCCACGATCGAACCACAGAGCGCCGCCAATGCTGAAACGGAGGCTGGACTCCAAGACTGCGTGATCAAGCTCATTATCCTTCACCTCCGTTTAACGGCATCGACTCATTGGTTCCTCGCCGGTGTCTAGCTTGCCTGAGCACGGTCGGCCAAGCCGGACCCCGCTGCGGCCCCGGCCTGCGGCTCTGCATCTTCTTCTTTCAACTCCCACTTGATCAGCTTCAGATCCAGCACGAAGATCGAATACAGCACCGGCACGAGCAGCAGCGTGATGAACGTGGCGATGGTCAGCCCACCGATCTGGGCATAGCAGAGTGGCTCCCACAGCGGTCCGCCGTGCATGGCCAGCGGTACAAGGCCCAGAACGGTTGCGCCGACCGTGATCATCACCGGACGCAGACGCACGATGCCGGCATCGAGCAGCGCTTCGCGCAACGGCTTGCCCTCGTGGTGCGCTTCTTCAATGAAGTCGAAGAGCACAATGACGTGACTGACGATCACACCTACCAGGCTTGCGACTCCGAGGAACGCCATGAATCCGAAGGGTTGACCCATGATGACCAAGCCGGCCAGAGCTCCCGTCATCCCATACGGGATGGCCGCGAACACCAGAAATGGCTTGATCGCGTTCCTGAACTGCAGAACGAGGGCTATGTAGATCAGCAGGACGGAGATGGCCATCACTACGCTGAGTTCCTTGAAGCCTTTCACCTGCTCGTCGTATTCGCCCCCGATCTCGAGGAAATATCCGGGCGGAAGGTTCTTCTGGAACTCCTTGATCTTCGGTAGCAGCGGCGTAAGCACCTCGGAAGGCAGGACGCCGGGGATGGGGAAGGCCGACACGGTGACCGTGCGGAACTGGTTGCGGCGCTTGAACTTCGGTATTGCCATTTCAGTCGACACGGTCGAGACCTGCCGTAGAGGGACGCGCTGAGTGCTGGTCTGGGAATATACGTACGTGTTTTGCACGTCGGAGAGGCCGGCGCGCTCCTCCATGCGCAAGCGAGCGGCTATGGGGATCTGTTTGTCGCGCTCCCTGTAGATCGACACAGGCAATCCGGTCATCGCCGCCGCCGATGAAAGCGCTACATCCAGGTTGGTGACACCTGAAAGATTGGCGCGGTCCGGGTCCACCTTCAGGCGGACCGTCATGGCAGGCTCTCCCCAGTCATCGCGCACTCGAGCGGAGTTGGGTTGCGCGCGCATGATCGCTTGCAACTGGCTGGAAAGTTGGTGCAGAACGCCGATGTCCGCGCCTGAGATACGGATTGAGACGGGGATACCGACCGGTTTGCCGGTCTCCAGTTGCCGGACATCGATCCGGGCCCCCGGCACGTCGCGGCTCAGCGCCGTCTGCAATGGCCCGACGAACTCGTTCGTAAAGTGCTTGTCGGTGACCTCGACGAGGATCTGCGCATAGTTGAGCTGTTGCCGCTCAGGATCCACCGAGAACCAGAACCTGGGACCGCCACCACCGACGAAGCTGGTAAGCGATTTCAGGATGCCCTTGTGGTGATGTTCGTTTCCAAACCGCTCAGCCTCTTCCCGAATGACAGCTTCGGCTTTTTGAGTGACCGCATCGGTCGCGCCAAGCGGAGCATCCGGCGGGAGCCAAACGTCCACGTACGAGAGGTACGATAGGTCCTTTGGGAAGAATTGCGGCTTCAGCCTGGTGAACAACACGCCGCCTAAGACGAGAATCACGAGCGAGCCGGCGAACACGCCCCAACGGTGCCCGAGCGCGAAGTCACCGATCTTGTAGTACACGCCAGCGAAACCATGGGTCCGCCGCGTCGACATTGGTTCCTCGGCCTGCTTGGGCGGCTTGATCAGGTAATAGGCGATCAACGGCATGAACGTGAAGGAAACAATGACCGACGCCACCAGCGTGCAGGTCATCACGACCGGAAGACTGTAGAGGAAAAAGCCGGTGTCGCCGGTCAGCATGAGGAACGGCAGGTAGGCAACGATATTGGTGATGGTCGCGAAGATGATCGCCTTCGCCAGTTTCGTCGGGCCCATCCAAGATGCCAGATCCTTCGGTGAACCGGACGCCAACTCGCGTTTGATCGCGTCGCCCGCCACCACGGGCATGTCCACGAGCAACCCGAGAGCGATGATCAAGGTCGCGATGGAGACCTGCTGAATGTCGATGTTAAGGACGTGGACGATACCGAAGGTCATCGCTAACGTAAGGGGGATCGACGCGGCCATCAGCGCAGCCGCTCGCCAATCCCAGAACCCGATGAGGGCGACGATGACGACGAGGACGATGGCCTCATACAAGCTCGACATCAACAAGCTGACAAGTTCGTGCACCTGCCGCGGCTGGTCTGACGTGCGGGCAACGATCAGGTCCGCAGGCAGGGTCGGCCGGACGGTAGCAAGCGCTTTGTCCACTTGCTCGCCGAACTTTCCGATCTGCTCGCCCGAGCGCATCTGCACGGCGAGGGTGATCGCACGGTTCCGATGCCACTCCCCGTTGGCCTCGCGAGAGACCATGTAGTTCAAGTACCGTCTCGGAGACTCGTACGCGCGCGATGTTTCTACCAAGTCGCGCAGATACACCGGCACTCCTGTCGGTGACGCTCCGACCAGCACGTTGCCGATCTCTCCCGTGCTCTTGAACTCGGCGGTCGCATCGATCAGTACATTGCGCGATGGGCTCTGGACGATGCCGCCGGGGGCGGTCACATTGCGTGCGCTCAGGATGTCCTTGATCTTGGTCGGCTGCAGATTGTAGGCGGCGAGCCGGTCGGTCGAGTATTCCAGATAGAACTCTTCCGGCAGAACGCCCACCCGCTGGACTTTCGCTACTTCGGGTACGCGTTGCAGCGTGCGCTGGACCAGATCGGTGAAGTCGTCAAGCTGCCGATAGGAATACCGGTCGCTGGCGACTTCCGCGATGCGTTCCTTGGTAGATTGCGCGTCGCGAATGATGATCGGACCCCACGCGTCGGGATGGAAATCGTATTCCTGGAGCCGCTTCTCCACGAACTGCCGGCCATAGGCGCGGAGCTCGGCATCTGACTTTGTAGTTGCAAAATCGACGCCGGAGCAGCTTCCCACGGACACCGGCCGAACATCGCGCGCCATGCCGTCGTGCTGTGCCTGTCCAGCCAGGATGGCAAATGAGCGCTCGAATGCCGCAGGTGCGACGGATGCTGGGTAGCAATAAAGAACGGTTGCTCGTCCCGTCGCGTCTCCTCGCGCTTTTTCGATTGCCTCACGTACACCGCGGGCACGCAGCCCGATCTCGATGTCGGGAACGGGCGGGCTGGCCACCGTCAACATCAGCGCTGCGGTGTCGCCGAAGTCGCTGATCCAGGTGATCGGCCCGGCACCCTGAGGCAGGTCCGTAATCTGGTTCAGCCTCTGGCCGATGTCCTGGAATTCCTGTTGCGTGTTCGCAATGCTGTCGAGCAATCTGACTTGCACGACCGAGATGTTGTCCATGGTCGTTGATTCCACGCGGTCCACCTTGCTGTTGCCGGTGGCTGCTTGCTCGACCTTTCGGGTTACCAGTTGCTCGACCTTTTCGGCCGAAATACCGGGCCAGGGGGTGATCGCCAGGGCGATGCGCACGGGAATATCAGGGTCCTTGCGCTTGGGCATGTTCATGTACCCGAAGATCCCCCAGGCCATCGTTGCCAGCAAAGCGACCCACGCGATCTGACGGTTATGCGTAAAGAACCGCGCGACATTGTTGCTGCTTTTCTGCTCGTCGGCTTTCACTGGATCACCTCCACCCGCTGCCCATCCTTGAGCAGGTTTGCGCCCGTGGTGATGACTTCGTCGCCAGTGGCAAGGCCACGGGTAACACCTATGTCGGACCCGATCACGCGTCCGACCTCGATGGGGCGCAGCATGGCAACTTGTCCACCGTTCGAGGCGGAGACCACGAACACGCCATACTTTCCCTCCTTCCCCTGGACGATAGCGGAGAGGGGGACCTGCAATGCAGACCGCTGTGTCTCGCCTTCGGCCGCAGGTAGCTGCAAGGAGCCGATCATCCCGACCTTCAGCAGGTGGTCGCGATTGGGGATAGCGACCTCGACCTCAAAGTTGCGGGTGGTCGCGTCGGCTGCCGATGCCATGCGGCTGATCCGCGCCTGGAAAGTACGCGTGGGGAATGCGTCCACAGCCACTTCGACCGGCTGGCCGAGCTTGATCAATCGCAGCGACGTGTCCGGCACGCCGATGACGATTTTCACGACATCGGTCTTGGCCATGGCGAACACGGGAATTCCGGGGCCGACGAACGAGCCAAGTTCCACCGCCTTCTTCACGATGTCGCCGTCGAAGGGAGCTACCACCGAGGTATCACGAAGGGCGACCTCGGCCTCGCTGGTTGCTGCCCGAGCGGCCCGCACTTCGCTCTGCGTGGCGTCATATTGCGCGCGCGCCGCGTCGAAGTCGGGCTTCGTGATGCTCTGGGTGTCGAACAGGCGAGTAGCGCGATCGAAATCAAGCTTCGCCTTCTGCGCGATCGCTTCGGCGGCCGCGGCCTGCGAGGACGCCTGGCGCACCTTGTCCTGGTATTCCGACGCCCTGATCTGGACGAGGGCGGCGCCCTTGCCGACGCGGTCGCCTTCGGCGAGGTCGCGCATCCTGCCGTCCTGGCCCCGGACCTGCTTCAATGAAACGACATATCCGGGGATCCGGAAGGACAGCGGAACCTGCGCATCGGGGGTTACCACGGCGGAGAAGCGCAGCCCGCCGGTGGTGGGGGTTCCATCGGACTGCAGCCGTTGTGTTTGGACTGCCTGCGGTGCTTGCTGGAGCGGCTTCTTTGAGCCACAGCCGGCCAACACCAATGCGAGCAACAGAACTGTGTATGTCTTAAGCGTCTTCATCTCATTCCTCTCCCATTGCCCGACGCAATTCAGCCAGGGCACCCCAATACGACGACAGCGCCTGTTGGTAATGGAATTCCGTCTCGGTGCTTCGAGCCTGCGCCTGGAGTAAGTCTTTTATGAGGGCGGCCTGTTCCTTGTACTTGTTGCCGGTGACCCGGAATTGCTCCGCGGCCGCTTCGTGTCCGGTGCGCGCGGCCTTGAGAAGCAGGGCCGCCTCTTGCCACTTGCGGTACTTGGCTCCGACTTCGACCACGATCTTTGTTTCTGTCTCTTGTATGCCGTTGCGGGCCTGCTCGACCGTCTTGGCTTTTTCCGCCACATTGTTGCGGCGACGTCCCCAGTCGAACGGCTCCCAGCTCAGGAAAAAGCCCGCCGTGCCAACGTTCGTCGGAAGCACTTTGATGTTGTTGAGCCCCTGGTATCTCACCGACAGGCTCAGGTCCGGGATGTAGTCGGCTTTGGCGATGCGCCGGTCGTATTCCGCCTGTTTTTCCTTGAGCCGCGCTTGCTGGATTTCCGGACGGTTTTGCGACGCTCTCGCGCGCGCGGTATCGAGCGGCAGATCGCTTGCGTCGGCTTCGAGCATCGGATCGACGCGAAACCGCACGCCCAGATCGCGGCCCAGTAGTTGATTCAAGTTCTCGCGCTGGGTGGCGAGCCCGTCCTGTGCGACCGACAGGTCATACCGCGCCTGCGCGAGACGCGCATCGACCTCCAGTGAATCTCCGCGGAGCACGGTCTTCTCGGCGACGTATCGCAGCGTGAGGCGCTGCGCCTCTTCGAGCGTGGTGACCACCTGGCGGGCGGCTTCTACACCAGCCTGGGTCGCAACCAGGTTGAAATATGCGTTTCGGACCTCGGCGGCGATCTTCTGGCGCTCGGCACGCACGTCTTCCTTGGCGATCTGCCGGCCAAGTTCGGTCGCGCGGATCGCCAGGCCGATCCTGTACTGTTGCGTGAGCGGTTGGTCGAAAGCACCCGTCACATAGGTGGTGAATCGCGCAGGTTGGCGAATCTTCGTTTGGGTTCCTGGTATCGGCCCGACGCCGGGATACGTGCCGAACGCGCCCTGGTCGAATGTGAAGTCGAACGAGTGCATCAACTCGCCGCCCAGCACATTGAACTGGAACTGAGGCAGCCGCCTGGTCTGGGCCGTGCTTAGCCGGAAGTCAAACTTCTGCGCCTCGAGCGCCGAGTTCTTCACCAGCCGGTTGTTGCTGAGCGCGATCGATACCGCGTCTTCCAGCGTGAGCAGTGGCGCCTCGGCCGCGGCCGGCGACGCTGGCTGCTGGGCCAGCAACAGGACGGGGCATGCAAGCACGAACATGAAGAGAATCGATAAAAGATGCTTTCTTGTCATCGTGGAACCTCAGCGTTGATCAACCCGATGATCTGTCGTCAGCCACTAGTGCAGACCGCATGCCAAAGCAGGGCAGCACCTAAGTTGTTGAAAATGACGGACGACCGCGAGCACTGAGGATCCGCAGGCTGCCCGCATTCGGGCAGTGCCCACGGCGACACATGCCCCCGAGGTCTTCTTTCTTTGGTCAACGTGCTTTGCCGACCGCTGTGGTCACCGGAGCGGCAGCTGTCGTTTACGGGATGTCACACGGCGTCCTCCGTGCTCAAGTGACAGGTGCGCAGGGTCTTATGGGTAGTTGGGGTCACGGACAAAGCTTCGGGGCGAGCAACAGGCTAGCCATGCCGATGTGCCGATTCTGATGGCACGCACTGCTTCATTGCCCCTATTTCGGCAGCGTCTCCTACCGCCCGTCGGCACTCGCGGTAAGGCCCTCAGTGTTTTCAGCAACTTGCAAGTTCGCCAGTTTGGCATCGATGTTGCCTACACGCAGGTCGAGGTGCGGAGATGGCAGCTATAACGATCAGCCGAAGCATTGCAGCCAGTTCAGAGATCGCAAGTGCGGCAGAGATCCGCGCGGCTTTCGCCGAGCACAAGCAGGAACTGACGTGGCTGGCCGAATTCCTGAGCGACGATGAGCTCATGGCATCCGCGTGTGTCACCGACGCTCGCGACCTGATGGAGAACAATAATGATGAGATCTGTCAGGAATGCCTCCAGATGTGGACGCGGGAAGCCACCATCCGTTCCGTCCTCGACTTCAAGCGCATGCGGATCGCCGAGCTTTCTTCGATGTACGAGCACGACGATTTAGTCGGCCAGGAGCACCCGCCGATGTCCCTTCAAACGATGGAGTTCGTGGTGAGGGAATCCGACAATGTCCGGTCTCGGCTTGACTGTCTCTGCCGGTTTGTCCTTGTCTTGTGCGGATTTGCACAGCACTCCGCGAACCAAGCTGCCCTGCTGCTGGGTATCAGCACGCATGCTGTCGAAGCCGCATACAGCAGTGCGCTTGAATCATTGGAAATCATCTACTGCCAGGTGCTTGTCGAGGCGGCCGGCTGTGCTGCCGCATAGGACCGAAGTCGGCGGAGACAAATTGAGGGAGAAATGGGATTGTAACCGTCGTCCCAAGGGGTTATACCAGTGCAATCAAAATCGCCGGGGCTGAGGATCCAGATACTGCATTCCTCTGCGGGAATGGCCAGGGTCGCCATGACGAGCGCCGAAGATCGATATCGAACTTTGCTGGACGCGTCCAGCGCCGTGGCGGATCAGCCCACGATAAAAGCCATCCTGCAGAGCCTGCGTGGCATTCTGTCCGGCACTTGCAGCTTCAATGGAGCCGAACTCTATGTCCTCGCCGATGACGGAGACAGTCTGCACGTCTTCGACTTCGATCGAGCCGCGGACGCGCCGCCGATCAAGGTTGGGGCCAAGATCTTGCGCATTGGCGCCGCCGCGCAGGTGCTCGAGGAACAGAAACCAGTTTTCCTCCCGGACGCATCGCAGGAAATGTTGAAGCATCCTGAACTGGCTCCGTTTGCACCCGCGTCTGTCGGACATAGCACCTATTTGTTTCCCGTGTCTACGTCTCAGAAACGGTATGGGTGTCTTGCAGTGACAAAGTTGCCGGGGCAGGGATTTCTCCCCGACGACGTCGAGCTGCTCCGTTCCCTGGCGTCGCACGTTGCGGTCGCGCTCGAGTCCGCGCTGGCAAGGGATCGTGCAGAGCTTTACCAGCGACAGGTGGCCAAAGAGCGGGATCGTCTCAGGGTCCTGCTCGAGATCAACAACCACGTCGTCACCAAGCTGGACATCGTGGAATTGTTCCGCTCGGCGTCGACTTCCCTCCGCAGCTATTTCGACAACGATTTCACTGGATTCTGGCTGATCGGCAAAGAGTCGAACCAGCTCGAGCTTGCGGTCCTGGATTTCCCAGGCAGTAAAGGCTTCCTGACCGATGTCGCAGTTCATGATCTCAGCCCCACTGAGCACGAGAAGCTGCATGCACACAAGCCTGAATTGTGGTCGGTCACCGAAATTGAGAAGATCACAGGCCCGATTGGCGCGAATTTGAAAGCTGAGTCAATCGCGTCCGTGGCGCTGGCGCCACTCACAACCGCAACTGGCACATTGGGAGTCCTGACACTGGGCAGCCGCCAGCCGAACAGCTTTAGCCAAGAGGACTTGGATGTCCTATCGCAGATCAGCACTCAGATAGCGCTGGCGGTCGACAACGCGATTGCTTATGGCCGTGTCACGGCAGCGAGGGATCGCCTCGAAGACGAGCGCCTGTATCTCGAATCCGAGATCCGTTCGGAATACAGCTTCGAGGACATCGTCGGGAACAGCTCGGCACTGCGGGCGGTCCTGGAACAGGTCTCCATCGTCGCCCCGACCGGTTCGACCGTGCTGCTGCATGGGGAAACGGGCACTGGCAAAGAGTTGATCGCCCGCGCCATCCACAGCAATAGCCCCCGGCGGGAGCGCACATTCGTGAAAGTGAATTGCGCCGCAATACCCTCCGGCCTTCTCGAGAGTGAGCTTTTCGGACACGAGAGAGGCGCGTTCACCGGGGCGTTGATGCAGAAGAAGGGCCGCTTCGAACTGGCCGATCACGGGACATTGTTCTTGGACGAGATCGGAGACATCAGTCTCGAGCTGCAACCGAAGTTGCTTCGGGCCCTTCAGGAACAGGAGTTCGAGCGTCTGGGCAGCACGAAGACCACGCACGTGGACGTCCGCCTTATCGCCGCCACACATCGCGATATCGCCACAATGATCGGTAACGGACAGTTTCGCGAGGACCTGTTCTACCGGCTGAACGTCTTCCCGATCGAAATTCCCCCACTCCGCGAGCGATCAGGCGACATCCCGCTTCTGGTTCATTATTTTGTTTCGCGCCTGGCCCGGCGGATGCAAAAGCAGATCAAAACCATCCCGAAGAGCGCGATGGACGCTCTGGTGAACGCGTCATGGCCCGGCAACATCCGCGAACTGGAGAACCTCATCGAGCGCGCCGTCATCCTGACCCAGGGCACTGAATTGAATGTGCCGCTCTCGGAACTTAAGAAGTCGAGCAGTCGGGCGGCGGCGGTCGGCTCCAAGTTCCATGATGTGGAACGGAACGCGATCATCGATGCGCTCAAGGCGGCTTCGGGAAAGATTGCCGGACCAGGCGGCGCCGCAGAGCGTCTAGGCCTGAAGCGTACGACTCTTCAGAACAAGATGCGGCGACTTCGGATCTCAAAGCCCGACTACACGTCCGGCCCCCGTTCCTGACGCGATTTGGTCACCGCTGCCTTCTGATGGGCGGCCCATTCGTTTCTCCCCTTCTACCGATTCCCGAAGTCCCAAGTCCCGCAATGACTTAGCGCAATCAGCGTTTGGCCAGACGCGTGCCTTCCTCCTTTTGTAGTCACTTTAGGAGGTAGTCCAACGATGAAACGAATACTGCTCTTTTTCAGCGTGGTTGCGCTGGCAGCGACGTCTTGCTGGGCACAGGAAGAGGCACGGCACGAAATCACGGTCCAGGGAAGCGGCTTCTTCGGCAAAACGACAACCGGATCCGGAGTCCAAAACGAACCGACGAACTCCGGCGGATTGATGGCTGGATACCGCTTCAACATCAACAAGTGGCTCGCTGTCGAAGGAGATTACGACTTCTTCAGCAATTCGCAGAAGTATGTGACCTCAGCCGGAAACTTCGGGACGCAAACGTATGTCCACGGGGTCACCGGAACGGGTGTCGTTAAGCTGCCGGCGCTTCGTAACCTGAAGCCATTCGTCCTTGCTGGTGGCGGGGCGCTCGTGTTCGATCCGCGCAACACCACGTCGATCGAACGACAGACCCGCGGAACCTTCGTGTACGGCGGCGGCGCTGATGTGCGGGTGATAAAGCATGTCGGCGTGCGGGTGCAGTATCGCGGGTTTGTTTACAAGACACCCGACTTCAGTCTCACGCAGCTCAAAACGGACAAGTTCACACACGCCGCAGTTCCGTCGGCGGGCCTGGTGTTGACGTTCTGAGGCGCAATCGCAAGGAGTACAGGCGACCTGTTCCAGGTCGCCTCGACCTCCTGGCGAAGGCGGCAAGATTTTCGGGAGGAGTTATGAAGCATACGGTCGTGAAAACCCCGGAGACGATCGTTCCGGACAGCGTGGTGAGAAGGGCTATCGATTGCCTGGATTCGTCCACGGATTATCGTGAATGTCTGCCGGACCAGCACCGGACGCAAACGATACCGCGTCGCGGACGTCACAAGCGCACAAATGATGTCGAAGACTTCCTGCTGGTGTTCATGCCCATTCTCCTCGTCGGCATCGCGATTCTGGCGATCGTCTACAACTGAGGGTCCGTCATGCAGAAGAAGAGCTCAAAGACTCGCTTTTGGTTGATCCTCGTGATTCTCAATATCCTCGCCTTCATCTATCCGGCCGGGGTTCTGCTCGGCAGCGAGGACGACGCTAGCCGGCTGTTCGCCATCGTTGTCCTGATGGGCGGTTTCATCTTCGTCGCGGTCGCCGACGCGGTGAGCATCGTACTCGCCTACTGGGTGTAGAGCTCCCGAATCCCTCCCGCCACACGCCCTCCCAGACCCCATGTCGGCAGTGCCCAAATCCGGGCAAACAGCTCCACAGCTCGAGTTCCTGATGTCATTGCGAATGAAGCACTTAGCCGCAGTCAGGTTCGGTACAACGCGTGCACTTTCTCGTAGTGCGAGCGGTAAACCGCATGAACACGGTCTTCCAATTCGTTCTGAAGCATGGCTACTCAATCCTGTTCGCCGCGTTATTCGCGCACCAGGTTGGCCTGCCGCTGCCGGGGCCCCTGTTTCTCCTTGCGGCTGGGGCATTGGCCGCCGGCGGGAAGTTGGGCCTCGTCACGTCGTTCGGTCTGGCGGTCATTGCCTGTGTCCTGGCTGATTGGGTGTGGTACGAGGCGGGTCGGCGCCGGGGAGACAAGGTCCTGCACTTCATTCACCGGCTCACACCAGACCCTGACTTCCACGATCGCCGGGCGAAAGAAACCTTTGCTCGGTACGGCCTGGCGCTGCTCGTCGTGGCCAAGTTCATTCCAGGGCTGGACGCGGTAACGCCTCCTCTGGCGGGCACATCCCGCACTGGCCGGCTCCGTTTCTTCGCGTTTGATGCACTTGGCGCCAGCCTCTATTCAGGCGTGTATTCCGCACTCGGCTTTGTCTTCAGCCATGACCTGGACCGTGCCGTTGCCTACGCCGGCAGAGTGGGAGCGGTGTTAGCGGGCGTGACCATCGCTGCGCTGTTCATCTACGTCGTTCGCAAGTTGGTTCTGCGCCACCGCTTGGCGAGCGACCTGCGGCGCGGCCGGGCCCTCCTGCAGGCAGGGATCGCGACCGTGAAGCGGCAAGTCGCGTCGACGATGACGGGGGACTGGCCGTCGCTGGCTTATTTCCCAGTCCCGTGGCCGGCGATGCACATGACCTGCGCTAGACACGGAACGAGAACTAATCGTTGGGGAGATTGACGATGCTGCGTGTTGAATTCGATCACGATGGGAATGGCTCGTTGACCGTGCGGCTGCAGGGTCGGCTGGTCGGTCCTTACGCCGAGGACGCAAGGGTCACGTTGGCCCGCTACCAAGCTCCAGCTTCGATCATGGTGGATCTGGCGGAAGTGACGTTCGTCGATCCGTTCGGCGAACGAGTGTTGTTGTGGCTCGGACGGGTTGGCGCGAAGTTTGTCGCGGTGAATATGTATACGCGCTCCATCTGCGAGCGCCTCCATTTGGAAGTGTCCGAGCAACGGTCCGGCTCTGCGTCGGGACCAGATACGCAAGTGCTTTCATGAAACCACACGACAGAGTGGCCCCGCCTATAACAAGGGGTGCGGTTGCTGGGACCGAGGTTCAGCCGCACCCCTCCCGCCCTTATGTGGCTTCTTCGCGGGACCACATCGTTGCAGGCTTCTCTTTGACGACGGCGCATCTCTTAAAGGAGTTGAGGCAATGATTCACAAATCTGTGCTGCTCACGATCGCATTCGCACTAGTCACCCTGCCAGGTGTCTGTCGCGCCCAAACTCAGGAGGCCAGCATTGGCTCAACTATCGAGTTGGTTAGGGCCGACATGCAGGCGGACAGGGCCAAGATCATCACCGCCGCCATGAACTTCAGCGAGAAGGACGGCGCGGCGTTCTGGCCGATCTACCGAAAATACGAGTACGAGCGGTCCACGCTGGACGACCGCCGCGTCGCCGTCATCAAGGAGTACGCCGCCAAGCACTCGACGCTGACCGATGCCGACGCCAAAGCCATGGCGGAGCGGATGTTCGATTGCGACGCTGCCCTGGCAGCGTTGAAGAAGAAATATTTCAAGAAGTTCAACGCCGTGCTCCCGGCGCTCACCGTCACGAAGTTCTTTCAGTTGGAGCATCGGATCGACTTGCTGATGGACATGAAAGTGGAGTCTTCTCTGCCTCCGCTCTTCGGCCCTCCACAGTCGAATCCGCAGGCGGATCCGCAGGTGAACTAGCCGGGCGAGATAGAGGAGGCAACAGATGGCTAACGTAACAAAGCGCAACGTGGTCCTTCTTGGGGTGCTGCTGATGATGGTGGTCGCGGCGCCGGCGCAAACACGGCGCGAGCGAGAAGTCCTGTCGATCGAGGGCTATCCCGGAGAAGCGACCGTCATTCAATTCCAGGGCCACGCGTATGTAGACGTGCAGGAGCTGGCCCGCATTACCAACGGCTCGCTCCGCTTCGAAAGGGGGCGAATCATCCTGACACTGGCGTGTTGTGACGCTTCGGCACTGGCCGGCGAGAAACCCGGCTTTTCTCGTTCCTTCAGGAGCGCGGCGATCGAAGCGATGGCGTCGATACGGGAGTGGGGCGGAATGCTGATGATCACCGTCCAGAATGGCTATCCCGTTGGAAATAACATGGCAGGAAACACCATCACAGCGTTTCAGGGACGGGCTGCCGACAGCGTCGCAATAGCCGCGGCGGCGGCCTCGACGGACTCAGACTACCGCGGACTCGAGTTGCTGAGGAACGAGTTCAACAACGTGAAGGCCTGGTCTGACAGATTCGTCCAAGCCCGGAGCTCGCTAAGTGCGGCAAACCTGACCATCACCGAAAACGCGCTCCAAAATGATGAGGACGCTCAGAAGGTACTCCGTTGCGGTCAGTTCCTGGCGCAGATGTTCGCCAGCGGTACCTTCCAGGATGATGCCTCCTGCCATTAAATCAAACGAATTCTGCAGTCGGTGTGATCGTGGAGCAGCAGTCAAAGCACGTATCCGGATCGAGCCTATGCAGAAACCCTGTGTACCTGTTCGCCTGCCACCTGGAATGGTGCAGCAAGGGAAGGTTAGACGCGTATGAGGAACTGGTTGCGGCGCTCGATGATCCCGACGCAGAAATCCGCAGTGTTGCAGAAAACCTGCTACATCGCTCGTCGCCGCGTCGTCAACTCAGAAGCGTGGCCCGTTCCGGTGAATGGTAGGAGATCGTTGATGTGAGATCGAGGCGGAACAGCGCCTCCGGCCATGGGTCTTCCCCCGCGGGGTACGCCCGATACAGGAGGTAGTACCCCGGCCCGTGGCCGCTTCGGCTTCGATCCATTCGCAATTTCCACACGCTCGCATTCAGTCCTCCTTCCCCGAAATTCAACTAGCTGCCCTAATGCAGCGCTGTCATCCGTCGCGGCAGTGCCCGCATGTGGGCAGTGTCGACTCGGCAGCGGCCCGCGGTCGACCGTGAATAGTCGAATGAACTCAGTAACTTGCCGGAGATTGATTTTGGCATCGCACTTGCTCTCCCACAGGTGTTCGGAAGGAGCGATATAGCGATGAAATGGACTCACCTCTTGCAGGGCCACCGCTACGCGACCGTGGAAGACGTCCGCAAGATCTTCGCCGATTACCATGACGCGCTGCACTGGCTGGCTGGTTTCCTGATCGATGAGAAGCGCGCCCCGGCATGCGTCATTGACGCTTGCAACATTGCCGAGCGCCAAGGCCCGGTATTCCATGAATGGCTCGCGCACTGGGCGGCGCGGGCCACGCTTCGGTGCGCGCTCCTGACACAGCGGGCAGAGATCGCCGAGCTTGCTCCCGCATACCAGAGATTCGAACGCGTTCACGCGGCGCGATCGCCACTTTCGCCTGAAGATCTTCAGCTCCTGGTCGAAGAATCCGACGTTCTGCCGGCTCGATTGGACGTCCTTTGCCGGTTCGTCCTCGTCATGCACGGCATTGCCAAGGAGTCCTACGAAGATGTTGCCGCGCAGCTCGGGGTCAGCCGGAAGGCTGTCGAGCGAGCCTATTGCGTTGCCTTCGACACGCTCCATCTCGTCTGTAACGAGATGCGCTGCAGCGCGGAGAATCCGGCCTGCGTGTCGGTTTGAGCAACCATCACGAGGTGATCCGGTTGCAGAAAGGTACGGTTCGGGTGAAGGTCCATGAGAAGCATGTGTTCTTACATAACGATTCCATTCTTGGTCCTGCTATTGAGTGCACTGGGCCAAGCACAAACGCCCAACGAGCCCTATAAGTTCTTCCGTGCGTTTGCAGGGCTGAGCGAAGATCAGATCGCTGCGATCCGCTCGGGGAAGGCGGTGGCCAGGGTAGTTGACTCGCACACGCCGGACGAAGTCTTCGTCTTCGGGGCTGTGTATGTGGAGGCCGCTCCCGAGAGCTACGTCGAGCTGGCGTCTGACCTTGAAGCTCTTCGCAAGCTGCCCAGCTATCTGGCGATCCAGAGCTTCAGCGATCCTCCGCAACTGTCCGATCTTGACGCCTTCACTCTGACCCAGCAGGACATAAATGAGTTAAAGAGCTGCAAGGCGGGACACTGCCAATTCCAACTGCCGTCTGAGGCTATTGAAGACTTTCAGCGCACCATCGACTGGTCCGCTCCTGATGTTGCCGATAGAGCGAACCGCCTGGCCCAGCGGATGGCGCTGCAGGCCCTGCTGGACTACAGGCAGGGAGGCAATAGGGCCTTGGGCGCCTACCGTGACAAGAATCATCCCGCTGCGGTAGCGGAGACTTTCGCTTCACTCATAGGAGGATGGAGCGCCCTTCCGGTCTACCTCCCAGAACTAAACGAGTATCTGCTCGAGTACCCGAAGGCGAAATCGGACAATGTGCAGACCGCCTTCTACTGGGAGAAGGTGAACTTCGGCCTGAAGCCGACCTTCAGGATCGTCCAGAAGATCATCTATCGCCAGACAGATCCCATCGACCCGGTCTACGCTGTGGCTGAGAAACAAGTCTATGCCAGCCACTACTTTCAAACCGCGCTCGACCTGACCGTCTGCGTCAAGGACGCGCAACGGCCCGGCTTCTATCTCATCACCCTCAAAGGCTCGAAACAGGCCGGGCTCACAGGGTTGAAAGGCGGCATTGTACGAAAGGTCGCAGTCGATAAGACGCGTTCCTCATTGGAGCGTGTCCTGGTGACCATCAAGCAGAAACTGGAATCGCCGCAGTAGCGAGTGAGAGCAGATCATGGAGACCATGGAGACCAGAAGTTGGGCGACTCGAGGGCGGCTCCGGTTGTTAGCTGTCGTCGTGGGCGTCGCCCTGCTGGGTTACCTGATAGCCCGGGTAGGTGTAGGGACCGTCACTGACAACCTGAGGGCCGTCGGTTGGGGCATAGTCCTGATCCTCGCATTAGGAGGAATGTTCCATCTCGTGCGCGCGTATGCATGGCGACTCACGTTCCGCTCCGATGTTCGTGGTCTTTCCATCGCGCGTCTCTTCGGTCTCCGGCTGATCTCGGAGGCTACAGGCACTTTTGGACTTGCCGGCCAGATGATCGGCGACGGGATGAGAGTATCCCTGCTGGGGCCGACAATCCCGATGCCTGATCGCATCTCATCCGTCGCCCTTGACCGTGCAGCCTATATCGTGAGCTCCGGAGCCGTGGGCGTCACCGGCACTGTCGCTGCGGTCTTGCTGCTTTCCTTGAAAGGGCTCTGGCGAGTCTATGCCTTTGCGTTCGCGGGCACGCTTACGGTAGTGCTCGTGCTGGCGCTAGTCAGCTTCGCGAGAGGGTGGCACATCTGTTCGCATCTGATGCACCCGGTGCAGCGACTGCCTTGGGCCCGGAAGTGGCTGGCCGAAAGGGCTTCGGTCATCGAAGCCGCTGAAGAGAATCTTCTCAGTTTCCGTTCACGGGCTCCGAAGTCTTTCTGGACGGTGATAGCCCTGTACCTCACCTCGCAGATGCTGGCGATCACGGAGGTCTACCTTCTGTTGCGCTTCATGGGCATCGGCATCATGCCTCTCGGAGCTTTCGTCATCGAAGCCTTCACCAAGCTGGTGAATGTCGTCGGAGCGTTGAATCCGGGGAACATCGGGACGTATGAAGGCGGCAATCTGCTGGTCGCGCGACTCCTTGGTTTTCCAGCCGCCGCTGGTTTGACCCTGGCACTCTGCCGGCGGGCAAGGATCCTCTTCTGGGCGGCCATCGGTGCGTTGTACCTCGCGGCCTGGTCAGCCTGGAAAGGAGGAGAAGACAGTCCGGGCATGATTGTTGAAGAAGAAATCGTTTCTCCCGACAGTGTCGCGTACCATCGCCTTAACCTTGACCTAGCGGAAGCTTTCAAGCACCTGCACAAAAGGTTCTGGACCCGCTCTGTCCTCATCACTTTAGTGGCTGCACTCGTCACCTGCCTCGGGCCTCTTTCCTACGCTTTCCTTACGCACAGCAACAAAACAAAGATTTGGCTCGGCGACTTTGGAACCGCGGCGGTTGCCGCGTTCGCATCGGGCTGCGCCATACTTGGAATGTATCCGCTCCTGCGCAAAGGCGAGCAGTATCTTCGTGAAACAGCCTCGATCATCTCGCACGCAAACATCGAGCTGCTCTCATTACTAGGCACGCTTACAGAATTGCGAGGAGGCGATACTGCGGGACACACCCTACGTGTGACCGTCTACACGATGCTTTTTGCAGAGGGCTTACAGCTCCCGCGGGAGATGCTACTGCGGGCTGTCAAAGGGGCCCTGTTACACGACATCGGCAAGTTGGTGATTCCCGACCGTATCATCTGCAAGCCCGGGACTTTGACGCGAGAAGAACATGCAGAGATGGAACACCACGTTCTTCGTGGTTTAGAGATCGTCGAGCAATCGGAATTATTGAATGCCGCCGTCAATGTCGTTGAGTTCCATCATGAACGTTATGACGGTGGCGGTTATCCTCATCGCCTGCAAGGAGAGAAGATTCCTCTCGAAGCGCGGTTGTTCGCATTAGTTGATGTGTTCGATGCTCTCACGGCATCACGCGCATACAAACCGGCTCTCAGCGTTGCCGAAGCGCTACACGTAATGGCCGAAGAGCGCGGTTCACACTTTGATCCCTACTTGTTTGACCGTTTTGTCGAAATGGCACCGTATTTCGAGCGCAAAATGCCTCGAGAGGGGAGGGAGCTCAAGGCCATGTTGTTGGCAGGGTTGACCCCCTACCTTGACGTGTCGGAAATCAGCTACCTACGCCGCCGGCTGCTAGCGGTAGGGAAGGATCAGTGAGCGACGCTGTTGCCAGGTTTCACCAAGTTTCCACACAGGGATTTTCATTTTTCCGTGCGACTGTGGGCACATTCGTAGACGCCTGCCTGCATCAACCTTTACGAAGAACCAGTATTGACACGGCTTTGCCCCTAGACTACCTGGGACAACCCCAGGGGGCCAAGCGACACCGTCTGCAAGCACTTGAAAAGAATGGTCGGCCCTAGAGGACGATTTTAGAACTTTCTTTGGTGCGGCAGCTTAGACCCATTCCCAGACGAGCAGGAAACGGCTTGTCTGGGCCACCCTGATGTACCTGGGCCAACCGCCAGAGAAGTTTGTGCGAGCATTCCTGCTCCCACCCTTTGCAGCCAAAACCGGGCTGCAAAGGATGGGGCACCCGCAGAGTTAGATTGCTGAGCCGTGTTGTTTGCGGATCAAATAACTGCTGTAGGGCTTTGTCTGGCCGCATTTGTGCTTAATCCGCTTAGGTCGGCGGGCCCCTTCTAGTTAACGCCGAGCTACGCCTGAAGAGCCTCGTAAAGTGGTAAGCAAAGTTTGGCCACCACAGAAATGCCAAGCCAACGATGAGGGCGAGACCGGACAAAGGACGCTTCCCATGTCCCGGTATCGATACGATAGTCCAGCATATTAGGACTGTGCACCACCTCACCGCCCGCGCCGTCCGATCGAGTTTGTAGTCGGAATCGAGCTTCCGACGGAAGCCCCAGATTCCCAGCCAAATGCCGATTGCAGGAGTGGCTATCGTCATCGCATTCGATAGAAATTGGTGGAAGAAGTTAGGATCCATGACGACCGGCTTTTACCTCCCCACCGAGCAAACCACTGCCGAGAATGCGGCGACAGGGATGTCGATTGCGTACTTGTAAATAGGGCGGGTGGCCCAGGCAACGCCCGAATGGTACACCTCTCCATGATGGGGTGCCCCACCCAACGTGGTTTTCGTTGGGTGGGCGCGATTCTGCCTCTGCTCATCTACGGTTGATTGCGAGTAGGGCTCCCTCGCTGGCGCTCGGGACAAGCAAAAAAGGAATGGTCGGGGAGAGAGGATTCGAACCTCCGACCCCCTGGTCCCGAACTTGGGGGAGGAACAGCGATTTCATTGTTACTCAATCACTTGAGTGGTGCTTCAACCGTGTCATTCTTGCTCAATCACGCCATTCTGGGATGAATGTAAGTCCTCGAATGGCAGTCCCACTCGGCCCAGCTGCTACCGTGTCAACGCTCCCACGACAAGTAACTGATTGACATTCCAGGCGCCGGTGGCCACCAGAAGCGCCTGAGGGAATCACAAAACGCAATTATCAAACCCTTATCGAACCCTCGTTTCCCCATCCCTGGACCGAGAGGATGCGAGGTTGTAGCTGATCCACCCGAAAGCTGGTCTCTGTGATTACTTCCGAGTCGACCACTCGGGCACCGCGAGACTGAGTTGCCCTGGCGGCACGTTATGTCCAGAAATACCCTCTTGGCAAAGTTGAGCGATGGGGCTTTGCCCGTCGTGGACGCAAGCTGCAAATTCGAGGAGCACCTCTCTGATAGCACCGCGCAGTTCCGGAGTAAGTTGCTGGTTTTGCCGCTTCAAGTCCTCGAGGAGCGTAGGCGAAGCATACGTGCCAGGTAATGTCCCCATCCGTGCTCTTCTCATTCTTAGAACTCCGCAAGTATGAATTGGTATTGCTATGCAAAGCGGAGCGCGGACATAAGTGTCCGCGCTCCCAATCCCCTCTTTTCCCTTCTTTGCCGTCTCGGTAGCCTGTTTCCGAGCACTCAGACTTTCTGCCCTGAAAGCAGACTAGCGCGAGCGGTGATCGCGATGCTCTTCCACGGGGTGGCGCCCTTCACGCGCAGCCGTGCGCTCACGCTCGGTGCGCTCGTGCAGCACATGCCGCTCGGGAAGCCGCTCTTCCAACCTGTATCGCCGGACCTCGTAGGGATGAACGTATTCACGCCGGTTGATCCAGGTCCGCCGCCAGGGCGCGTTGTTGATGATCACCACGTGCGAGCCCCAATCAAAGCGGCAATATCCCCAGCCCCACGGGCGAAAGAAATCCCCGATGGTCACGAAGAACCCAAAGCGGATTGCGCCGTCGACCACGATCCCGGGCTGCGGCGGGAAGAAAACAATCGCCGGGTCATAGTACAGCACCGGGATGTAGGCGGGATGCACGGGCACAATCGTGATGTACGGCCCATCGCTGACGATGATCTGTGCGTTGCTGCGCAGATATCCGTAATCCTTGGCCTTCCTGCGCTCTCTCTGCACCGCGTCCATCACGTCCTGTTGCTGCGAGAGGAACGCGTTGCCAAGATCGGTGGTCCAGCTCATATTGGAGGCCATCATATCGAGCACCGAGGGGAATGGCAGCAACGCCTGCACGCTGGGATCCCACGGAAGATGATCCGCCTGGATCGCGTCGGCCAGGGCTTGCCCGGTAAGGTAATGATGCTGATCGGCCCAGCGCGCCGCATCCGGAATCTGGTCGGAATACGTCGCGGCCGCAAGCACCTGCGCCAGGAGCGCATCCGGATACAGCGCAACGCGCGCTACCAGCTTGTCGAGCTGCTCCGGCGTGAACGACGGAGCAGGCGTGCCCTGCGCAAAACTGAGAACGGGAGCAACTGCTAAAACAATCAGAACTGCAAGGATGAGAATTGGTTTTCTAGTCTGCATACGATCCTCCTAAATCAAGTCAAACACTCTGACGAAAATTAGAAGACGAACCTCGATTCACTGATTGGCTACCAGCAGGTGATTCTCGACCGAGAACACCCCACCTACCTCGCGGGCGCGCATCTCGGCGATCTGCTTGTCCATCGCGCTATCCACAACTCCGTACAGCTTTACATTTCCGTTTTCAACCACAATGCGGATAGGAGCCTGTGGATCCAGCGAATATTTCTGGAGCGCGGGATCACGGTAGATCGCCATAGCCGTGCGTACGCGCAACTCATCGTCAAATTCAGAGAGTGGCAGGACGTTAATTTCGTCCTTCACGTCACGCACGCCAGGAGTGTCCTCGACAATGCTGAGGGCGGAAGCTTTGTCCGGGTAGCTCCGGGCCTCGCCGGCGATGGTTACGACGCCATCTTTCACAGCCACTTCGAAATTGTTGAATGTGATCCCGTAGCCAATGCGGTCATAGCGGAGCCGATTGGCAACGGTTTCACGTAGTTCCTGGTCGGAAACTGGGACAACCGGTTGCACCGCGATGAAATCGCGCACCCCCTCAATTCCATGGTGCTTGCGCGCTCGACGCTCGGCGTCCATTTTTTCGCGATAGGTCTCAACCGAGCCTTGCAGCAGTGCGACTCGATCGTCAACCGCGACGGTGACGTTGCGGAACTCCAGGCGGTTGCTGAAATCTTGCTGCAGTTGCTGAGTGAGAACGGCGTCCTTACTCGCCCCAGTTGTGGTTCCTACATCGCTCCCCAGCGCAGAGATAGAAATCCCCAGCAAGAGCGCGAGTAGGAAGGACCCGAGAAATCGGTTCAGGGTCTTCATATTCAAACCTCCAGGCTAAGAAATTCCTCTTCTTGAGTTTCCAGGCAGGGGACCCTGCCTGGTTTTTTCGATTTGAATAGACGCACGACAGCGGAAAAGGTTGCAATATCTTAGTTGTTTAATAGCAGATTTTCTTAGTGTCATAACATAATATCATAGGGTATTCATTATCTTTGTAAGCTATTGATAATACTATATATAATTCATTTTACCCCGTAACTACAGATCGATATTTCCTACACCCTCGAGTTGATTTCCACAGCGCATCGGAGCAAGGAGGAACACACGCGGCCGACTGGGCCGAGCGGTTGAGACCTGGCGTTATCTGGGCTAATCCATTGAAGCGGTTTGAGATCAGCGCTACTGTCTCTGTAAGCCCAAGAGAGAGATCTATCTGAATGTGACAAGGGCGAATGAGGTGTTGCAAACTGCTGTTCACTTGACGCTATGACGCCCTCCCGATGGTCGACCATTCTTCGTAGGGTCACAACCGAAGGCCCCTACATCAATGAACGGATGAGCGTTCTCGTTCTCACCATTGTGGTGGTGGCGGGGATCTCTGCGGTAGCCTTCGCGGACAAATCCGTGGCTTCGTTTTCCCTCGCTCCTCTGTATTTCCTGCCATTAGCTCTGAGCGCTCTAGTCCATCCGCTTCGCATCAGTCTTGCGTTTTCGATTGTCTGTCTGGTTCTGCATGATCTTGTTGGCCCTATGCCTGATCTTGGAACCCGACACTTAACCAGGGATGCGACTACCCTTCTTGGATATGTCTTCGTTGTCGTCGTTGTGAACCTCCTGGGAGCGCAGCGACGACGACTAGCGGAGTTTGCCGAGAGACAGCGCGACGAGCTGGCAAACGAAATTCAGTTGGCTGCAGAGGTGCAACAGGACATCCTGCCTCGTTCCATTCCACAGGTGCCGGGATTTGACTTCGCGGCGCGAATGTACCCAGCCAAGACAGTGGCGGGGGACTACTACGGATTCATTGAGCTTCCCGCAGGCGAGATCGCCGTGGTGATTGCCGATGTTTCCGGGAAAGGGGTCGCCGCTGGTCTGTTGATGCCTTCCATTGAGGTTGCTTTGCGCATGGACGCGGCACGATCGCCGAGCACGAGCGATCTTTTGCAAACGTTCAACAACGTCGTTTGTCAGATCACGAGCGGGCGCCGGTTTATTTCGATGTTTTATGGAAAGCTCTCCCCTCAGTCGCAGTCTTTGGAATATACGAATGCCGGACACAACCCGCCGCTAGTGATTCGTGCCGGCGCAGATCCAAGTCCACTCGGCAAAGGAGGCCCGGTGCTGGGTGTGCTTCCCGGTTCGCACTACGAGAGTGAGAAGATCAGTCTCCGCCACGGAGACGTTCTCGTTTTGTACACGGACGGTGTGGTTGAAGCTGAGAATCCAGCAGGAGAACAATATTCTCCACAGCGACTCGCAAGCATCGTGAGTTCTCATCGGCAACAGAGTCCCAGTGAACTAATCGAGACGATTTATGCGTCGGTCAGTGACTTTCGGGGAACAACCCTGCTCAGTGACGATATTACATTGGTGGTACTCAAGACGTTGTAGTGTCGAAAACGCGACAAATTGTTACTGGACCCTAGTTGGACGGAGATTTGCATGGTGACAAATTATCACTCTTGCTGCTCACGATCGACTCTCCTCCTGACCAACGCGAGGTTCTGATTCAGCAAGGGCGGGTGGCCCAGACAACGCCAGAATGTTACACCTCTCCATGATGGGGGTGCCCCACCCAACGCGGTTTTCGTTGGGTGGGCGTGATTCTGCCTCTGCGCATCAGCGGTTGATTTCTAAAGAAATGAATGGTCGGGGAGAGAGGATTTGAACCTCCGACCCCCTGGTCCCGAACCAGGTGCTCTACCAGGCTGAGCCACTCCCCGACGTGAATCTGAGGCGAGAACGAAACAGAAGCGAGGGACTTCCGCGGGATCTTCGTCCGCCATGATTATAGCAAACGGCGCCCTGGCCGCGCTGGCTGCGGCCGCGCTGCCCATTTTCACGGCGCAGGATGCTAAAATAGCGGCTCTTCGCCCCTGATCCCCAATTCCCACGGAAGCGGAGACCCTTGGCCCAGAACAGCATGAATGCCGGCACTATCACGTACGCCGACGCGGGCGTCGACATCCAACGCGCCAACCGCACCAAGCAGCGCATCAGGTACCTGGCCCACAAGACCTTCACCCGGAACGTGCTGAGCGATATCGGCGGTTTCGGCGGCTTGTTCGCCATCGACACCGCCAAGTACAAGAACCCGGTGCTGGTCTCGAGCGTGGACGGCGTAGGCACCAAGCTGAAGATCGCCTTCGAGATGGGCCTGCACCACACCGTGGGCGCCGACCTGGTGAACCACTGCGTGAACGACATCGCGGTGCAGGGCGCCGCACCTCTGTTCTTCATGGACTACTTCGCCACCGGCAAGCTGGAGGGCGAAGTGGCGGAGAAGGTGATCGGGGGCATCAGCGAGGCCTGCAAGCAGAATAGCTGCGCGCTGATCGGCGGCGAGACGGCGGAGATGCCCGGCTTTTATCCTGCGGGTGAGTACGACCTGGCCGGATTCATCGTGGGGATCGTGGAGCGCGAGCGCATCATCACCGGCAAGAAGGTCGAGGTAGGCGACGTGCTCATCGGCCTGCCCTCGCTCGGCCTGCACACCAACGGCTACTCCCTCGCTCGCAAGCTCTTCTTCGAGTTCGCGCACTACTCGCCCGACACCTACGTGAACGAGCTGAAGAACAAGGCCGGCGCCGAATTGATGAAAGGCCACAAGAGTTACTGGCCGGTGCTGAAGAAGCTGATCGATGCGGAGGCCGTATCGGCCATGGCGCACATCACCGGCGGCGGCATCACCGAGAACCTGCCCCGCGTGCTCCCCAAGGGGATGGCCGCGGTGGTGGACATGGGATCGTGGCCCGTACTGCCCGTCTTCGAGCACCTGCGCAAATTGGGCAACATCGAGCACGAAGAGATGATGCGCACCTTCAACATGGGAGTGGGCATGATCCTGGTGGTGCCGCCCAAGAAGTTCAAGAAGGTGCAGACGGTGCTCGACCGCGTCGGCGAGAAGGGATACACCATCGGGAAGATCGTGAAGGGCGAGCGCAGGGTCAGCTACGCATGACCGCACTCCTGATGTGAGCGCCCGAAGAAAAAACCCACGAAGATCGAAGAAGTCAGATTGCAGAAGTAATGGCTGACAAGACCGACTTGCGAGACAGGACGCGCGATTTTGCGCTCCGGATCATGCGGCTGTGCAACGCGCTGCCGCGAACTGCGGAAGGCGGAGTGATCAAGAAACAGTTGCTGCGCTCCGGAACTTCGATCGGAGCGAATTACAGTGCGGCGCGCCGCGGGCGCAGCCATGCAGATTTCGTCGCGAAGTTGGGAATCGCATTAGAGGAAGCCGACGAGACAGTGTACTGGCTCGAATTGATCGTGCATTCGGGCATGATGCCCGCCCCACGAATACAGCCAGTGTTGGATGAAGCGAATCAGCTGGTTGCCATCATTGTCGCTTCGCTTCGCACGGCAAAATCGGCGACTTCTTCAATCTGACTTCTGCAATCTGACTTGCTTTTGTCTTTGACCACATGCTCAAGGTGAAGCTGCTGCGGCCCGGCGCCAAAGCGCCGACCATCGCGCATCCGGCGGAAGACCTGGCGTACGACCTTTACGCCGCGGAAGCGATCACCATCCCGGCCCGCGGGCATGGTGTCGTGCTGAGCGGGATCGCCATTGAATTGACCTCAGATCAAGGCGAAGCGATGGGCGCGCTGCTGCGCGATCGCTCGTCCATGGCGGCGCGGAGACTTGCTCTCACCGCAGGCGTGATCGACGCCGGCTACCGCGGCGAGATCAAAGTCCTGATGGAGAACCTGGGCGACGCGCCCGCCGAGATCCACGCCGGCGACAAGATCGCCAACCTCATCCCTTATCTTGTTCTCACGACGGAAGTGCAGGTGGTCGAGGAACTCGCCGAATCCAAGCGCAACGCCGGGGGATTCGGTTCAACGGGAAGGAAGTAGCCGGTATGGCAGGGCCCTTCGACTGGCGCGGCCAGCGTCGCTGCGCTCGCTCAGCATGACACCGAGATTCGAGCTTCTGGCGCAGCCCTGGTGGGTGAATCTGCTGATCTTGATCCCGCTGACGGCAGCGTACACATGGCGGCGTCATGGGCCCGGGCTCAGCGCACGGCAGTTGGTAGCGGGCGCGCTGTTCGCCATCGGCTTCGGATTCGTTGAGGCGGCAGTCGTGGTGTACTTGCGCGGCGCGGTCGGGATGCTGGGCGGCGCGGGTGCGGGCATATCGGAGATGTCGCAGTTGAACGCCATGCTGTCGCAGCCGGCGCCGGAGATGCTGCGCCTGTTCAAGATCGAGGTCGCGCGCGAGGCCGCGACCATGCTGATGCTGGTGAGCGTTGCCGTGCTGGCCGCGAGCCGCGCCCGCGAGCGTTGGGCCCTGTTCCTGTGGTGCTTCGCCATCTGGGACCTGGTGTATTACGCAGGGCTGTGGGTGACCATCCGCTGGCCCGAGTCGCTGCTCACCCAGGACGTGCTGTTCCTCATCCCGGTGCCCTGGGTCTCTCAGGTGTGGTTCCCTTGCGTGGTGAGCGGGCTGACCGTCGCCGTGGTGCTGGTGACAAGCACGCGGGAACGACCGCGCCAGTCGTAAACCCTATCGGTCTGCGCCGGGACGCGCGGCCGCCTACTGTCGCGGACGCATGACCACTCGCCGTCCCACGATGTCGTAATTTCCCTGGAGCACGATGTTGATGGCCTCGCTGTAGGCGATGTGCTCCTGCGCCAGGATGCGATCTGCGAGTGTGTGCTCGTCGTCGGTGTCGAGCACGGGCACGGTCTTCTGCACCACGATGGGACCGTGGTCCAGGTGCTCGTCCACCAGGTGGACGGTGCAGCCGGAGACTTTCACGCCCCACTCGAACGCCTGCTTTTGTCCCTCCAGGCCGGGGAAAGCCGGCAGCAGCGCCGGGTGGATGTTCAGGATGCGGTTGGGAAACTGCTGACAGAACCACGGCGAGAGAAGGCGCATGTAGCCCGCGAGGCAGACCAGGTCGACATGCTTTTCTTTGAGCACCGCGACCACTTCTCGGTCGTGCTCCTCCCGCTGCTTGCCCTTCGAGGGGATCACGCGCGCGTCGAGGCCGCGCTGGCGTGCGGTCTCGATGCCGGGAGCGTCCGGCCGATTCGAGATCACGACCGCGATCTCGGCCGTCACCTTGCCGGCTTTCACGTTGTCGGCGATAGCGACGAAGTTCGACCCGCGGCCGGAAAGAAGTATGCCCAGCTTCTTCATGTGCTATCCAGAGACGACACAGAGGAACACCGAGGAGTTTATACGATTGTTGGAATCGAGGTAGAGACGCCCTTGCGAACGTCTCTACCGATAAACAGGCCTACTCCTTCGGCAGCGTGGCATCGATGAACGCCGTGAAATCTTTCTTCACCTTCGCCAGTTCCGCCTCCCGGACGTACATCATGTGGCCCGCGCCGTAAGTCGCAAAGGAGATGTTGTTGCGGTACTCCGGGCCGAGGTCGAGGTGATTCATGGTGTAGTCGGCGGCGGCGAAGGGCGTCGCCAGATCGTAATAGCCCTCCATGACGAGGATTTTCAGGTAGGGATTCTTGACCATGGCGGCGCGCAGCGGCGTCGCCGTGTCGGGGAAGCCCTCGATGGCCGAGCCCCACTCCCACTTGCGCCAGAAGCCTTCTTCCTGCGAGGTGCTGATCTGCCCGGCGGAAACGTAGTAGGGCAGGTCGGTCTTGTAGCCGAGCTCGCGGCGCACGTAGTCATTGAACCCCGAAGTGAACGGCGGCCCGGTGGCGGCACCGCTCGGATCGTAAAAGGGTGTGTCGAAGAACCCGTTGGGGTCCGGGCCGGTGTAGCGGCCGTCGAGGCGTCCCACGCGCAGCTTCTGGTCGGCCAGCAGCCAGTGCGTGAACTCGCGGACGTCCACGCGCAGGTTGGCCTGGTCGATGATGTCCTTCCTCAGCCCGGTGTAGCGCGCGATCTGCTCGATGATGTTGGCGCGCTCCTGGGGCGTGAGCGCGTCGCCCTTGGCCAGCGCGGCGGCGTAGTCGGTCGACGCCCAGTGGGTGACCTCGTCTCGCGTCTTTTGCATGTCCTGCATCAGCTCGGGCGCGAGCTTCTTGTGATACGCGGCGATCATGGAGTACGTAGGCAGGGTGAGCACGCAGGCCAGGTCGTTCTTTTTCGTGATCTCCAGAGTCTCGAAGTCGATCACCATGGAGAGCAGGACGATCCCGTTGAACGAGATGCCACGATTGTTGAGGAAGCCGGCGATACCGGCAGCGCGCGTGGTGCCGTAGCTCTCGCCCAGGATGTAGAGCGGCGACGTCCAACGCTCATACCGGCTGATGTACATGCGGATGAATTCGCTGAAGGCTTCGACGTCGCCCTTCACGCCCCAGAACTTCTTGCCCTTCTCCATATCGGCGGGACGGCTGTAGCCGGTGCCGATCGCGTCTACCAGTACGATATCTGTGCGGTCGAGCGGGGTCTCGGGGTTGTCCATCAGCCGGTACGGAGAGGCCGGCATCATGCCTTCTTTCGCGAGCACGACCTTGCGCGGCCCGAGCGCGCCCATGTGCAGCCAGATCGACGCCGAACCCGGTCCGCCGTTGAAGGCGAAGGTCAGCGGACGGCGGTTGGGCTCCGCTCCATCTAGCGTGTAGGCGACGAAGAACATCTCGGCCTCGATAGTGCCGGCGGGGTCCTTGATGGGCAGCCGCCCTGCGGTCGCGGTGTAGCGCAGCGTCTTGGCGCCGACCGTGATGCTGTGGTGGGTCACGACCGGAGGCACTTCTTTCATGTCCCACTTCAGCAAGCGCATCGCGTCCGCGGCGCCCGGCGATTCCGGCTGCATCGGCCGCGGCTGATCCTCGCGACGGGCCGGCTCCGCCTGCTTCTCTTCTGGCGCCGGAGGCGGGGGCGCGATCTTTTCTCCGGGCACGGCCTTCTTGGCGCGCTCCGCGGGCGGATTGGTTTGCTGTGCGGCCGAGATCATCAAGCTCAGCGACATCAGCAGCGCGGCGAGGGCTAAGGTCCTCATGTCAGCTCCTGTGGATCAGTCGTGGACAAAGAACGGGCATTGTAACTCTGCAGGCGCGGTCGGATTCACTGATTTGCAGACGCGTTCCGTATAATCGGGACTTCATGCCGAAATTCAAGCCAGTGGCGGAGCAGCTCGAATATCTCAAGAAAGGGGCGGTGGAGATCATCCGCGAGTCCGAGTTGCAGGAGAAGCTCGCAAACTCGCTGAAGACGGGCAAGCCGCTGCGGGTCAAGGCCGGCTTCGACCCGACCGCGCCCGACCTGCACCTGGGACACACCGTCCTGATCCGCAAGCTGAAACACTTCCAGGATTTGGGGCATACGGTCATCTTCATCATTGGCGACGGCACCGGCCTGATCGGCGATCCGACCGGACGCAACACCACGCGCCCACCGCTCTCGCGCGAGGAGATCGACCGCAACGCCGAGACCTACAAGCAGCAGGTCTTCAAGATCCTCGACCGCGGCAAGACCGAGATCCGCTACAACTCGGAGTGGCTGCACAAACTGGGATTCGAGGGGCTGATCCGGCTGGCGGCGAAATACACGGTGTCGCAACTGCTGGAGCGCGAGGACTTCCACAAGCGCTTCCAGGAAGAGAAGCCGATCTCGATCCACGAACTGCTTTACCCGCTGGCACAGGGATACGATTCGGTGATGATCGAAGCCGACATCGAGCTGGGCGGCACCGACCAGAAGTTCAACCTGCTGGTGGGGCGCGAGCTGCAACGCGCCTACGGGCAACCGTCACAGCAGGTGATCCTGACCACGCCGCTGCTGGAAGGCATCGACGGTGTGCAGAAGATGTCGAAGTCCTACGGCAACTACGTCGGCATCACCGAGCCGCCGGCGGAAATGTTCGGCAAGCTGATGTCGATCTCCGACCCGTTGATGTGGCGCTATTGGGAGCTGCTGACCGACACCTCCCTGCAGGGCGTCCAGGCGATGCAGCAGCAGGTCGCCTCGGGCAAGATGCACCCCATGAACACCAAGAAGGCTTTGGCGACGAAGATCGTGTCCGATTTCCATGGGGAGCAGGCAGCAAAGGATGCGGCGGAGAACTGGGAGAAGATCTTCCAGAAGCGCGAGGTGCCGGAGGACATCGAGACCGTGCGCGTGAGGTTTGCGGACGTGGCGGCGAAGTCTCCCGACGGCAGCGCCGTCAAGCTGGACAAGCTGGTGGCCAGGTGCGGCATGGCGGATTCGGTCAGCGACGCCCTCCGTAAGGTCCGCGCCAAGGCTGTCAAGGTGGACGGCGAGGTGAAGGACGATCCTATCCTGCCGCTGAAAGTGCCCGCCGAAGTCACGCTGCGCGTGGGGCGTTTGTTGAAGAAGGTATCTATTTCTTAGTCCCTCCCAATTTGTTTTTCTTGAAGGGCGTCCAGCAGTGCGCCTTCATGTCAATGCGCAGGCCGAAGAAGCGGACGCCCTCGGCCTGGAGCCGGAATCGTTGTTCCATCCCGCCGGTTCCCGGTAGCAAGATCTTCCCCCCGGCTCCGACCACGCGATGCCAGGGCAATCCCCGCGGCGACGAGTGAAGAGCCCAGGCAACTTGGCGCGCGGCGCCCGGATACCCGGCAATGTAGGCGACATCGCCGTAGGTGGCCACCTTGCCGCGCGGGATGCGCCCGACGGTGCGCAGGATCGCCAGGAACATCGGCTCCTTCTTTTTCGGCACGGGAGGAGCATAACCTCTTCGCAGCGGCGGCGACTATGGGGTAATCTGCGGCTGCTTGCGCGCCGTCGCCATCCTCGGGCCGAATGCCACCATCCAGGACGTGCGCCGCTTCGACCTGCCCGGCGTGCGGTTGGAGCCGCTCAGTCCCGGCAATCCGCTGGCGGGCGCCGACGCCGCGCTGGTATTCGGCGGAGACGGCACCGTACACGACCACCTGCCGGAATTCATCGTCAACCAGGTACCGGTGCTGCCCGTGCCCCTGGGCAGCGGGAACGACTTCCATCGCGCCGTCGGATTTGCGGACGTCGCCGCCGCACTCTCCGCGTGGAAGAGGTTCTGCTCCGGCGAAAGCTCGACGCGGCGCATCGACCTCGGCATGATCAGCCGGATCGTGCCCGGCGCGGAGACGCGGTTCGTTTCCTACTTCTGCTGCGTCGCGGGCGTGGGGCTTGACTCCGAGGCCAACCGCCGCGCCAACGCTATGGCGCGCTGGCTGCGCGCGAATGGCGGGTACGTCGCGGCGGTGGTCGGGGCGGTGGCCGCCTTCAGGCCACAGAGGATCAGGATCGAAGCCGAAGGACAGCCGGGGGCGACTGTCCCACACGTGCTCTCCGAGCCGGCGATGTTTGTGGCGTTCGGCAACGCCCAGTCGTACGGCGGCGGGATGCGCATCACGCCCCAGGCGAGACTCGATGACGGCAGGCTCGACGTCTGCTTTGTCCGTCGGGTGAACAAGGCGCGGCTGCTCCGCCTGTTCCCGACCGTTTTTTCCGGGAAACACCTGGCGATCAAGGAGGTCGAATACTTCCAGGCAGAGCGGGCGCGCGTGGAAACAGAAAGTCCGCTCGATGTCTATGCCGACGGGGAGTTCATCTGCCAGACACCGGTGGAAATGACGGTGGCGCCGAAGGCGATGCGGGTGCTTACGGCAGGCGGCTAGCCTATGTCGGCCAATAGCGGGTCAGATAGTCGCTCAGAGTCAGCACCAGCAGGATGCCCAACCAGAACAGCCCGGCGCCGACGGTGACCTTGGTGATGCGGCTCGAGTGCCGCAACTCCATGAAGAAGAGCGCGACCAGCAGAGCCTTGGTGCACGCGATCACCAGGGCCGCGACCGGGTTGAACCATCCCAGGTTGACGAACGCCACCCAGACGGTGGTGCCGGTCAGCACCAGCAGCGCCGCGAAGATGGCGGCAAATGTTTTGCGCGACGGGATGGTCTCGGTCGACATATTTCCTCAGTAGTGCCGGCTGATCAGGTACAGCAGCGGGAACAGGTAGATCCAGACGATGTCCACGAAGTGCCAGTACAGGCCCACGTTCTCCACCGGGTTGTGATACTCGGGGGTGTAGCGGCCGCGCGCGCCGGCGATCAACAGCCAGGTCAGCAGGCCCATGCCGATGACCATGTGCAGCGCGTGCATGCCCGTCATGGCGAAGTAAAAGCTAAAGAACAATTGCGCGTGGCGCTCGTCCACCACCATCGGCGAGTGGCCGGTCAGCGTCTCCTCGAAGTGGAAGCTCGGGCCGGGGATGTGGTGTTCCACGTACTTCGAGTGCCACTCGATGCCCTTGATGCCGAGGAAGACCGCTCCGAAGAACATGGTCAGCACCAGGAACAGCACCAGCAGCTTGCGGCTGCCGATCTTGGCGGCGTGGACGGCCAGCACCATGGTGAACGAGCTGGCGAGCAGCACGGCGGTATTCAGGGCGCCGAGCTTGATGTCCAGTGTCTGGCTGCCGGCGGCGAAGGCCCCGAAGTACTGCAGGCGGTAGACCAGGTAGGCGCAGAACAGCCCGCCGAAGAACATGATCTCGGTGATGAGGAAGACCCACATCCCGAAGTTGGCGGTTTCCTTCTGCTGCGCCATGTCGCCGAAGTGGCTGTGCAGTTCGGGGACCGGAAGCACCGAAGGTTCGCTATGCGACATATTCGGCCTCCGGCAGCGCCTCGTAGTCGTAGGCCTCCTGGGTCACGACCGGGGTCTCGTGGAAATTGTGGGTCGGCGGCGGCGAGGTGGTCTGCCACTCCAGCCCGGTAGCGCCCCACGGGTTCGACCCGGCGAGCGCGCCGTAGCGCAGAGACCACAGGAAGTACACCATCGGCAGAACGTAGCCCACGGCCAGGATCGACGCACCCGCGCTCGACATCACGTTGAGCACCTGGAACTCCGGCGGATAGGCGTGGTAGCGGCGTGGCATCCCCACATAGCCCAGCACGAACTGCGGGAAGAACGTCAGGTTGAAGCCCAGGAAGATGACCAGCGCCGAGAGCTTAGCCCAGCCTTCGGGATACATGCGGCCGGTCATCTTGGGCCACCAGTAGTGCATGCCTCCGAGGTACGCCATCACCGTCCCGCCGACCATGATGTAGTGGAAGTGCGCGACCACGAAATAGGTGTCGGTGACGTGCACGTCCACGCCGAGCGCGGCAAGAAAGAGACCCGTGAGGCCGCCCATGGTGAACAGCCCGATAAACCCGAATGCGTACAGCATCGGCGTGCGGTAGGAGATGGCGCCTTTGTAGAGGGTCGCCGTCCAGTTGAAGACCTTCACCGCCGAGGGGATCGCCACCAGGTAGCTGAGGATGGAGAAGACCATGGCCGCGTACACCGAGATTCCGGCAACGAACATGTGGTGCGCCCACACCAGGAAGCCGAAGACCGCGATGGCCACGCTGGCGAAGGCCACGAACTTGTATCCGAACACCGGCTTGCGCGAGAACGTGCTGATCAGTTCGCTGACCACACCCATCGCCGGCAGGACCATGATGTACACCGCGGGGTGCGAGTAAAACCAGAACATGTGCTGGAAGAGGACGGGATCGCCGCCCAGCGCGGGATCGAAGATGCCGATATGGAAGACCCTCTCCAGCGCCACCAGCACCAGGGTGATGGCCAGCACTGGCGTGCCCAGGATCATGATGATCGAGGTCGCGTAGTTCGACCACAGGAACAGGGGCAGGCGGAACCAGGTCATGCCCGGCGCCCGCATGCGGTGGATGGTGACGATGAAGTTCAGGCCGGTGAAGATGGACGAGAAGCCGGCGATCAGGATCCCCACCGCGGCGCCGATGACGTGCGTATTCGAGAACGTGGTGCTGAAGGGCGTGTAGAACGTCCACCCGGTATCCACCCCGCCCACAATCATCGCCCACAGGGCAATCCCGCCCCCGATGATGAACAGGTACCAGCTCAGCAGGTTGATCTTGGGGAAGGCCAGGTCCTTGGCGCCGATCATCAAGGGGACCAGGAAGTTTCCCAGCACCGCGGGCACCGCCGGCAGCAGGAAGAAGAACACCATCATGATGCCGTGCATGGTGAACATCTTGTTGTAGGTGTCGGAGGTGACCAGGTCGCCGGCGGGCGTGATCAGCTCCAGCCGGATGAGGGTCGCGAACGCGCCGCCGATGAAAAAGAAGAAGGTGATCGACATCAGGTACAGCAGCGCGATGCGCTTGTGGTCGGTGGTGAACAGCCACGAGCGGATGCCGTAATGGATATTCAGGTAATGCTCGCGCGGCTGGACAGCGGTTTGGGCAGCGGTGCTCATTTCTTTTCGACTTTCGCGGGTTCGCCCGGCGTGGGCTGGACCTCGGGATTGCGGCGGCGCATCTCGGCCGACGGGATATCCGCATTCGGGTTGACGTTCAGCGGCATCTGCTTCAGCGACGTGATGTAGGTCACCAGTTGCACCATCTCGTCTTCTGTCACCTGCCCCTGGAACGTAGGCATGATGGGCTGGAAGCCGGCGACGATCTTGGCCTTCGGTTCGACGATGGATTCACGGATGTAGTTCTCGTCCGCCAGCAGGGTGCGGCCATCGCTCAGAGAGACCTGCTTGCCGTAGAGGCCGGCGAGGTCGGGCCCACGCTGGCCGCTGTCCGCACGGTGACAGCTGATGCAGCCGTAGTGGCGGAACAGCTTCTCGCCCGACGAAGCCAGCGATCCTTCGCCGTGCTCCGTCAGCCACTTCTCGTAGTCGGCCGGCTCCATCACCACCACATGCCCGATCATCCCGGAGTGCTGTGTGCCGCAGTACTCGGCGCAGAAGAGGTGGAAGGTCCCGGTCTGCGTGGCCTGGAACCAGGTCGTGCGATAGCGGTTGGGGAGCACGTCCATCTTCACCCGGAAGGCCGGCACGAAGAAGCTGTGGATGACGTCCTGGGAGATCAGCGTGACCGCCACCGGCCGTCCGATGGGCACGTGCAGCTCGTTGATCTCGCGTTGCCCGTCGGCGTGCTGGAACTTCCACATCCACTGCTTGCCCACGCCGTACACCTGGAGCGCGTTCTTAGGCACGCTGGCGTAGCTGAAATACACCGCCGCGCCCCACACGAAAATCACCATCGCGATCACCAGGGGGATGAACGACCAGACCCCCTCCAGCGTGTTGTTGCCCTCGATCGGGACGGCGACGGGATGTTTCGAGCGCCGGTAGCGGATGGCGAACACCAGGATCATCAGGAAGATGATGGCGGTGAAAAACGCGGTGACCGCGAGCAGGAAGAAGTACAGCGCGTCCGTCTTCGACGCCAGCGTCGAGGCCTGAGCCGGAAATAAGGGCAGGTTCTGCCACATAGGCTAGCTGGACCTCATGGCGTGGTTGTGGTGCGCGTCGCGCCGGAACATGACGATCATGAAGCCGCCCAGAAGCAGAACCGTGGCCGCGCCCCCCAGGCGCATGATGTTCATGGCGATGGCCCCGTAGCGGCCCTTGGTCGGGTCGTAGTGGTAGCAGTAGAGCAGCACCTGGTCCACGAGCGTGCCAAGCTTGTTCTGTGAGGCCTGGATCAGGCCCAGCCGCAGGTCGCGCGTCGAATACTCGATCCCGTAGTAGTACTGGGCGACCTTGCCTTCGGGCGTGATGACCATGATCCCGCTGGCGTGCGCGAACTGGTTCAACTGCGGGTCGAAGGCGTAGTGGAATCCCACCGCGCTGGTGAGCGCATCGATGGAAGCCTGGTCGCCGGTCAGGAAGTGCCATCCCTGGTAGGCCGGCGCCCGCCCGTAGCGCTTCAGGTAGGTCTCCTTCTTGGCGGCAGCCATCGGCGGCGTCTCGCGCACGTCGAAGCTGACGGTCACCACGTCGAATTCCTTGCCCACGTCGAAACTCAACGGCAGGAAGGAACTGACCATCCCGTTCAGTACCTGCGTGCACAGCATCGGGCACTGGTAGTACACCAGGCTCAAGATCACCGGCTTCCTGCCGAAGAACCGGCCCAGGGTGATGGTGTTGCCGTACTCGTCGCGGAACTTCAGGTCGAGCGGCAGCTGCGCGCCCAACTTTTGGTCGAACGAGACCTTCTGCAGGAGCGCGGGGCGCGTGTCCTTGTCCGGCGAGACCGTGCGCCGGTCGTCGGCGCGGACCGCTGGCGCGAGCAGCATCAGCGCCGCCGATATTGCGATCGTTCTCATGAATGCGTAACGCATGACTCCTACTTCTTTCGGGCCGCAGCCGCAGGGCTGACCACTGCCCCCGGCGTTGCGACGCCCATGTTCAACTGCTCTCGGAACTGCGAAGCCGGCTGCGGCGGGCGCGCCGGGAGCCCGCGCTGTGCGACCAGCTCGATGGCACGGTCGATGGGGATGTGCGCCGTGCCCGCTTGCTGGTCCACCCAGCCGTAGCTATTCAGGCGCTGTTCCTGGGTCTCGCTCAGTTCGTTGTTCTCGGCGACGGGATCCGGCTGCAGCCGCGGTTCCGGCGGAGCCGGCGGCCTGGAATACACCGATCCGAACGTCTGCCGCTCGTAGAGCGAGACGCCCGGCCCGGCAAAGTGCTTGTACAGCCCCGCCAGCAGCAGTTGGATGAACAAGCCGGCGATGGCCAGAATCACCAGGAACCAGATCACGGGACGCACGCTGGCGTCGCTGCGCTCGTAGTCCACACCCGGGTTGCGCAGGCCGGAGAGGTCGGGTCCGTGCCGTTGGTCACTCATGCCGGTGTCCTTTGGCCATCATGGTCTCGAAGAGCGGGTCGCGCACCGCGACCAGCGGGCGCGCCTGCAGTTGCCAGAAGAAGGCCGCCAGCCAGATGCCCCCGATGCCCAGCGGGGCGGCGATGTCCATCCAGGAGAATCCGATGCCGTTCTGCGTCCCCGGCAGCGGGTTGGGCGCGATCAGCCAGAACAGGTCCAGGTAGCGCATCACGATGAGCAGCGACGCGATCATCGCCAGCTTGCGCGCGTTCCTTTTCAGATCGCGTGAGAGCAGCAAGGCGAACGGCAGCGCGAAGTGAAAGACGATTATGGCGAGCGCGACCGCGCGGTAGGCGCCGTGCGTCCGCCCCAGGTACCAGGGGATCTCGTCCGGCAGGTTACCCGCCCAGATGATCAGGAACTGCGAGTACGAGAAGTACGCCCACAGCATCACGAAGGCGAGCAACAGCTTGCCCAAATCGTGGAAGTGGACCGGCGCGATGATCCTGGAGAACGGTGGATATTTGCCGAGGATCACCAGCAGCACGATCATCAGGGCCAGCGCCGACAGTCCTTCCCCTGCCATGAACAACATGCCGTAGATGGTCGAGGCCCAGTGCGGATCCAGCGACATCACCCAGTCCACGGACATGAAGGTCACGGTCAGCGCCCAGATCACCAGCCCCGGTCCGCTGAGCGCCTGGAGACGACTGCGGAGGCTCCGGCTCTCGTCGCTGTCGACGCTGGCGCTGTCCTGCGCCAGTGACCAGCGGTTCAGCAGCGACGCCAGCACGATCCAGATGAAGAAGTAAATGAACACGCGGGTGATGAACCAGGGCGGGCGAAGCCACATGACCTTGTGGCGCAGCACCGGGTCGGAGGCGAGTTCCGCGGCGTGCGACCAGTGATAGAGATGCCCCAGCCCGAAGAACAACGGGACGAATAGCACCAGCATCAGCAGGAGATTGCGCGTGGCCGCCTCGCACGGCCGGCGGATCACGAATCCCCATTGCCCGCCGCTCAGATGTTGCAGCATGAGCAGCGCCAGACAGCCCAGCGTCACCCCGATCCAAAGCATGTATCCCAGCAGGTAGGAGCGGAAGAACTGTGCCGGGTCGAGGAAGGCGCCGGCCAGCAGCGCGACCGCGCCGATCACCCCCGCGATCAGCGAACGTCTCCCGATGCGCCGCGTGACTTCCGGCGGCGCCATCAGTTCCATGTTCGCGTTGGTGAATGCGTTCACTTCTTCTCGCCTCTCTGTGGCTGGTTCAGCAGCGGACGATCTTTCTCCGGCACATCGCTCACCGGGGCGGCCTGGCTGAGCTGCAGGGCGCGGATATAGGCGACGATGGCCCAGCGGTCGGCGGGCGAGATCTGCTGCGCATAATCCGGCATGGCGCCCGAACCGTAGGTCATGACGCGGTAGAAGTGCCCCAGCGGCGCGTTGCGCAGCCGGTCGTCGTGGAACGACGGCGGCCGCAGGTAGCCGCGCCGCGCCACCATGCCGAAGCCGTCGCCCAGTGCCGAATGGCAGGGAGCGCAGTAGATGTCGAAGCGCTCCCGCCCACGCTTGAGGAGATCCTTCGTGACCGGCGTGGGGAATGCGTCCACCAGCTTGTCGCCCACCAGGCCGGTGTAGTACGGCGTGTCCTCGCGAAGCTCCCCGCGCGGCACCGTACCGGGGACCAGCGGCCGTTCGGAGCGCCCATCGGCGAAGAATCCGCTCTCGCGCAGAGGGATGTATTTCGGCTGGTTGTGCATGTCCTGGCGGCAGCCTGCGAGTACAAAAACACTTACAAGCGCGGATGCAACGAGCCATGCGGCTCGCACCGCAGCCTGGCGCTGCACGATCGTCACTGGCGCCATCGGATTAATGCGGCACCTCCGTGACCTCGCGCGGGTTCAGCGAGCGCAGGAAATCCTCGGTCCCCTTGCGGTCGAACTTGGGGTCGCGCGCCTCGATGCACAGGAAGAAGCGGTCCTTGCTGGCGAAGGCGAAGCGCTCCACGTTGAAGACGGGGTGATAGGGCATGGGCAGCCCGTTCAGCGCCAGCATCCCCAGCACCGCAAAACTGGCCGCGCCCAGGATGGTCATCTCGAAGGTCACCACGATGAACGACGGCCAGGAATTCAGCGGACGCCCGCCGATGTTCAGCGGGTAGTCCACCGCCGAGATCCAGTACTGCATCAGGTAGCCGATCAGTCCTCCCAGCACCCCGCCGACCAGCACCACGAACGGCACGTGGGTGTTGTGGAAGCCGATGGCGTCGCTCAGTTCCTCGATGGGAAAGGGGCTGTAGGCGTCCATACGGCGGTAGCCGGCCTCGTGCGCCCGGTGCGCCGCATGCACCAGCGCGGTGGGGTCATCGAACTCGGCCAGCAATCCGTGGATCGACGGACGCTTCAATCTCCACTCTCCACCTCTGCTTCAGGCAGCAGAGCGCGCATTTCGAAGATCGAGATCATGGGCAGGAACCGGATGAACAGGAACATGCACATGACGAAGAAGCCGATGGTGCCGAGGTAGGTCGCCCAGTCCCAGATCGTTGGGTAGTACATGCCCCACGACGAGGGCAGGTAGTCGCGGTGCAGGCTGGTGATGACGATCACAAATCGCTCCAGCCACATCCCCACCAGCACGTCGAGCGAGAGCAGGAAGAGCCAGAACGTGCTCTTGCGGATCTTGCGCACCCACAGCAACTGCGGGATGGCCACATTGAACAGGATGAGCGCCCAGTACAGGATCGCGTACGGCCCTCTCATGCGATTGAACATCATGTACTGCTCGTAATGGCTGCCGCCGAACCACGCCATGAACACTTCCATGAAGTAGCCGTAGGCGACGATCAGGCCGGTGGCGAGCATGACCTTGGACGAGTTCTCGAGATGCCGCTCCGTGATCATGTCCTCCAGGCCGTAGACGGCCCGGATGGGGATGGCCAGCACCACCACCATGGCGAACCCGGAGTAGATGGCGCCGGCGACGAAGTACGGCGGGAAGATGGTGGTGTGCCAGCCCGGCACGATGGAGATGGCGAAGTCGAAGCTGACCACCGTGTGCACCGAGAGCACCAGGGGCGTGGCCAGGCCCGCGAGCAGCAGGTAGGCGGACTCGTAGCGCTTCCAGTGGCGCGCCGAGCCGCGCCATCCCATCGCCAGGAAACCGTAGGCGGCGCGGGCGAAGCGGTTGGTGGCGCGGTCGCGCAGCGTCGCGAGATCGGGAAGAAGGCCGATGAACCAGAACAGCAGCGACACCGTGAAGTAGGTCGAGACCGCGAACACGTCCCACACCAGGGGGCTGCGGAACTGCGGCCACACGCTCATGGTGTTGGGATAGGGGAACAGCCAGTACGCCAGCCACGGACGCCCCAGGTGCAGGATGGGGAACATGCCGGCGCAGGACACGGCGAACAGCGTCATGGCCTCGGCGAAGCGGTTGATGGAATTGCGCCACTCCTGCTTGAGCAGCAGCAGGATGGCCGAGATCAGCGTGCCCGCGTGCCCGATGCCGATCCACCACACGAAGTTGACGATGGCAAAGCCCCACGCCACCGGCATGTCGATGCCCCAGATGCCTACGCCCTTGAGAAACAGGTAGCCCACGGCCGTGAGCAGGATCAGGCTGATCCCGATCCCCACCCCGAAGCCGGCCAGCCAGCCGATCGAGGTGCGGCGCGTCAGGACGATGGCGCTGATCTTGTCCGTGATGGTGCCGAAGGTGTGCCCCGGCCCCAGGACGGGCGACTTGCCGGGCGACGGATTGGTCGGAGTCTCCGCCATCTACCTTTTCTCCTCCCGCATCGCCGGGTTGGGGCTCTCACTCGGCTTCCCTGGGCCGGACACGGGCAGCTCGGGGTTGGGATTGCGGACCTCCGCCAGGTACGTGGTGCGCGGGCGCGTGTTCAGCTCGGCCAGCAGACCGTAGTTGCGCGAGTCAGCCTTACAGCGCGAGACCGCGCTTTTCTTGTCGTTGATGTCGCCGAAGACGATGGCCTGGGTCGGGCACGACTGCTGGCACGCCGTCTGGATCTCGCCATCGCGCACCTTGCGGTCCTGCGTCTCCGCCTCGATGCGGGCCGCGTTGATGCGCTGCACGCAGTAGGTGCACTTCTCCATCACGCCGCGGCTGCGCACGCTCACGTCCGGATTGCGCATCAGCTTCAGGCTCTCCGCTTCCCAATCCTGGAACAGGTAGAAGTTGAAGCGCCGCACCTTGTAGGGACAGTTGTTCGAGCAATACCGCGTCCCCACGCAGCGGTTGTAGACCATGTCGTTCAGGCCCTCGGAGCTGTGGGTGGTGGCGCCGACAGGGCAGACCACCTCGCAGGGCGCGTTCTCGCACTGCTGGCAGGGAACGGGCTGGAAATGGAGCCGGGGGTTGTCGAGGTCGCCTTCGTAGTAGGCGTCCACGCGCAACCAGTGCATCTCCCGCGACTTGATGACCTGCTCGCGCCCCACCACCGGGATGTTGTTCTCCGCCTGGCAGGCCACCACGCACGAGTTGCAGCCGATGCAGGAATTCAGGTCGATGGCCATGCCCCACGCGTAGCCCTCGTAAGGCACCGGCGAGTACATCGTCATCGCCGCGCCCGGCTCGCCTTCCCTTGCGAAGTCCGGGTTCTTGCGAAATTCTTCGAGCGGCGCGGAACGGATGGCGCCACGCTCGGCGGCCTCTTCGCCGATCTCGCGAACGTCCAGCACGTGATGGTTGCGCACCGTCGAAAGCGTCTCGCGCTCGCCGGTCTTGCGCAGGGTGATGCCGCCGCTGAACCACGGCGCGCTGCTGGCGCGCAGCGGGTACACGTTGAATCCCTTGCCGTTGCCGACCGTGCCGGCGCGGGTGCGGCCGTAGCCAAAGTGCACGGTCACCGATTCGTCGGGGTGGCCGGGCAGGATGTACACCGGCCCCCGCATTTTCTGCCCGCGGTATTCGATCTCGACCACGTCGCCGTATTGCAGCCCTTCGCGCTGCGCCATGCGCGAGCCCACCATCACAGCGTTCTCCCAGGTCAGCGTGCTGAGAGTCTTCTGCAGCTCCTGGAGCCAGCCGTTGGCGGCGAAGCGGCCGTCGTGAATGGTGGGATCCGGGCGGAAGATGAGTTCGGTGCCCTGCACCGCCAGTTTCGTATCCAGCGGCAATTCGATGTTGCGTGGCGCAACCGATTTCGCCGGCAGCGCGCTGTTGGCGATCGATCCGTCGTGCAGCCAGCGCCGCCAGTCGTTCTCGAAATTGGACCCCTTGTGCTGCGACATCCAGTAAGCCCGGACGATCTCGTAGCCGGACTGCTCCGTTTTCTCGCCGAACGTCGCCAGCAGTTCGTGGGCGCTGCGTCCGCCATACAGCGGTGCAATCAGCGGCTGCACGATGGAGATGGCGCCGTCGAAGCTCCGCACGTCGCTCCACTGCTCCAGGTAGTGCGCCTCGGGGACGTGCCACTGGCAGGCAGCCGCGGTCTCATCGGCGTACAGCCCCAGATGAATCTTCAGCCCGACCTTTTTGAGTGCCTCGCCGAAGCCGAGGTCGGCGTGTGCGTCATACACCGGGTTCGCGCTCAGGATGAGCAGCATGCTGACCTGCCCGGCGTTCATGTCGTGAACCAGGTCGCGCAGCGACTCGGTGTTGTCCACCCACTTCGCCAGCGCCGGATCGCTGTAATAGACCGTATGCCCGACGTTGCTTAGCGCGGCGTTCATCAGGTGCGCCAGCGCATGCACTTCCGGTGTCTGCTGTTCGCCCGCGATGACCACCGAGCGGCCGCGCGCCGATTGCAGGTCCTTCACCAGCGCGTCCATCCACTTCTCGCGGATGGCATCTGCCGCGGGGCTGGCGGAGGCGACCCCCAGCTTGCCGGCGATGGCGCGCGCCAGCGCCTGCACCTCGGAGGCGCGGAGGCCGAGACGATGGTCCGCCTTGCCCCCTGTATTGGTGGGCGAACTCTCCAGCGCGTACAGGCGGCTCATGCCCTGCTTGGGATTGCGGCGCCGCCCGATGAAGTCCCGCGACAGCCGCTGGAAGTCCGGATGGCCCGCCGCCGACATGAAGTCGGCGTCCAACGTCAGCACCACGTCGGCTTTTTCGAGCTGGTAGTGGGTTTCGACCGGCGCGCCGAAGACCATCTTCGTGCCCCGGTACGCGGAGTCGCGGTGGTTCGCCTCCCACTGGTGCCACTTGGCGTTGGGATAGAGCTGGAGGATCTGCGCGATCTGCGCCGCCAGCGTCGGAGACGAAACCGCGCCGGTCAGGATGCGCAGCCCGGCGCCCGTCGAAGCCTGCTGCGCCGCAAGCCCCTTCTTGATCGCGCCGACCAGGTTCCCCCAGGGCCGCACTTCGCCCATATAGAGGATGGTCTGCGAGCGCTCGGGATCGTACATCGAGAGGATCGAGGCCTGCGCGAACAGGTCCGACGCGCCGCGGCTCGCGGGATGGTCGGGATTGCCCTCGATCTTGGTCGGACGTCCCTCGTGGCTTTCCACCAGCAACGGCTTGCCATAGCCGGAGAGGGTCATCGCCGTGGCGAAGAACAGCGGCTTGCCCAGCACCAACTCTTCCGGCTGCCTCACGTAGGGGACGATGGGCTCGAGCGGCTGCTTGGTGCAGCCCATCAGACCCGCGAACGCGAGCGAGGCGCCAGAGAGCTTCAGGAAATCGCGGCGGGAGAATCCCTGTTCGCCCTCGCGCCATTCCGAGGCGTGGCGCGGGAATTCGCGGTGCAGCATCTCCTCGAACTGGGGCGTTGCCGCCAGTTCTTCCAGACTGCGCCAGTATTGCGGCCCGGTCGCTTGCGCCAGCTTCTCGCGCACTGCCGCCAGGTCCAGACGCTCCTCCGCAGCCCTGATCTGGATCAGTTTTTCGTCGTGACAGCCCGGTTTCTTGCCGTCTTGCATCAGATCGATGAGTCCTAACGGTGGCAGGTCGAGCAACTGGTGAGGTCGCCCGGACTGCGGATGCCGTACAGCTTGATGAGCGCGCGCCCTAGCGCGCGCTGATCGGAGAAGTTCCGCCCGGCCACCGCCACGGGTTTCTCCTCCGACGGCGCCTCGTAGCGCATGTTGAACACCTGGTCTTTCGGCCGCAGGTACTTGTCGGGCGCCCGATGGCAGTCCAGGCACCACTCCATCTGTAAGGAATTGGCGGCGAAGGTCAGCGGCATGCGGTCCACCGGCCCGTGGCAGGTGGCGCAGCCGACGCCCTTGTTCACGTGGATCTGGTGGTTGAAAAAGACGTAGTCGGGCAGGTCATGCACCCGCGTCCAGCGCAGCGAAGTGTCGGTGCGGTAACTGTCGCGCACCGGCTCCAGCAGGGGAGTGTCCGTCCACAACTGCGAATGGCAGTTCATGCAGGTCTTGGTCGGCGGCAGGCCGGCGAAGCTGGAGTCCTCCACCGAGGTGTGACAGTAGCGGCAATCGATGCCCAGGCCGCCCACGTGGTGCTGGTGGCTGAAGGGGACCGGCTGCTCCTGCGCCTCGCCCTGACGCGTGATCCACGGCGAGCGCTGCAGCTCCGCCGTCCCCCAGCCTAGCGCGGCCAGGACGAAGACGAACCCGTAGATGGTCGCCCGCGAGATCGTGTTGGTGCTGCGATGAAAGATCTGCGACATCGAACGCTGTGTTCTCTGGTTGCAGGGACGCGGCGAAGCTCCGCGTCGGTTCGTTCAGCCCTGAGCCTGGGCGCGGACCGTCGGAGTGTGACGATGGATACAGGCCTATGTGATTCTCGTCACGAAAACTTCGCATTATAACAGGCGCGGCAGTTTCGCCAACCGCCGCGCTCCCGCGTTGGATGCCGCGGCACGACCGCGGCTGCGCAAACTTCATTTTTTCTCTGTGATTTTTCCCGGAGCGGGAACTCCGGCAATAGGGTGCGGCCAAAGCCGCGCCTTTCTTGCATCGGGATCTACTTCAAGCCGATGGGCTGGTTGACCACCAGCAGCTTGGGCTCGGTCATCTCCTCGATGGCGTACTTCAGGCCTTCGCGGCCGATGCCCGACTGCTTGGTGCCGCCGTAGGGCATGGAGTCCACCCGCCACGTAGGCACGTCGCCGGCGATCACCCCGCCGACCTCCAACTGGTCATAGGCGTAGAACAGCAGCCTCGCATCGCGCGTGAACACGCCCGCCTGGAGCCCGTACGGAGAATCGTTGACGGTCTGGACCGCCTCTTCAAAGGTGTCGTAGGGCTCGACCGTGACCACCGGCGCGAAGACCTCCTGGCAGTTGACCTTCATCGTGCGCTTGGTCGAGGTCAGCACTGTCGGCTCCAGCAGGGACCGGTGGCGCTTGCCGCCGCAGAGCAGCTTGGCCCCGCCCTCCAGCGCTTCCGTGATCCAGTCGGCGGCGCGGTGGGCGTCGGCTTCCCGGATCATCGGGCCCACGTCCGTTGCCGGATCGAGCGGGTCGCCGGTGCGCAGCGCCCTCACCTTGGGGACGAAGATCTCGAGGAACTTCTGACACACGCTGCGCTGCACCAGGATGCGCTGCACCGAGATGCAGCTCTGGCCCGCGTAAGCGAACCCGCCGGTCACGCATCGCTCTGCTGCCGCCTCCACGTCCGCGTCGCTGTGGATGATGACGCCGGCGTTCCCGCCCAGCTCGAGCACGACCCGTTTTCTCCCCGCTTTTTGCTTCAGCGCCCATCCCGCGGCCGTGCTGCCGGTAAAGGTGAGCAGGCGCAGGCGCTCGTCGGAGATCAGAGGCGCCGCCGCCTCATTGGTGAGCGGCAGAACGCTGAGCGCTCCCGCCGGCCAGCCTGCCTCGTGCACGATCTCGGCCACGATCAGCGGCGTGAGCGGCGTCTGCGGCGGTGGCTTCAGCACCATGGTGCAGCCGGCGGCGATGGCCGGCGCGATCTTGTGCGCCGTAAGCAGCGACGGAAAGTTGAACGGGATGATGGCCGCCACCGGGCCCACCGGGAACCGTCGCAGGATGCCCCAGCGGTTCTTTGTGGACTCCAGCACGTCGAGAGGCAGCCACTCGCCGTGGATCCGGGTGGCCTCTTCGGCGCCCACGGAGAAGGTGAAGATCGCGCGTTCCACCTCCGCCTTTGACTGCCGGATGGGCTTGCCTGCCTCCTGCGCGATCAGGCGGGCGATCTCGTCTGCGCGATCGCGTAACTTCGCCGCGATCCGGTTCAGGATGTCGCGTCTCTGGAACGACGGCATCTGGCGCGTCGTCTGGAAGGCGCGCACCGCGGCCTGGATGGCGCGCTCCAAATCCTCTGGCGCGGCGTTAAAGGTACGGCCCACCACGGCGCCGTCGTACGGCGCATGCACTTCGACCGGCTCGCCGTGCGCCACGAACTGGCCATCGAGCAAGTAGCTGTATTCGCGGACTTGGGGGAGTGTGCCTTGAGCCATGGGCCAATTCTAGTCCTTAGGCCGGGCTCCGGAGTGGCAGGCCGTGTGTCTCTAGTTCACCGAGCTCACCGTGTCCGGCGGGATCATAGTGAAAGTGCACTCCTTCTGCCCGGCGGGACACGACATGGTGCCGCGGCGGACGATCTTGGTCGGTGTCTCATCCGGGAGCAGGACGTCGTACTTGACGAGGCGCAGAGCCTCGGCCAGTGCTTGGAGCTTATTGTCGCCCTTCACGAACTTGACCTGCTCGGCCTTGGTGCCCGACAGCAGCACCAGGAAATCCGCCTGGGCTGCCTCTTTCCCGATCGCCGGCACGCGCACCGAGCGCAGCCCTTCCAGTTCGGGACCGATTTTCGCGATCTCGGCGTCAATCTTCTTGTCGTCGCCCAGCAGGGCGGCCAGCCGCGGGCGCGTCTCCGCCAGCGGGCGATACGCCCCCAGCGCCAGCACGTACATGTGGATCGCCTCTTGCTTGCGGCCGCGCTTTTCGTAGATCTGCGCCAGGTGGTCGCCCACCTCGCCGTGCTGCATGAGGTGCCACGCCGCTTGAACGTACTTCTCCGCCGTGTCGAGGTCGCCTTTCTTGAAATGCACCCAGCCGAGCGTGTCCCAGTAGGCGCCGAGGCCGGAGACCAGGAACGTCTCCTGGATACGCAACCGGTCCAGCGTGACGTTGCGCAGCGAGGCGGCGATCGCCGCCACCGCCGATTCGGCGTACTGCTGCGCCCGGTCCAGGTGCGCCCCCTTCTCCGCCAGCTGGTAGGCGACGTTGTTCCAGATGGTGGGGTTAGGAGCGATCTCCACGGCTTTGTCGAAGGCCGCGATCGCCTTCTCCGGCTGCTCCAGGTTCAGGTACGCCTGCCCCAGGCTGACCCGCAGGTTCGGGTTGTCCGGCTTGAGCGAGATGGCTTTCTCCAGCTCCGGCACCGCCTCGGCGTACTTACCCCATTCGCAGTACATGGAGCCCAGGTTGCCGTGGGCGAATTCGTCCAGCGGGTTCACCTCGAGCTGTTTCTGGAAGGCATTGGCCGCCGGCTCGTACCTCTGCTGCCGCCAGTAGACCAGCCCCAGGTTGTTGTAAGCGTACTGGTGGAAGGGCTCCGCCTCGACCTGCTTCTGCAGCGCCTGGATGGCGTCGTCCATCCGATTCATCGCGATGTACGCCTGCCCCAGATCGTTCCATGCGTTTTTGTGCTTCGGTTCCAGCTCCACGACGCGCCGCAGCAATTGCGCCGCCATCTCGAAATTCTGGTTGCGATAGGCGGCGATGGCCGCGTCGTAGATCTCGTCCGCCTTGGCGTCCTTGAGTGCGCCGGGCGTTCCCGCCACCTGGGATTCGACGGTGAGTTTCTGCTCCTCGTCGCTGCGAACGTTCTTGCGGAAGTTGATGTAATCGCGCGCGCGGCTGGACGGCAGCTCGCGCATGGCGATTTTCAGGGCACGCTCTGCGCTGAACGTATGGTCCTGCACCGTGTACCGGGCCGCGTATTCCGCGTAGTCGCGCTTCACGCTGAAGGGCACCGGCGGCCGCACCGTGAATGCCAGCGGCCACTCCAGCTTCAGCTTGACCGAGATCTCCGCCGGCGACCCGATGCGGATGGGATCGGGCGAATCCTGCGCATCCTCATTCACGTCGGGGGTGCCGATCACGGGCAGGTACACGTAGGTCTGCGATTCCTTGCTCGACCAGTCCACGTAATTGGGCACCGCGATCTTGTATTTGAGCTCGAAGGGCTCCTTGGTGTTCGCCGGGTCGCTGGCTTTCACCTCGCTGACCTCGCCTTGCAGCCCGAACCACGCGGTGAGCTGCTGCGCCAGTTCCTCCCACTTGTGCTCCGGGGTGCGGCGGAAGAGGTAGCGGAGCAGGATCTCCTGGTCGCCGCGGAGGCGCTGCTGCACCGTCGCTTCCAGCTTGCCGAGCTCGTTCACCTTTCCGGTAATGGTCGCCTCGCTGCGGTTGAGGAAGGGCGGATCGCCGGGGGTCTCGACCAGGCGCGCGCTGCCGTCGTCCGCGATCGCCACCGCCTGCTTCTTGCGCAGGTTCGTCACCAGCATCCGGAAGGGCGCGATTTCAGTGGTGGTGTCGAGCCAGAGGTAGCCGTCGCCCCACGGGATGGCGGTGATCATGTGGTCGAACTGCGAGGGCGCCGGCACGTCCGGGTCCAGCTTGCGCTCCGAGTGGATGAGCACCGCGTCGGCGGGGATCCCGGCCGCCGCCAGCAGCGAGGCCAGCAGCGTGTGCTTGTCCTTGCAGTCGCCGTACTGGTTGGCCAGGATCGCCGCCGCCGGGTGTGGCTGCAGGCGCCCGAGCCCGAACGACAGGCTTACGTAGCGGAAATTCGTCGCCACGTAGTCGTACAGCGCTTCGATCTTCTCCAGGTCGGTCTTCTTGCCGCGCGTGAGTTCTTCGGCCTTGGCTCGGATCTCCGGAGTGGGCGCCACCCGGTCACGCTCCAACTCGGCGTACCATTTGCCCAGTTCCTGCCAGCTCGAGAAGGTGGTCATCTGCACCGCGGGAGGCCGGTCAGCGCCCTCCGCCTTTTTCTTCGCCGAGCTCTTGGGGTCCTCTTTCTTCTCCCGCTCCAGGTGCGAGCTGGTCCAGCGATAGATCCGCCTGACCCCCTCGTCCTCCATCTTCGGATCGAAGCCCGGCTGCGTCTTCAGTTTGATGTTGCGGTCCCGCGGGACGTTCACTTCCAGCTGCTCGTCGAGCACGATGGTGCGTTTTTCGAAATCGTGCGACAGCCAGAACTGCCCCGGCACTAGCGGCGTATGCGTCGTGGTGACGATGTCGTACTCCAGCGTCTCGCCGGGACGCAGGCCGGGGACCGTGACGTGCTTCTCGCGGAAGTCCGTGTACACGGGCGCGTCGCGCTCGATGGGAGAGGGCAGATCCTGGGCCGCATCGGGCGGCGCCGTCACCACCGTGCCGTCCGCCTTTTGCACCTTTACGTACTTCACCTCCATGCGCTCGTTGGCCGAGTTGTAGCCGAACACCAGCTGCCCCAGCGCCTGCACCCCCGCGTCGCTCTGCACCCGGATGCGCGCAAACTGCTCCCGGGTGCCGGTCCCGTCGTTCTCGAACCGCCAGACCACGTTGTACCGGTCAAAGACGAACGGTTCCTGCGAATAATCGGTGGGCTTCGGCTGCTCGACGCTGGAGGGCTTGAGCGGCTTGGTGGCGGAGGACTTTTTCGACGCCTGCTTGCGCCGGCTGGCGGCGGACGATCCCTCGTCGGCGGCGGCCAGGGACAGCAGCAGGATCAGGGCGAGAACCACGCGTAGGCTGGACATACGGAGTCTCTTCTGTTTACTCCAGCCCTGCTCCCCGCGCAAGGGCCGGGTCACACGACCCAGAAACCCCGGGGTCGCGGCTGCGGCCCGCCCGTGCCAGGTCCCGAAGTCCTTGGGGGTGAGGCTTTGTTTGTGTTACTTTACGGCTCTCCCAGAAGTTCCCGTCCGGCCTGCCGCCGCGGGCTGGGACGGGCCGCCGGCGACCGTCTTGTGGCCCACCCCCTTGCCCCCGACGCGCGCTGTGCGAGTGGGAGCAGAGGCCTGGAGTCCTACCCTTATGGCGCTCGGTTTCGGGTTCAACAAAACGAAGGTTATGGCGTCGGCGGAGAAGTATGTCCAGCAGGGCAAGCTTCCGAACGCCATCACGGAATACGAAAAGGTCGTCAAGGAAGATCCCAAGGACCTGACGGTGCTGAACACCATCGGGGACCTCTACGCACGCGTCGGCAACTCCGACCATGCCGTGCTGTACTTCAAGCGCGTGGGCGATGCCTATGCCGGCGAAGGCTTCACCGTCAAAGCCATCGCCATGTACAAGAAGCTCACCAAGCTCACTCCCAGCAACACCGAGTGCATCCTCAAGCTCGCCGAGCTGTACACCCAGCAAGGTCTCTATAACGACGCGCGCTCCCAGTACGTGCTGATCGCCGACCACCACATGAAGTCGGGCCAGACCGAGCAGGCCGCCAAGATCTTTCAGAAGATGCTCGAACTCGACCCCGAGAACGCCGCCATGCAGTCCAAGCTGGCTGACCTCTACGTCAAGCTCGGGCGCAAGGACGAGGCGCGCAACATCTTTTTCACCGCAGCCGAGTCGCTGTTCGCGCGCGGCGCGCTCGACCAGTCCGATGAGGCCTTGGGCAAGGTCCTCACCCTCGATCCCCAGAACGCCAACGCTCTCATGCTGCGCGGCCAGATCGCCGTCGATTCCGGCGACGCCGCCAGCGCTGTCACCTACCTGGAGAAGATCCCAGACCTCGACTCCCGTCCGGAGGCCCTGCGCTCCCTGCTCAAGTCGCACCTCCTGCTGGCACGCACCCAGGATGCCGAGCCCATCGCCGCTAAGCTGCTCACCGTGCACAACGACCTCAGCGGCATGACCGGATTCGCCGAGGCCCTCCTGGCCAAGGGCGAGTTCGAAGCCGCGTTGCGCGTCTATGACACTCATGCCGACAAGCTGCTCGCCTCAAACCAGCAGGGCCTGCTGGAAGCTCTGCATGCCACCATCGGACGCGTCAAGGACAGCGCTCCCGCTCTGAACGCGCTTCGTTCGCTGTATCTCAAGGCCGGCGACACCTCGCATCTGACCGAGGTCACCGAGCTGCTGGCCCACGCGCTGGTCGCCTCCAATGAGTTGGCCAAGGGCCGCGATCTCTATAAGGAACTGGCGGAGACGGAGCCGGAGAACCCGCTCCACATGCAGAACTACCGCCAGATCGTCGCCCGCCTGGGCGAGGATGCCGCCGTGCGTCCCCTCACTCCGGAAGAGGGCGCACAGGCCTTCATGGTCGACGAGATCGAGATCTCGGCGCCCCCAGTGGCGCAGCAATACACCGCTGAGGTTTCCGAAGCCATCCAGGCGGCCCTCACCGAGTCCGAACTCCTCGACACTTACAACATGCCGGCCAAGGCTCTGGCTCCGCTCGAGGCCGTGCTGCCCCAGGCACCCAGCGACGTAACGCTCAACCAGCGCTTGGCTTCGCTTTACGCCCGCGCCGATCGCTTCCAGGAAGCCGCCCGTTGTTGTGAGGTGCTCCAGCAGATCTACTCCGTCGCTGGCCACGCACCGGAAGCCAAGCAGTACTCGGAGATGGCGGAGAAGTATCGCCAGCAGGCCCCGGCGGCTCCGCCTCCGGCCGCCGCCCCCGTGTTCGAGAGGGCAGCAGCCGCGCCCCTCGTGGTCGAGCCTGGAGAAGCTCCCGCCGCCCCGGTCTCGGAGTTCTCCATCGACGTGCAGCCGCCGGTCATGGAGCCGGTCGCCGAGGCGCCCGCTGAAGCTAAGCCCGTGGCACATGAGATCGACCTCTCTGGCGAGTGGGAGAGCATGACCACCACAGAAGCGCCTGCCCCTCCGCCCCCCGAGGCCGCTGCTCCCCCCGAGGCCGCTGCTCCTGCCGGACCTTCCCTCGCCGACCTCATGGAAGAGGTCAAGTTTTATCTTTCGCAATCCATGTTCGACGAGGCTCGCAGTGGGCTAGGTAAGTGCGAAGCCATGTCTCAGGGAGCACCGGGGCTCGCTGAGCTGCGCGCTCTGCTCGAAGCTGGCATTGCCGCCGCCGACACCCAGAAGATCGAGCAAGTCGCGGAAGCTCCCGTGGAAGCACCCCCCGAAGCGCCCGCGCCGCAGGCCGTCGAGCCCTCTGTGCAGGCGCTGGTCTTTGACGAAGCCTCCCTGGGCGGGGCTGCCGTGGCCGAACCTCCGGCGGAGCTTCCGGTCGTCGAAGAAGTCGCGCCGCCGCCGGTCATCGAACCCGCTCCGCCGCCTCCTCCCCCGCCACCGCAAGCTGTACCTGCGGCCGCTGCCCCCCCGCCTTCCGTCGGCGTGCTGAGCGATTTCGTGCTCGACCTCGAAGAGTCTCTCGGCGAGGACTTTGCCGTAGGCGGCGCAAGAGCTCCCGCCAAGCCCGCTGCGCCTCCGACTCCGCCTCCGCCGCCGCCTCCGCCGCCCGCCGCCGCCGAACCGGTTGCTCCGCCGCCGCCGCCACCGCCTCCACTGGCGCCTGTGCCGGCCGCGGCTCCCGCCATGGCGGCCGCGCCGGCTCCCATCGCGGCCGCGGCTCCTGCCGCCCCAGCCGTCACCCTCGAGCACCAGGAGGCCAGGTCCGCCCTCGCCGATATCTTCGACGAGTTCAAAGAGGACGTGGAGGAGACTCAGGGAGAGCCCGAGGATCCCGACACCCACTACAACCTCGGCGTCGCCTTCAAGGAGATGGGCTTGATGGACGAAGCCATCGGCGAGCTCCAGAAAGTCTGCCAGGCCATCGACCACGGCCACCCCTTCGCCCAGGTCATGCAGGCCTACACTTGGCTGGCCCACTGCTTCGTCGAAAAGGGCGTGCCCCAGGCCGCGGTCAAGTGGTACGAAAGAGCGCTGAAGGTGCCCGGCGCCGACGAGGAGAGCAAGCTCGCCGTTTACTACGAACTCGGGAACGCCCAGGAAGCTGCCGGCAACAAGAAAGCCGCGCTCGACAGCTTCCTGGAGGTGTACGGTTCCAACATCGACTATCGCGACGTCGCCGAGCGCATTAAAGCGTTGAAGTCGTAGAATCCTGTCAGATGGATTTTGCCCCATATCCGGAGCGGCGAGGGGACGTCCCGGCCCAGAACAACCCGCAGCAGGAGCCCTCCATCGAACCCACGGAACGCGGACCCGCACCCTTGAATACGGGTTCTCCGAACTTCGCGGTCATCGGCAGCCCGCCGCCCGCCACCCCGGCTCGGGGCACCCATCCCCTGCCTCTGTGGCTGCGGCGCGTCATGCTCTTCATCTTTGTCGCCTTCGCTGTCGAGGTCGGGATGTTCCTCGTGGTCGCTCCCTGGTACGACGGTGGCCGCTTGTGGTCGGAGAACAGCCTGTTGCTGCGTTACCCCACGCTGCGTGCCTTCCTCATCCAGGATTTCATCCGCGGCGTCGTCTCCGGCATCGGCTTCATCGACATCTGGGTCGGCATCTGGGAGGCGGCTCATTACAAGGAAGCGATCCATCCCTGACCACGAGCCACCGGCTCCTGACATAGGCATCGCACTACACAACGGCAAGGGCCCCTTCCCGTACTAGAATCGTTCGCGATGACAGACACCAAGAAGCCCGAAACGGCCATCGCTCCCCTGGCCTACGAGAACAAGGGGTTCCTGAACGGTCCCGAGGGCCGCGGCATCCGCATCATGTCCGAGTACTACGAGCCCCTCGCCCGCTTCCGCAAGGAGCGTATCCAGGACACCATCGTCTTCTTCGGTTCGGCGCGCTTCCACAGCCGCTCCGAGGCGCAGGACGCGCTGACCGTGCTGGACAAGCCGGGCTCGCGCACACCCGCCCCGCCGCACGAGCAAAAAATGGTCAAGCAGGCCAAAGCCGCCGTCGAGATGGCGCGCTACTACGAGGACGCGCGCAAGCTCTCCTACATGCTGACCAAGTGGTCCATGACCATTCCCGGCAAGCGCCACCGCTTCGTCATCACCTCCGGCGGCGGACCCGGCATTATGGAGGCGGCCAACCTCGGCGCCTACGAAGCCGGCGGCAAGACCATCGGCCTGAACATCCGTCTGCCTTACGAGCAGATGCCCAACCGCTACGTCACTCCCTCGCTCAACTTCGAGTTCCACTACTTTTTCATGCGCAAGTACTGGTTCGCCTACCTCTCCAAGGCGCTGGTCATCTTCCCCGGCGGCTTCGGCACCATGGACGAACTCTTCGAGATCCTCACCCTCGCCCAGACCCAGAAGCTGGCCAAGAAGATCCTGGTGGTCATCTACGGCCGCAATTACTGGAAGCGCGTCATCAATCTCAACGCCCTCATCGAGGCTGGCACCATCGCCCCCGGGGACAAGGACCTGTTCCGCATGGCCGACACTCCCGAGGAAGCGTTCACCACCCTCAAGAACGGTCTCACCAAGTTCCACCTCCAGGCCCCGCCACCCGCCAAGGAGAAGGAACCAGAGATCGCCGAAACCCGGGGGTGATATGTGGTTTGCGATTTCTGATTTGTGATTGCTCGCGGCGTAGCATCGGATCCTCACAAATCACAAGTCCTACGCCGCCCATTTCTCGTTCGTTTGCCGTGATGGCTGATGGCTGAATGCTCCTCTACTACATCACCGACCGCTCGCAGTTCCCCGGCACTGACGCCCAGCGCCGCGCCCGCCTGCTGGAGAAGATCGCCCAGGCTGCCCGAGCCGGCGTCGACTTCATCCAACTCCGCGAAAAAGACCTGTCGGCCCGTGACCTGGAATCCCTTGCCCGCAACGCAGCTGCAGTTTTGCGAAGCGACTCGAAACTTGAAACTCGAAACTCGAAACTCCTGATCAACCATCGCACGGACATCGCCCTCGCCGCCGGCGCCGACGGCGTCCACCTCCGCTCCGACGACATCTCCGCCGCCGACGCGCGTTCGCTTCTCTCCAGAAACGAGAAACTAGAAACTAGAAACTGGGTTATCGCCGTGTCCTGCCACACCCTGGAACAAGTTTCCCTCGCCGCGGCCGACGGCGCCGACTTCGCCGTGTTTGCTCCCGTCTTCGAGAAGGCAGGCCGTGCCGGCTCGGGACTGGAGGCGCTGCGCCAGGCCTGTGGCCACAAGCTCCCCGTCCTCGCCCTGGGCGGTGTCACCGTCGAGAACGCCCGCGCCTGTCTCGAAGCCGGCGCCGCCGGTGTCGCCGGCATTCGCCTCTTCCAGGAATACGACATCGCAGATGTTGTGAGGGAGTTGTCGAGGATGCGCTGATCGGAGAAAGCTACGGCTCCCGCTTCGGTACCAGTGCGCGCAGCACCATGTTGACCAGCGCCAGCACGACGGCTCCGACGAACGCGGCCAGGAACCCGCGCACCTCGAAGCCGCTCACCAGCCGCGACGCCAGCATCAGCATCAACGCATTGATCACGAACCAGAAGATCCCCAGCGTCACGATGGTCAGGGGCAGCGTGATGAGCTTCAGGAAAGCCCCCAGCGTGGCGTTGATGAATCCGATGACCAGCGCCGCGATCAGTGCTGCCTTGATCCCGCTCACGTAGAACCCGGGCACGATGTGAGCCACGATGACCAGCGCCAGCGCGCTCAGCAGCCAATGAACGATCAATCGGAGCATTCGCTTCGCTCTCCGGCATACCAGCCTACACCATTACAATGACCGTATGGACGAACCGCTCGCCCGCTTTGCCGGCCACGACTATCTGAATCTGGAGACATTCCGCAAGAATGGCGCGGGCGTGCGCACGCCCGTGTGGTTCGCGGAGAAAGATAGCGAGCTATTGCTCTACACCCTCGCCGATTCCGGCAAGGTGAAGCGCATCCGCAACAACCCGCGCGTGCGCATCGCTCCCAGCGAGCTGCGCGGCAACCTCCGCGGCGACTGGATCGACGCCCAAGCCCGCCTGCTCGACGGCGAAGAGGCCCGCACGGCCAACCGCCTGCTCAATCAGAAATATTTCCTCAAGCGCTTCTTCGACTGGACCAGCAAGCTGCGCCGCACCCCGCGCGTGTACTTGGCGGTACGTCCCCGCTAGGCTTTACCGCGCATCTTGGCGAACCACCACCTCAGCCCCACGAACAGGAATCGCGGGTCTTTGAAGAACTCGGGCGGCTTTTTCTCGTAGGCATGCCCGACGAACTGCAGGACCCATCCCACCACGAACAGCGCGACCGGCAGCGGCCACAGCGGGCGCACGAAGTACGCCGCCACGAATAACGCCAGCGAGACGGCGATCATCGGGATCCCGAAGCTGTGGCACAGCCGGTTCACCGGATGCTGATGCGCCTGCGAATACTCCCCGATCCAATCGCGCTCGGCACTCATTTCTTGCGCACCAGGTTGAACGTCTCGGTGATTTCCTTGCCGTCCGCCGCGCGGAAGGTCCACTGCTGGGACATGTGATCGTCATCCGGCAGTATCAGCACCAGGCCCCGCATGCTTCCCGGCTGGCCCTCGGCAAGGTTGGTGACATCCAGAAAATTGAACTTGATGGTCTTCCCGTCCGTCATTGCGTCGGCCACCATGCGCGGCTGGTTCTTGGTCGCGCAGTAGTGCGTCAGCAGTACCCGGTTGCCGTCGGGATGGATCATCGTCACCATCGAGCCGTACCCCTCGTCCGGCTGCATGATCATCAGCGCCGATCCCGCCGACACCGACGTGACTTCGAGCTGCGACGTCTTCCCATCCGGCCTTTTCGCCTCCCAAGTGCCCACCAGCTTCTGCAATCTCGCGAAGGTCGGGCTCGGCTCCGCGGCGTACGAGAGCAGGCTAGCCACCATCACCAGTCCGGCCACACTCATCCAGCGTTTCATAAGCACCCCCTGCTTGCGGTGCAGCATTGTATCCCTTCTCCGCACCCTCGCGTACAATCGCGCGATCTTCCGGAGGGTTCCAATGCGTTCGTCTCGCATCCTGCGCGCCATCATCATTCTCTTCCTTCTGTGTTCCGCCGCGTTCGCGCAGCAGAAGCCCAAGGTCCGCGCCATCACAGCCTTCGTGAAGATGGACCCCGCGAAGATGCAAACCATCGTTGCCGACGCTCTCCGCATGCTCCGCCAAGTCAGATCCAATCTGCAGAAGGCGGGATACGAAGTTGAGACCCTGCGCATAGCCACCCAACCCTTCCCCGACTACACGCGCGGCATGACCCGCGACCAGGCCCTCGCCTTTTTCCGCGACTTCGACCAGCTCGGCGCCAAGGAGGACTTCCTTCCCAATGTCGGCCCCGCCATGCTGGACGATTCCGACGACCCCGCCGCAGCCGACCTGCTGGCTACGGCGATGGAGCACGCCACCGTGCTGCACGGCACCGTCGTGGTCGCGGCGGAAGATGGCGTGCAGTGGAAATCCATCCGCGCTGCCGCCCACGTCATCAAGCGCCTGGGCGAGAGCGGCCCGGCTAACGCCGGCAACTTCAACTTTGCCGCCATCGCCATGGTCCTGCCCTCCACGCCTTTCTATCCGGCGGCCTACAGCTGGGGCGCGGGCCACAGGTTCGCCATCGCCACCGAATCGGCCAACATCGTGATGGAAGCTTTTGCCGGAACCGGCGCCGATCCAAAGATCGCGGCCCAGCGCCTCCGCGCCGCGCTCGAGCCCCACTTGAAGGCGATCGAGACAGTCGCGCTGAACGCGGAAAAGACCACCCGCTGGACCTACGCCGGAATGGACGTCTCGCCCGCGCCCCTGCGCGAGGTCTCCATCGGAACCGCCATCGAGAACTTCACTGGCGCGCCCTTTGGCTCCAGCGGCACGCTTACCGCAGCCGCCGTCGTCACCGGCGTGCTGAAGAATCTCAACATCCTGCTCACCGGCTATTCCGGCCTGATGATCCCCATCCTGGAAGACGCGACTCTGTCCAAGCGCTGGGGCGAAGGCCGCCTTACCATCGACGATCTGCTCGCCTACTCATCCGTTTGCGGCACCGGCCTTGACACCATCCCACTCCCCGGCGACGTCACCGAAGAACAACTGGCGAAGATCATCGGGGACATGGCCACGCTCGCCTTTCGCCTGCACAAGCCGCTCTCCGCCCGCCTGATGCCCATCAAGGGCAAGAAGGCAGGCGAGAAAGCCGTGTTCAACGATCCGTACCTGGTGAACACCACCATCCAGCCGCTGCCGTAGGCGCTGCCGCACAACCGCACTCGCACCAAGCGACACGGGATGTTGATTGCCGCGACGGCACAGCGCCATCGGCGCGGCGGATGTGTGGCCCGCACGAATCCGCCCGGGAACGCGCGACTGTAACTGGCTGCATCGCACAGCGCCGTCGGCGCGGCGAATGTGTAGCCCAGGACGGAAGTCCTGGGTAACCGGCCAAATATGATCCCGAGTCCCATAGGGACGACGGATCAATCGCGGGACGGAAGTCCCGCGCTAAAAGATCACTCCCACGCGCCCGCCGAAATCATTTTGCCCGTCGCGAGGTAATGATTGAGCGCGGCCTCGAATTTCTTCATCTTGGCGGCAAACCACTCTTCCGTGTACCGCTCCACTTCCTTATTCCCCTCCTCCGACAATCCGGTGTACTCGTAGCGCGCGTGCAGATGCGTTTTCCCACCGGCGGGCTGGAGTTCGAACCGCAACCGCGCCGCCACCATCTTCGGCCACACCCAAACGAATCCGATGCGCCGCGCCGGCTCGTACTCGATGGTCATCCAGGTCGCCTCCGACCCGTCTTCGTTGGGCGTGGTGAACACGCATCCCAGCTCGGCCACGCCGGAGTTCGAGTGGATCAGCCGACACTCCCACCCCGGCACCCACTCCGCCTCACGCACCGGACACAGCAGCAGGAACACCCGCTCCGGCGCCGCATTGTTGGTTTGGACGTACTCCCGAATCACTCGCTTGCCTTGAAAATCCGCCACGTCGTCCTCTTCCCAATCGCAAATCACCAATCGCAAATCACAAATGACCCGAGCGCTTCTCCGCGTACTCCGCCGCCGCTTCGACCGCTTTCGCCAACCGGCGCGCCCGCGACTGGATATTCCGGTAGTAAAAGATGCCCATCAACTGACCGCGCCGCATCGCCGGCGTCATTTGGTCCCATCCGCGCCGCGCCTCCGGATTCTGCGCCAGGGCTCGCTCGATCATCGGCGGCAACTCCCGTTCTCCTTCCATCGTCTCCAGAAACAACTCCGCGATCTGCTCCGCCTTGCGGGCGCGCGTGGCGTTGGCTTTGCCGGCGGCGACCTGGTCCGCCATCCAGCGCCGCATCGAATAATTGAACGACTCGTAATACTTCTGAAGCCGCTTCGATTGCCCCAGCACCTTCGACAACTCCGCCGGCACTTGCACCACGCGCTCCGCCGTGTCCGGCTCCAGCCGGAAATGCGCCTTTGTGCCTGCCACGACGCCCGCGCCACGCTGCATCTTCTTGTTCACCAGCAGCGCGTGGCCTCCCTTGCCATCGGGGAACAGCGAGGTGCGGAACTCAAAGCCGTTGCTGTCGCCCTTCACTCTGAGCTGCCCCCGCGCGCCCCAGACCTTCGCCACGTCGAACGGTATGCGGACGATGGTCCACCCCAGCCGCCCCGGCTTGCGCTCCAGCACCGCGTCAAAACTCTTGGCCGCTGCCATGGGCGTGACTATACAATGCCGCCAGTTGCTCCATGTACTTTCGCATTATCGGCGAGATCGAAGGCGTTGCAACGATCGCTACCGGGCGGAAGATTCGCGAACTGCGCCGCTTGACCAAGGTCTATGGCAAGGCACGCTGGCGCAAACGCAAGGGGATGGCGCGCATCGAACTTAATGATGGTACGATTGCACAAGCGGAGCTCCACTGGTACGAAGCGCACGGCGTGGGGCGCAAAGAATTCAAGATCAAGCGATTCATCCAAGATGCCGAATAAGCAGAGATTCGTGATCTGCATCAAGAACCAGGGCTACAGCGCCTCGCTGGAGATCCGCAAGTTGTACGCAACCATGCCCGACGCGCAGCTCGAGAAGCGCGGGTTTCTGCGCGTGGTGGATGAATCGGGCGAGGATTACATCTATCCCGCCTCGTTATTCATCGCCGCCGAACTGCCGCAGCGCGTTAAGCGCGCGGTCGCAGCTGCCTCGTAGCCGACAACTTGAGGCGCTTTGCGGGCGTGAGCGAGGCGGAGCCGAGCGGGAGCCCGCAGGCGAAATCCTGAGCGCGCTTCGCGCGAAGGATCTCTCCGCGCGGCAAAAGGAACAGGCCACCTGGATTGCTCCAGATGGCCTGTATTTAGCCGGCAACGACCTACTCTCCCACACAGTTTCCCGTGCAGTACAATCGGCCCTGCGGGGCTTAACTTCCGTGTTCGGGATGGGAACGGGTGTGACCCCCGCGGTAAGATCACCGACATTCGACTGCAGCTCCTAGCTACTAGCCTCTGGCTACTAGCTCGATCCGCCCGGCGCGATCCAAATCGCCTGCCTGATACGAATCTTCGCTGCAAACTTGAAAAGAACGTGAGGACGGTGCCTCACAACTGAATAGCATCGGAACTCTCTACTGCGCCGAGTAAATTTTATGGTCAAGCCGAACGGGCGATTAGTACTGGTAAGCTACACGCCTCACAGCGCTTCCACTTCCAGCCTATCAAACACGTAGTCTTCGTGTGCCCTTCTTATCCCTTATGGGTTGGGAGATCTCATCTTGGGGAGTGCTTCCCGCTTATATGCATTCAGCGGTTATCACCTCCGAACTTCGCTACCCAGCCATGCCGTTGGCACGACAGCTGGAACACAAGAGGTTCGTCCATCCCGGTCCTCTCGTACTAAGGACAGGTCCCCTCAAATCTCCTACGCCCGCACCAGATAGGGACCGAACTGTCTCGCGACGTTCTGAACCCAGCTCACGTACCGCTTTAATAGGCGAACAGCCTAACCCTTGGAACCTTCTACAGCTCCAGGATGCGATGAGCCGACATCGAGGTGCCAAACCGGAGCGTCGATATGAACTCTTGGCTCCGATCAGCCTGTTATCCCCGGCGTACCTTTTATCCGTTGAGCGATGGCCATTCCATGCAGAACCACCGGATCACTAAAGCCTACTTTCGTACCTGCTCGTCTTGTTGGACTCGCAGTCAACCACGCTTATGCTTTTGCACTCGACGGCTGATTTCCAAACAGCCTGAGCGTAGCTTCGCACGCCTCCGTTACAATTTAGGAGGCGACCGCCCCAGTCAAACTACCCGCCTCACTATGTCCCTTTCCCGGATCACGGGAAGAGGTTAGAACGACAGCACTCACAGGGTGGTATCTCACCGTTGGCTCCCCCAAGCCCGAAAGCCTGGGTTCAAAGCCTCCCACCTATCCTGCGCAGCAAGAGCCATCATTCATAGTGAAGGTATAGTAAAGGTGCACGGGGTCTTTCCGTCTAGGTGTGGGAAACCGGCATCTTCACCGGTACTACAAGTTCGCCGAGTAACTCCTTAAGACAGTCGTACGATCGTTACGCCATTCGTGCAGGTCGGAACTTACCCGACAAGGAATTTCGCTACCTTAGGACCGTTATAGTTACGGCCGCCGTTCACCGGGGCTTCAGTTCGAAGCTTCACCTTGCGGTTAACCTCTCCCTTTAACCTTCCGGCACCGGGCAGGCGTCAGCCCCTATACGTCGTTTTCGACTTTGCAGAGACCTGTGTTTTTGTTAAACAGTCGCCGTACGCGATTCACTGCGGCCCCCTCGGGCTATGAACCCTACCGGGGCACCCCTTCTCCCGAAGTTACGGGGTTAATTTGCCGAGTTCCTGAAGGAGTCTTCTCTCGAGCGCCTTTGGATATTCTCCTCGTCTACCTGTGTCGGTTTGAGGTACGGTTCCCTTCCATTCTCCTTAGAGGTTTTTCTTGGCAGCGTGAAATCAACGAGTTCGCACCATACTGGTGCTCCTTTGCGTCTCACCGATAGCTCCCCGGCGGATTTGCCTGCCGGAGACGGCTTGCACGCAT